>NZ_JABSNO010000010.1 GCF_013294015.1 Frigoriflavimonas asaccharolytica
GCCATTTTAATTGTATTTTTGAATTAATAAAAACAAAGGTAACAAAACAGCGAATCGGGAAAAGCTACCGAAGGTTTAGTTCAACAGCGGTTTGCAAAAATGGCGAAATATGTGGTAAATTCACGTTTATCTTTCGCAAGAAATTTTATCTTAGCCGAAAATAAACGGTCACGAAGTTCGCCACTTCTGCAAGCCGCGACACGTCAGGCTGTGAAAAAACTCAATTTTCACCTAATTATTCAATTTAATCAACCTTTTAAACCTCAATAAATGCGTTTTTAAGCAGGCTAATTATTAGGCTGCAATTGATAATGTATTTTTTACATAAGCGAAAACCGGCTTAAAATAAGTCGTTTTAATAACAAAAGAAGACATCGCTTTGTAAGGCGACTTCCAGTTCTTTAATTTTGCAATTAAAACCTAATGCTTTTAAATCCATACTCTCCACAAAAGCATCTACAAACCGAACAGGATTATCCTGAGAGATTGGATCTTCTAAACTCGTAAAAACCATTTGGTTGCGGGCAATTCCAGTGATATGTTGCATCATTAAATATACGAAAATACAAGCGAATTATTCAAATTATTTCCCTATTTTTGAATATAATAAACGAAGGTTTTTTCACAGACTGACGTTATCTGCAAGTTTATCCAAATAAATGTCAAATTTAAAGTAATTATGAAAAAATTTATTATCGCAATTATTTGTATTGCAATTGGTTTATGGGTTATCTTAAAAATATTTATGATTTATAATAGTAATAATATTTTAAGTAATCAGGCTATATTCAAAGTCTATAGCAATATGAGCAATAACGAGATTGAAGAATATTTTGGTTTGGAAAAAGACTCTTATGATCCTGCCACCCAAATTTTAGTGTGTGAACTTCCAGTGAATACAACTGGGTTTAAACCAAGTAAAGTTGATGTGAATTTTGAAGTTACGAATTTAAATTGTAACGAAAAATATTCGGAAGGAAAATATATCAAATATGACAACACAGAGCTTAATGACAATAATACAAAATTGTATATTCTAAAAAAAACAAGTATTCCAACGCAAATGTTTAATGAAAATCTTGGCGGAAAATCTATTATAAGTTCAAAAACTGTAAAAATAAGTTACAAAACAGGAAAAATAAATAATATCATTATTTCTAAAGATGGCATTTATGATTTTTGTGAACAATAAAACCAGCAGATAATAACTAAGCTTTCGTTTTGTCTGAAAGACAAGAAATGAAAGCCCGTTGAACGGAACCTTCGGTGGCTTTTCAGCAGTATTTTGGCAGTCTATGGAGTTATCGTTTTTAGAATTTAGATATACGAAGCAGTTTTTTAGAAGAACTGCTTTTTTTTGGTTCTGACGTGAGATTTTTTGAAGCTATCACAAGCTTTTTCTTAGTTTTTAATCATAAAATCCCTTACCCACAAAATTATTTTGCAGACATTGTAGAAAATACGCCAAGGTATCTTTCTGGCGGTCCTTTATTGCCGAAAATAGCGAGCGTTACTAGGTTTCCCTCCTTGCAACACCGGCATTTTTTGAGCAATGTTTTGGCTACAAAAACAGGTTTTTCTACTTTTAAACATGCTTGTAAATCTTGCAATTTGCCACGTTTCCAAGAACTGCTCAAAATCCCGTAATGCCTTATTCTTACAAATCTTTTGGGCAAAATATGCATAGAAAAACGGCGGATAAATTCTACATTCGACAAAGTCATTTCCTTCTTTTCGCCACCTTTTCGGTAATACAATAATTGATATTTAACAATCCCATTTTATCTGATCAAACCTCTTTAAATTTCTCTGAAGATTTTAGAAAATTAATGACTTTTCAGAAATTGCCCAGCAAACATCTATTGCACTGCGAAGGAGCAGTTTGCGATCATTTTTATATACTTCACAAAGGATTGGCAAGAGCATATTATTATAAAGATAATAAAGATATTACCGCTCATTTTCCAATAGAAAACACAACTATAACAGCGATTGACAGTTTCATTCAAAGAAAAAAAAGTCGGTATAATATTGAGTTATTAGAAGATACTTCTTTGTCTTACATTCAATACGAAGATTGGAAGAAATTGTTAGAAGATAAGCCGCATTACGAAAAATATGCCCGTATTTTTTTAGAAAATATTTATATTGATATTGCAGAGCGTATTGAAGATTTACTTTTTCATTCTGCAAAAGAACGGTATGAAAAATTACTATATAAATTTCCTAACCTTCAACAAAGAGTAAAACTCGGCCATATTGCTTCATATATAGGTATTACACAAGAAATATTAAGTAGAATACGAGCGGAAAAATAAAATACGATTTTGATATTTATCAAAGAGAAATAAGCTTAGTCTACAGTAACTTTGAAAAAAAAATAATGGAAGATATCGTATTCGAAAGTGCAACAGAAATCGTAAAGAAAATAAAAAATAAAAAAATAACAGTAGTAGAAACTGTAACCAGTTTTTTAAATCAGATTGAAAAATATAAACCTAAGATCAATGCAGTTGTAGATTTAAGGGAAAAAGAAGAAATTCTAGAAGAAGCAAGAGCAAAAGATTTAGCTATTGAAAATGGGCTAGAACTGGGGTTACTGCATGGTTTACCATTAACCATAAAAGATAGATTTCTAGTAAAAGGATTAAAAAACTCTAATGGAGATCCTTTTTTAAGAAATTATATTGCCACAGAAGATGCAGAATTGGTTAAAAGATTAAAAGATGTGGGTGCTATTATTATTGGTAAAACCAATACTGCGCTTTATTGTATAGATTGGCAAAGCACCAACTTTTGGAATGGACAAACCAATAATCCCTACGATATTTCTAGAGTTGCAGGTGGTAGTTCTGGTGGTTCTGCAGCTTCTGTCGCTTCCGGATTTAGTCCATTAGTATTAGGAGCTGATGCAGGAGGATCTATCAGAGTTCCTGCTCATTTTAATGGTACTTGTGGTTTGCGTCCATCGGAAAATTTTCTCTCGAATAGAGGTCACCTCAAAGTTGAAAATAAACCACAAGGACGACGACACATTATCACACCCGGTCCATTGGCAAAAAATGTAACAGACCTTATTTTAATGATGGAAGTTTTAGGCAATAATACTAAATATGAACTTCCAGAATTGCCACCCATTAAACTAAATGATAGTAAGTGGAACAAAATGTCATTAAATATTGCTTATTCCGAATCCATAAATGACACAGATGTTGATGCAGAATATATAGAGTTGTTTAGAGATTTTATAAACAAAATTAAGAAAGAAAATCATTCTTTACGTGTTGACCATCCAAAATATGACGAACAAAAAGCCTATGTAGAATGCAGTAAAATCATTGGATTTGAAATAGGAATAAACAATCCCAAAGTACCGTTGCTCGCAAGTTTTATGTTTGCATTTATTGGTATAAAATACAAAGACTATTTGTGGGCAAAAGGAATGGCTCTCGGACAGCGTCTCTCCAACATCAATTATGCAAAAGCAATAGATTATAAAGATCAATTTTCTGAAATTTATAATTCTTTTTTAACAATTTATGATATTTGGATTACACCTGTTTGTTCATTTGAAGCCTATAAACATCAATCTGCAGGAAGACCTTTTTTAGTTAATAATAAAAAAGTAGATTACACAAAAGCTATAGCTTCTTTTACTTTTACGACTGCATTTTCAGGTCATCCAATTGTTGTAATTCCTATTGCAAAAAAGAAAAACGGAATGCCAGTCGGAATTCAAATTCATTCCAAAAAATGGACTGATAAAAAGTTGCTAGAAATCGCTCATCATTTTGAAAAATTTACTGATGGATTTGAAAAACCAGAATTATAATATACAAACAAGAGCAATAACAAAGAATGATTGCAAATAAATCCGATTGATAAGCTCACATTTTTGTAGAAATTTAATATTGACCGAAAAATTTCGGTCAACGAGTTCGCGCCTAATTTAAATTGCCAATATTCCACGAAAATTTATAAAAAATAGCACGCAAAACTATTTATTTATCCATTTGATGCAAACCCCAATCATCTAAACTTCTTAAAATATTTTCTAGAGATTTGCCTTTGCTGCTAAGTTTGTATTCTACTTTTGGCGGTACCACAGGGAAAACTTCTCTTACAATAAGCCCATCTTTCTCTAATTCTCTTACGGTCTGCGTAAACATTTTATTAGAAATATTAAAAATTTTCTTTTGTAATTCGCCAGATCGTAATTCCCCTTCTAATAAATGAAATAAAATTAATGGTTTCCACTTCGTTCCTATTAATCCCATAGCGTAATTCAACGGACAGATGATTTCTTTTTCCAAATTTTTATACTTAAATAATTATTAATCAGTATTTTACTCTTTTTAGTAACTATAATACTTTTCGGTAAGTTATTGCCAATTATGCAAATATAGAATATTTTTGCAATCTAAATTATTAAATATGAAAAGAGATAAAAATTATCCAAAATCATTTTCGCATGTTGGAATTACTGTTCCGAATATTAAGGAAGCAGTGAAATTCTATTCAGAAGTGATGGGATGGTACGTCATTATGGAACCATCTACAGTGAAAAAAGAAACTGAAACCGCCATTGGAAAAATGTGCATTGATGTGTTTGGGGAAGATTGGACGGAATTTGAAATTGCGCATTTAGCCACATCAGACGGAATTGGAGTTGAGTTGTTTTGCTTTCCAAATGGTGTAAAAGAAGCGCCAGAATTCAACCCTTTCAATACTGGTCTTTTCCATTTCTGTGTGCAAGATCCTAATATTGAAGAGTTAATAGAGAAAATTGTGCAATATGGAGGAAAGCAAAGAATGCCAATTAGAGAATATTATCCAAATGATAAGCCTTTCAAAATGTGCTATGTAGAAGATCCATTCGGAATTGTTTTTGAAATCTATACGCATAGTTATGAATTAACGTATTCTTCTGGAGCCTATTCTAAATAAATTTTGAGTGTTGGTATTTTTAATTAAATCTTATTTTACAACATCAATATTTTGCCATGAAATTAGATTTCCTATTTAAAAACTACAGCTTAAAAGTAAAATTTATCTTAACTATTTTTTTAAAATTGGTTAATTTATTGACTTAGGTCAAACAATTTAAAAATAGTTAAGATTAGTTTTGCAGTAGAAAATTTAAATAAAATTAGAAATGGTAGCTACAGAATTAGAAAGAGTGCAAACAATAGATCTCGAAAGTAAAAAACGTCTAGAAAAGGCTTTGCTGCATCTTCAAAATGGGAAAGGAATTATTTTGATGGACGATGAAGACAGAGAAAACGAAGGCGATCTGATCTATTCTGCACACAATATGACCAATAATCAAATGGCTTTGATGATTCGAAAATGCAGTGGTATTGTATGTTTGTGTTTAAGCAATGAAAAAGCGGATATTCTAGAATTACCGTATATGGTACAAGAAAATACGAGCAGTTTTCAAACGCCTTTTACTGTCACAATTGAAGCAAAAAATGGGGTGACTACAGGAATTTCTGCAAAAGATAGATTAACAACCATTCAAACTGCAATTCGTGCAAATGCCACGAGTTCGGATTTATCTCGTCCTGGTCATATATTTCCTTTAAGAGCTAATAACAACGGCGTTTTAGAAAGAAAAGGACATACGGAAGGCAGTGTAGATTTAATGAAATTAGCAGGTTTGCCATCAGAAGCTGTGCTTTGTGAAGTGATGAATGACGATGGGACAATGGCAAATATGGACACCATTATTCAATTTGCCAATGAGCACGATTTGGTCGTTTTAAGCATACAAGATATTATTCATTATCGTAAATTTGTGAGAGACTTTAACTAAATGACAAATCATATTGAACTCACTAATTTTATTAAAAAAAATATCAACATTAAAGAGGAAGATTTAGCGATTGTTTTGTCTTATTTTAAAGAAATAAAGAAGGCCAAGAATGAAATCTTATTGGCGAATGGAAAAAACAGCCAAGTGAGTTTTTTTGTAAAGAAAGGATGTTTAAGATTGTTTTATATCGATGAAAATGGGAAGGATATTACCAGATATATTGCATTTGAAAATCAATTTGCGACAGAATTGGTAAGTTTTATTACGAATCAACCTGCACAAGAAACAATTCAAGTGATAGAAAATAGTGAACTTTTATACATCAGTCACGAAGATTTCAGACATTTGATGCAGACCATTCCTGCGTGGAAAGATTTTTACAATATTTATCTAGAAAAAGCCTACGTGAATAATTCTAAAAGGTTGATTTCCTTTACAACCTTAGATGCAGCCGAACGTTACAAGCAATTGTTTAAAATAAATCCACACATTGTAAAGCGTTTGCCAAACAAAATCGTAGCTTCCTATATTAATATATCACAAGAAACTTTAAGCAGGCTAAAATCTAAAATTTAATACTAAAAATAAACCTACACTATGAAAAATTTACTTCTACTCGCACTATTATTTTTAAGCTGCACCGCGTATTCGCAATCTAATGCTGCAAAATCAGGCGCTGAAAATAAAGATGATAAGATACTTTTGACCATTTTTTTAAAACATGATCAAACTATGAATGTAGATGAGATTGAAAAAATAAAAGTAGAGCAAGGATTTTATGAAAATTTTCCACCAGAAGGAACATCCGTTGTTAATTGGTTTGTGGTAATGGGAATTGGTCAGATGGTTGTATTGGAACTTCCAGCATCAAAATTGAGAGCTGTGAATTTGGCACTTGAAAAAACGGCTTGGAAAGCTTTTAAAACAGAATTTTATCCAACATACAATCTCTATCCTTTCATAGAAGGCAAAATAAAAAATAAATCAAAAGTTGTTTATTAGAGTTTTAAGAAAATTTTAGAAATTGTCGGTTACGAATTGTACAAGTTTTTGAAGTTGGTTATTCTATGTTTAATTTAATCTTAACGTTAAAATATAACGTGAAAAATACAAATAGTAGAACATCTTCCAATATTTATTGTGGTTAAAATTGGGCTTACAAAATTCCTCATCAAACTTGCATCAGATAATTATTAAAGCTATAAATTGAGGTTAAATTAATTAAAATAACTAAAAAAAGGTTGCAGTAATTGACTAAAGATTGATAGGAAGTACCTTTTCTTGTCTAGAAGTAATTTATGCCCACAAAAAATGTTCTTTAGGTATATTAATGAAGAATTGTAAAGCTAGACTTTACATCTCACAATTAGATTAAATAAAATAGTTTCTAAAAAATAAGCACCGAAAGAGCGCGGTGCTTTTTGTTAAGTAGTAAAATTTTATTTTTTAATAAACTTAATAGGCTGAATTTTTTCTCCATTCATTGTTGGATTTAAAAGATACATTCCGGCCGGAAGCGTTTGAACGTTTACTCTTACATCTGTTACATTTTTCAAAATATTTTCTTTTTTTACTATTTTTCCAGAAGCATCGTAAATATCAAGCGACAAACTATTAAATTTTGAATTAATATCTAAAAGTAAATAATCTTCTACAGGATTCTGTTTCAACGAAATATCGCTACCAAATGTTGCGTTTAGATTAGAAGTTTTTAACAATGCACCGTTTGCAACGATGATTTGCCAAGAAGCAATTGTGCTTGGTTCTCCTGTACCATAATCGTATAAAATTAATCTCCAATCACCATCTAATTGTTTGCCTTGTAAAAAAGCTGCTAAAGTACCAGGATTATGAGTTGGATAGGGTGCATTTCCATAAGTGGGAGCATAATTTCCAGAAGGAATCGCGACTGTAGGTCCTGCTCCAGCTGCATCAATTAATGTAGTATTTGCAGAATTGAACCCTAAAATATTTGCCGCAACAAAATCTGAAGAGTCACCACAAGAAGTTACCAAAGTGGCACCTATTCTACGGATCAATGTAATTGCTTGTCCTTCAGGACTGATGAGGTCTAAAGTTACGTCTCCAAGCCAACTCGAAGTTAACGCAACATTGACAGTAATTTTAGAAGCATCAGAAATTGTACCAGTAACCGGTATTGTAATTGCTGACATTTGAACACCAGGTTGAACATTATAACCACATCCACCAATTCTGGTTTCTGCTATCGCATCAGTTGTAGCTGTAGTGTTTTGAAACGTTTGTGCGTTTGTAAATCCGAATGCTAGTGAGAAGCAAAAGACGAAAAAGTTGAGAGTTTTCATAATTATATATTTATTGGTTTTTAATACCACAAATATATAATGAGAATGCACTTAGAAATACAGGAAAAACACCCTTAAACATACAGGAAAAACACCCTAAAATAAAAAAAGATTGCAAAATTGCAATCTTTTATAATATTTGAATAATAAATTTTAAGAATCTTTCAACGCTTCCGCACCACCTACTATTTCTAGAATTTCTCCTGTAATGGCGGCTTGTCTAGCTTTGTTATAGAAAATAACCAAGTCATTTTTCAAATCTTGTGCATTATCTGTTGCTTTGTGCATTGCCGTCATTCTAGCTCCATGTTCAGAAGCTACACTATCAATTACAGCTTTATAAATCTGTGTTTTAATGGCTTTTGGAATAAGATTGTCTAAAATTTCCTTACTACTTGGTTCAAAAATATAATCTGTATTTGCACCGCTAGTTTTTTCTGGAAGAGAAATAGGCAAAACTTGTTCTTTCTGTACTTCCTGCGTCGCTGCGTTTACAAACTTATTATAAAAAACAAAAACTTGATCATAAGCTCCTTCTCTATAATCCATCATTATCTTTTCAGAAATATTGGACACTGCATTGAAGCTCATATTATCATAAATATCACTTTCGTTGCCAGAAATAGTTCTAGTTTTTCTTAAAACGTCGAAACCCTTTTTACCAATACTTAAAATTTCAATATTTCTATCTGCACCAGCTGCAATATCATTATTAACAAACTTGATAACTGAAGAATTAAATGCGCCAGCCAAACCTCTATTTGAAGTAATAACAACGTACAAAACTTTCTTCACCTCCCTTGCAACAGTATAAGTTGCCACTTCTTCTAGATTGGCTCCACTGCTTACATTTTCTATCAATTCTGTCAATTTTTCAGAATATGGACGAAGCATTGTAATAGCATCGGTCGCTTTTTTTAATTTTGCAGCAGAAACCATCTTCATTGCACTGGTAATCTGCATTGTAGAACTAATAGAAGTTATTCTTCCGCGTATTTCTTTTAGGTTTGCCATTATTTTAAATCGTTATTGATAACTGATGATTGATAGATGATTGATTATTAAATCTTTTTAGATAAAATTAATGTGCGTATTTTGAAGACAAATCTTTTGCCGCTTCTTTCAACACATCGGTTATTTCTTTATCTATTTTTCCAGATTTGATGGCTGCCATCGTTTCTGGATGCTTAGATTTTAGGAAACCTACGAAATCTTTCATAAATCCTTTTACATCACCAACAGGAACATCTCTTAAAAGATTTTCTGTACCTACAAAAACCATTGCTACTTGTTCTTCAACAGGTAAAGGTGAATTTACTGGCTGCTTCAGAATTTCTACGTTTTTCTCTCCTTTTGTAATGATAGAAAGTGTACTTGCATCTAAATCAGATCCAAATTTCGCAAAAGCTTCTAGTTCTTTATATTGTGCTTGATCTAATTTTAAAGTACCAGATACTTTTTTCATAGATTTAATTTGTGCATTTCCACCAACACGAGATACAGAAATACCTACGTTAATTGCCGGACGAACACCTGAATTAAATAAATCTGTCTCCAAAAATATCTGACCATCTGTAATAGAAATTACGTTGGTTGGGATATATGCAGATACATCTCCTGCTTGCGTTTCAATAATCGGAAGTGCAGTAAGAGATCCACCACCTTTTACCATTGGTTTCAAAGATGCCGGAAGATCATTCATTTGAGAAGCAATTGTATCATCATTAATGATTTTTGCAGCTCTTTCTAAAAGTCTGGAGTGTAAGTAAAATACATCTCCTGGATAAGCTTCACGACCTGGTGGTCTTCTTAATAGCAAAGATAATTCTCTATAAGCAACAGCTTGTTTAGATAAATCGTCATAAATAATTAATGCTGGTCTACCAGTATCACGGAAAAACTCACCAATTGTAGCACCTGCCATTGGAGCATATACTTGCATTGGCGTAGGATCAGAAGCATTTGCAGCAACTACAACAGTATAAGCCATTGCTCCTTTATCTTCTAACGTTTTTACAATTTGAGCAACGGTAGATCCTTTTTGCCCAATTGCAACATATATACAATATACAGGTTGTCCTGCATCGTAAAATTCTTTTTGATTTAGAATTGTATCAATAGCAACAACTGTTTTACCAGTTTGACGGTCACCAATGATTAATTCTCTTTGTCCTCTTCCAACAGGAATCATGGAATCTATCGCCACAATACCAGTTTGAAGTGGTTCTGTAACTGGCTGACGAAAAATAACTCCTGGAGCTTTTCTTTCCAAAGGCAATTCGTAAGTTTCACCTTGTATTGGACCTTTTCCATCGATAGGATTTCCTAAAGTATCTACAACTCTACCTAGCATTCCTTCTCCAACATTGATGGAAGAAATTCTACGAGTTCTGTTTACGATATCTCCTTCTTTTACAAATTTTGAATTTCCAAGAAGTGCAACACCAACATTATCTTCTTCAAGATTCAGTACGATACCTTCTACTCCACCTGCAAATTTTACCAATTCTCCGTATTGTACGTTTTCTAAACCATAAACACGAGCAATACCATCTCCAACTTGAAGTACTGTTCCTACTTCTTCTACGTTAGATTGGGTATCAAAATTAGCTAATTGCTGTTTTAATATTGCGGATACTTCCGCTGGATTTATTTCTGCCATTTTCTGGTTGTTTTTTATATAATTAATTCAACTTAAAATTAATTAAGATGAAAATTCTTTCTTACGTTAGTCAATTTTGTTTTGATAGATGCATCTACTTGCTGATCACCAACTCTGATGATGTAACCACCTAAAATCTCTGGATTAATAATAGTTTTCAAATCAAACTTATTATTCAAATTTACCAAGCTTGTTGCTTTAAAAATCTGCTCAATCGTTTGATAAGAAAGTTCTGTAGCAGTAGTCAAAGTAATTCTTTGCACACCTTGCATATCTTCTACTCTATTGATGTATTGTTGAGCAATACCTTGCAAATGCTTTTCTCTACCTTGGCGAATGACCAATGTGATTAAATTTTGTGCAGTAGGTGACAAACTTTTAAATATTTCCTTCGCTGTTGCAATTTTCTGACGACCATCTATAAATGGTGTCGCAAAAAATCGATTCAATTCGTCAGATTTTTGCATAATGTTTACCACATCCTTCATTTCTGAAAGCATGGTCGCAGTAGAATTAGATTCCTGTGTGAAATCTAATAATCCTTGCGCGTATCTTTTAGCAACTTTAGTTATTAGCATTAGTTGAAATTAGTGTTGTTCAATAAATTTTGTACCAAAGCATTTTGCGCCTCAGAAGAATTTAATTTATCTCTTAATATAGCTTCTGCAATATTCACAGACAAATCTCCCATTTGTTTTTTGATGTCTGCCATTGCAGCTACCTTTTCAGATTGGATAGATTGTCTTGCTTGTTCTATCATTTTGCTACCTTCATCTTGCGCTGCAGTTTTTGCTTCAGCAACAATTTGATCTTTTATTTCTCTAGCTTCTTTCAAGATACTATCTCTTTCTGCTTTCGCTTCGCGGATAATGTGTTGATTTTCTGCTTGCAAGCTTTCCATTTCTTTTCTAGCTAATTGTGCTTGATTCAAAGCATCTTGTATAGACACTTCTCTTTCATTCACAGAATCCAAAATTGGCTTCCATGCAAATTTCTTCAATACTAATATTAGTACGATGAATATAACTAATTGGATAAAAAATAATCCTGATGAAAACTGACTGATTAACTCTCCCATAAAATATAATTTATGTAATAATTGTAATTTTTAAATTAAATAAAAAAATATTGACCAAAAACCAACCGTTTCCGGTCAATATTTTTTGTTTGAAAACTTACTAGTTTACTGCAAACAAAGCAGCAAAAGCAACTCCTTCTACAAGAGCTGCAGCAATAAGCATTGCTGTTTGTAGTTTACCAGCTTGTTCTGGTTGTCTAGCCATACCTTCCAAAGCAGCTGCACCGATTTTTCCGATACCGATACCTGTTCCGATAACTACTAAACCTGCACCGATAATTTTTGGCATTGAATCATTCATAATATATAATTTAAAAAATTAGTTTTGTTTTATTTAATAATTGATAAAGAATTCTTGATAATTAATATCAAACTTCTTCAAAAATTTTTTTTTCTTCTTTCTTGTTAATTAATGAGCCTCTTCATGTTTGTGCTCTTCATTAGCCATACCGAAATAAACCGCGGTAAGCATTGTAAAAATATACGCTTGAAGAAATGCAACCAAAACTTCCAACAAATATATCACAAACGTAAGGAATGGAAAAGCAACACCTGCGATGATATTTTGGAAATAATAAATTAAAGCGATCAAACTCATTACTACAATATGACCTGCAGACATGTTTGCAAAAAGACGTATCAACAATGCAAAAGGTTTGATGAAAACTCCCAATATTTCAATAGGCATCATTACTATTTTCATTAAAACTGGAACTCCAGGCATCCAAAAAATATGTTTCCAATAATTTCCGTTTGCAGAAAACTGCGTAATAACAAAAGTAACTAAAGCTAGAGATACAGTAATTGCGATGTTACCCGTTACATTTATCCCAAATGGCATTAATCCAAAAATATTTAAAAACAGAATAAAGAAAAATACAGTTAAAAGATAACTCATGTACTTCTTATATTTCGGTCCGATATTAGGAATTGCGATATCGTCTCTTACGAACAATACTACAGGTTCCAAATATTTTGCAATTCCAGTAGGTACAGAAGATTTTTTATAACTTCTAGCCATAGAGCCAAACATCCACAACATCAATAAGGCTGTGATGATAATCATTAAAACTCCTTTGGTGATAGAAAAATCTAAAACTTTGTTGGTTACATGACCATCTTTGTCATAAGCAATTTCTCCTGCTTCATTAGTTTTTACAATTTTTTCGTGCACCAAAGTATAGTATGCACCTTTACTTTCTTTAGGATGTCCACCTTCATGCAAATCCGAACTCATCATGGTATGCACTCCATTTGCTTCATCGTAAAAAATTACGGGAAGTGGAAAACCCCAATGATGACCATCTTTGGTTTTTAAAATATTGAAACTGTGAGAATCTAGTAAGTGATGCTTGATGTACTCCTGATTTTCTTCTTTTATTTGTTCTTGTTCAGAAAGTCCTTCTGTAGCAACAGCTTCTTTTGTTTCTTTAGAAGAAACAACTTCATGCTGCGCATTATACGAAGTGAAAAAGGACAAAAAACCTATTAAAAGTACTAATCTTTTTAGCATGGATGTATCTTATTTTTGGTTGTGCAAAAGTAGTTTAAAAATTTCAATTTCCCAAAAATAGAATCACTGATTTTTTTCATCTTTTATGAGTTGAATAGCAAATAGCGTTTCTAACAATAAACTTAGTAAATATGGCAATACAAAGTGTATTTTATAATACGGTACAATAGACAATTGAAATTTTTGCATTATCAAAAACATAATCATTAATTTAAAAAGTAACAATCCCATAAAAACGAAACCAGTATAACCCGGAAAAACCTTCTTAAATATGATGAGATTTCCTATTACAAATATAAAAATGAAACTTAAAAACAGATAATATTTAAAAAAAAGTTCTGCAAAATCATTCACCCATAATTTCCAGACTCCAAAGTGCAGTATGACAAGCAAAATATAAAGTACTATATATAAGGTTGTTTTTTTTAATTTCATTAATTTTAAATTTCAATATTTTGCAAAGATAGAATATCAGCTCAAATTATATAATTCTAATGATCAAAATATTTGAAGTTGTATTTTTTTTTGTAATTTACTTTTTTAATTTATTTAATGATTACATCTATCAAAAAATGGTTCAGTATTAATGCTGAAAAAATAACCAAAAGCATCGCTTTTTATCCTGCAATAATTGCAATCGCATTCTTGATCCTTTCTTATGCAATGTTATATTTAGATTTTTCAGATTTTGGAAAAAAAATAAAATCAAATACAGATTGGATTGCTATCGCAGATGCAAATACAGCAAGATCTATTATTTCTACCATAGCTGGCGCTATTATTTCTCTCACAGTTTTTAGTTTCTCTATGGTGATGATTGTGCTCAACCAAGCTGCATCTCATATGAGCAACCGGGTTTTGAATAGCATGATTGCTAATAGATTCCAGCAAATAATACTTGGGTTTTATATTGGTACAATTGTATATTCTCTATTTTTATTAACGACTATAAAAGATACCTCGAACGGAATTTACATTCCTGTTTTAAGCATCTACCTTCTCATTTTACTTACGGTTATTGATATTTTTCTCTTTATTTATTTTTTAAATTATGTAACTCAAACAGTGAAATACGAGACCGTAATCAATCGTGTTTGGAAAAAGACAAAAGAAAATTTGGTAAAAGAATGCACAATTGATCAATCAATTTCAAAATTTTGGTCAAATAAAAATTCAGTTTCATTAAAAACAGAAAGATCAGATTATTTTCAAGATTTCCAAATTGCGAGCTTAATTAAAATTGCCAAAAAACATAATTTTCATTTTGAATTTTTGCAGGAAAAAGGTTACTTTTTTCTCAATGGAATGGATTATCTAACAATATTTGGCACTTCCGAAATTGATAAAGATTTGAAAAAAGAAATAGTTGATTCCATTAATTTCTATAGCGGACAACCTATTGAAAAAAACTCGAAATTTGGATTCACTCAACTTACAGAAGTTGCTTTGAAAGCCCTAAGTCCGGGAATAAACGATCCTGCAACGGCGATAATATCTTTGAATGCGCTATCAGATTTATTAGGATATAAATTAGATAATTTTTGCAAAACTCATTTCTATGATGAAGATGATATAACGAGAATTTATCTTCCAGATTCAAATTTTTCTGACATGTTTACAATCTGTGTGCATCCAATTTGGCACTACGGCAAAGAAGATTTGCAGATTCAAAATGCAATGTTAAATTGTACGAAAAATTTATTATTAATTTCAAAAAATCAGGAATCAACAAATTGTTTACAGAATTTTCTTACATTAATAGAAAAAGATATTAAAAAAAATAATTAGCTGCAAAAAAAAACCGCAAATCTGCGGTTTAAATTGTATCAAAAACTAAAATAGGTTTTAATCTACAGCTTCATCTTGAACTGGGTTTTGATTTGTACTTTTTTCCTCATCAAACTCTATATGATGATCTAATTTTTCAATTTTGGCTTCCATTTTCTCTATATCTCTTTGGATGTCTTCTATTTTTCTATTGCTTTTTATCAACTTTTCGTTTGCATTTTGTGCATTCTTCAACTTCTTTGCTGCTTTTTTCGCACTTCTTGCTGCATCTTTGGGATTTTCAGAATTAGAAAATTTATCATTAGAATTTCCAACATCGGTATTATAAGTTTCTATATCTGCCGAATATTTAGCATTGTCATTTTGCTCTTTTTTAAGATCAATTTTTAGATTATTCAGTTTGGTGTTTAATTTCAAAACCTCTTTGTGAGCTTTCAAATCTTCCATTGTTTTTTGCGCATTCGCAGTAGAAAAAACAGCTGTGGTAGATATTAAAATAAAAGAGAATACAATTTTTCTAATCATTTTGTTTGTTTGAATTTATAAAAATTTATAAAACAAATTTACGGAAATAATTGAAAATAATTTCACTAACGCTTAAGATTTTTCTTCTGCTATATTAGGATCTACAAACTCTATTTTTCTTTCAAGATTATCTATATCACGTTGCACATCATCAATTTTATTTTGAAGTTTCTCTATCTTTTTGTTGCTATCAGATAGTTTTCCATTTGCTTTTTCTGCATTTTTAAAAGCTTTTGCGGCATCGCTTGCGCTATTTGCAATATCTTTTGGACTAGAATCTGGGGAAAAAGTTGACGTTTGATTATTTGCTTTTTCATTTAATTTTTCTGCATCAGCTTGCAACTCTATTTGGTTCTGCTTCTCCTTTTCGAGTTCAATTTTCAGGTCGTTTAATTTTTTGTTTTCTTTTAAAACTTCTTGTCTGGCTTCAAGCTTTTGCAATTCTGGTGATTTTGATCCGCAAGAAATTAAAAAGATGGATAGAAATAAAACTGCGGTAATAGTAAATTTGTTCATATAAAGTTATTAAATTTTAATTGTAATTATGTAACATAAAAATATCATACCAATCTAAACTTTTCAATTTAATCGTACATTTGCAAACGATTTATTTTATTAGAAATCCACCAATATTTATGAGAAAATTATTACTTTTTTTAGGTTTAATTATATTTAGTTTGAATTTTGCACAATCTATTATAGTAGTGAATAACGCAGAAAATGGCAAACCTTTGCCTGGCGTTACAATAAAATGTAAAGAACAAATTTTAGGAAAAACAAATACCAACGGACAGTTTGAAACGAAGAGCAAATGCAATAGCTTATCAATCTCTTTAGAAGGCTACTATTCTGAAGTAGTTTTGGTAGAAAAAAATATGCTCGTCAATCTTTCTAAAAAAGAAGATAAACTACAATCTATAGAAACTGTGATTATAAAAGACGAAAGCGATCCAAAAGCTTTGGCTATTTTAACAAAAGTTCAAGATTTATTCAAAACAAACTCCCCTAGAAGTTTAGATTCCTACACATTCAAATCCTACGAAAAATTCTCTATGGATATTGATGAAGATAGCATCGCAAACTATGAACAATCTTTATATAAAAAAGAACAAAACGACCTAAAAAAGAAGAAAGAATCCACAAAAAAAGTTTCTGATACGGCAACAGATATTGCGGATATCTTCCCAAAAAGTAAACTTTTTCTTTGGGAGCGTGCACAAGAGTTTCTTTATTCAAAAAAATATGGCGAAAAAATAAATGTATTGGATACGAAAATTTCTGGATTACCAAAACCAATCTATGAGTTGCTTGCATTGCAAAATGATAAAAATAAAATGCCAAAGCAAGTGCAATTGGAAAACAGAGATTTATATCGCTATTACCTTACAGATAGCTTGATGATAGATGGTAGAGAAACTTACAAAATATCTTTCCGAGATGTATTGCAGAAAAATAAATTGAAAAAAAATAAATACAGCGGCTTCATCTATATAGATAAAGCAACGTATGGCATCAAACAAATTTCTAACGTAAGAAAAATAGCTTCTGATGGTGCTAGAAATAGCGAATGGCAACTAATAGATGGAAAATGGTTTTTGGATAATGAAACTGTTCGCGTAAAATTTGGAAGTATAGATTTAAATGCTAGCCAAGAAAAAGATAAAAATCCGAAGGATGAAAAAGAAAAAAAGAAAAAAAGCGAAGATGAATTTCAACTGTATGGTTTTATAAAATCTAAATATTTTGACATTAAAACGAATGAGGATCAAGATTCTAAAGATTATAAAGGATACACCTACTCAGTAAAAAATTCAGATGGATCTTTACTAGAAAAATACAGAACAGAAGAGCTTACAGATAGAGAATCAGATACATATGTGGTGATTGATAGTCTTGGAGACAAATACAATATGCAAAGTAAAGCCGCAATTTTAAGCGGACTTTTACACGGTAATCTTCGGTACAAGCAATACAATTTTAATCTAGCAAATGTAATTGGCTACAACCAGTACGAAGGTTTAAGACTTGGCATCAACGTGAAATTGAACGAAGAGTTTAATAAATATATTTCACCAGATGCATATATTGCGTATGGTTTCAAAGATGGAGATTTTAAATATGGTCTTGGCGTAGATTTCAAAACAAGCTTAGAGAAATCTTCTTTTTTTCGTGCAGAATATTTTAATGATGTAAAAACTGCTGGGAGATTTAACGAAACTTTTTGGGATTTCTTTATGGTGCTTTCCAATTCTGGTGTCAATTTAAAAAACGATAGATTCTACAGCTTAAAAGGAGGTTCTTTTTCTTTCGAAAGAGATTTATCCAACAGTCTTACTGCAAAATTGGGCGCAACTTACCAAGAAGAAGAAGCACTTTTCGCCTATAATTATGCAAACAGAGGAAATCAATTTGAAAATGTAAACCTAAAATTTTCTTTAAAATACGCACCATTTTCTCGTAATATTATGACGCCAGAAGGAAAATACACAACGGAGAAAAAATTCCCAGATTTCTATTTAAATGTAGAGCAAGGTTTGGAAAGTTTGGGTGGAGATTACAACTACACGAGAGCAGATATTTTGATGAACCACGTTTTCAAAACAAAATTTGGTGTAACCAGCAACAGATTGTACGCCGGAAAATTATTTGGAGACGCGCCTATTTGGCAACATTTCACCATGAACGGATTAGCAGGGAATGGAAAAATAAACGCAAATCTTGCCTCATACATCGGTTTTGCTACCATGAAAGGAGGTCAATATTACAACAGCGAATTTGTTGGTCAGTATTTTGCGCACCAAATTCCGTGGTTTTTCCGCACCAATGGAAAACGTATTTCTAGTTTTAGCGTTATCCACAGAAGCATTATTGGTAATATGGAAGATATGCAAGACCACCAATTTGAATTCAAAAAAATAGATCATCTTTATCAAGAAATTGGTTTAGATTGGGAACATTTCCTTTCTAGCAGGTTCAATTTAGGATTATTCTACAGAGTTGGATATTACCAAACACCAAAATTTTCAGATAATATTGGTATCCAATTAAAATTAAAAGTACTAGGTTTCTAGCAATTTTATGGCAAATCACAATTCTAAAATTTTTTGAAGACAAAAAAAATTAGAATTGTGATCGCGCTATCCACTATATCTTTTTCTTGCTCGTACCTCACAAGAAAAAGGATGCCGTTCCTATCGCTTTTGCAGACCATCGCAAATTTCAAAATTTATTAATATTAGAACATGAAAACCATCCAAATAAAAGCCGAACCCTTCTTCGAACTTTTGAAAATGAAAGACACATCCATGTGGGAAATTTTCGCCCAAATGATTGGCGAAGAAGAGCAAGAATTAGTTTTTTTTAATGAGAAAGAAGAGATATTGTTCAACTACAGACTTCCCACCAATATAGAAAAACTGCAAGATGACCAGAAAATTTTCGCCAAAGAATATGCGGAGAAATTGGAAGCGAACTAAAATATTTTATATTTTAATTCTCTTTTTATCAATTTCTTGAACAAATCATTTGCCTATGAAATTACCAGAGAAATTTTCATTCATTTCATTTTATAATCAATTTTATATTAGTGACGGAAATGCTAAATCTGATGCTAATTCTTATAATTTTTCAGAAGATGTAATAAAAAATCGCCTATTTTGTAATCTAGACGAAATGATAATTTTTACTCAAACTTATGGAAATGTTTCTGGAAACGTTCAGTTTTATGAAAATGAACCAAAAATTACGAATATTTTAAATTACGATCATATCGTTGAAGGAAATATTAAAATAAGTTCTGGTCAAATTTAAATTTTATCTTGGCCTAATAATTTAGAAAAAAAATACAAGGTCGAAAATGGAAATTATAGAATTAGAATTTTAGGTTCAAATTTCGCATCTGTGAAAGAAACTGATTTACAACAAGATACGGATGATGATTTTTATGAAATACAAATTTGGAAAAGTTCAGAACTTGGAGTTAAAGTCATAAAACAGTATCCTGTACATTATCAGAATATTCAAAGATTGTTCTTTTCGCATTTTTCACATCATGTACTCTCAAAATTCTAGCGCCTTTTTCCAATGCTTTTAGGTGCAACTTGTCTGTCTCCTCTCCTATTTCTAAAGGCGTTTTTCCCAAAGATTTATAAATAAAAGACTTCCGAGAAATACCTACCAAAATGGGAAGTTTTTCGAAAGCAATATGTTGCAATTCATCTAACATTTGAAATTGTTGATCAATTGTTTTTCCAAATCCAAAACCAGGATCTGCAATGATATCTACTATTCCAAATTGATTTAATTCTAAAATTTTTGCCGAGAAAAATTTATTTATTTCCAGAATAATGTCATTGTCAATTTGCTTTTCATGCATGATTTCGTAAGCAGAATTGGAGTGCATCAAAATATAGGGAAGTCCAGTTTCCGCAACTGTTTTCAGTAAATTTTCATCATATTGTCCCGCAGAAATATCATTTACGATATCAATTCCTTCATCAAAACCAAATTTTACCACTTCCGAATAGAAAGTATCCAACGAAATAATGCTTTCGGGAAATTCCTTTTTTATTTGTGAAATTATTTTGCCAAATCTTACAATTTCTTCTTTTGCAGAAATTTTTTGCGCATTTGGTTTGGTAGATTGTGCGCCAACATCAAGGATATCTGCACCTTCTGCTATCATTTTCTCTACTTGAAGAAGCGCATTTTTTTCATTATTGAATTTTCCACCATCTGAAAAAGAATCTGGCGTAACGTTGAGAATTCCCATCACTTTTGGTGTAGAAAGATTTAATAATTTCCCTCGAATATTGATTGTATTTTGCATTTTTTTTATTTCTCGCAAAGTCGCGAAGATTTATACAAAGGAAAAAAGAAATTAATTAAGACGCAAAGTAAATTGCAACTAGGAAAGTAAAAATTGCAAAAAATTGTATATTTGAAAAGTTAAGATATTTTATGCAAAAAACTTCCCGCCAATTTGACGAAATTCTAAAGCACTGTCAAGATTTATTCACTAAAAAATTGCAAGATTATGGTCCTGCATTTCGGGTTTTGCGTGCAAGTTCGATTACAGATCAATTGTTTATAAAAGCAAGCAGAATTCGCACTTTGCAGATGACAGAAGATAAAAAAGTAGATGAAAGCGAAGAAGATGAATTTGTGGCAATTGTTAATTATTCAATTATAGGATTGATGCAATTGGAAAAAGGCTTTGCAAATGATGTGAATGAAGATAAACAAGTTATTATTGATTGGTACAAAGAATTTTCTTCCGCAGCAAAAACCTTGATGGAAAACAAAAACCATGATTATGGCGAAGCTTGGCGAGATATGAGAATTACATCTATCACAGATTTAATTTATCAAAAAATATTGAGAACCAAGCAGATAGAAGATAACGAAGGCAAAACTTTGGTATCCGAAGGAATTTCTGCCAACTATTTTGATATGTTGAATTATGCAGTATTTTGCTTAATAAAGTTTGAGGAGCAGAGAGAATTAGAAACACAAAAATTGAATTAGAAATGCTGAAAAAAATTTTAAGAATACTTTTAGGCTTCCTATTTATACTCTCTGGTTTTGTGAAAACAGTAGATTTAGTAGGATTTTCTTTCAAACTAGAAGAATATTTTGAACCACCAGTTTTCAATATTCCTTTTATGATAGATTTAGCCTTGCCTTTGGCAATTTTTGTGGTGGGACTAGAATTGCTTTTAGGACTTATGCTTCTTTTAAAAATTAAATTGAAAAATACAATTTTGGCTTTAATAGCTTTATGTATTTTCTTCGGATTTCTAACTTTTTATTCAGCTTTTTACAATGTTGTCACCGATTGTGGATGCTTTGGTGATGCAATAAAATTCACACCATGGCAAAGTTTCTGGAAGGATATGATTTTGCTTTTCCTTTTAATATTTGTTTATATTTTATACAGTAGAAGTGCAGAAAATTTTAAAAGTGAAAAAAGTTTAATTAAATTATTTTTGGTTTTCATTTTTGTCACCATTATGACAATAATAAGTTATTACGGAATTTTTCATGAACCTTTGATTGATTTTAGAGATTACAAAATAGGCACAAATCTGAACGAAGAAAATAAAAAAATACTTGCAGATCCATCTGAGTACAAAACGTTTTACATGATGACCAACAAAAAAACTAAAGAAGAATTGGTGGTGAATCAAGATGATTATGTAAACGATGAAAAGTACTGGAAAGAAGGAAGTGATTGGGAAATAGTAGAAGGGAAAAATGAATCTAAACTTACAAAACAAGGCTATAAATCTGAAATTGGAAAATTTAGAATAGAAGATGAAAACGGGATGGATGCAACAGAACAAATCTTGAAAGCACCAAAAGCTGTTCTAATTTTTTCTTATAAGCCAGATGAAGCAGATGCAGAAATTATAGCAAAAGCAGAGGCGAAAATGAAGGAAAACAAAGGCGCAATTCTCATGGGAATTTCTACAAAACCTAAAACTTTTAAGACCATTTCAAATGCAAAAATGGATGGTACAGCCATGAAAACAATTGCACGAAGCAACCCCTTCATTTTAATTTTGAAAAATGGAATTATTGTTCAAAAGTTGAGTGCAAAAGATTATATTAAATAAAAAAGTAAAAATAATATCATGAAAAAATCAAATAAATCAATCGCTGGTTATCATTTATTAATGATTCTATCTGCTGTAGATGGCGAATTTGCGCCAGAAGAAGGAATGCACATTCAAAAATATCTTACAGATGAATTTCCTTTCAAAATGAATTTGGATGATGAATTGGATACCATCGCAACTTTGCATATGGATGAATGGGAAAATCATTTCAATTTTCACGCAGAGTGTTTTTTAGAGGATTCTGAAGAAAAAGAAAGAAAAAGTTTCATCAAATTTGCAAAATCCTTAATAAAAGCAGACAACCGAGTAGATGATATGGAGCACAAATATTACAAAAAATTGAAATCTATTTGGGGAATGGATTAATTTTCTTTTAAAAACATTAATTAAATAAAATAAAATGAGAAAAAATATCGTAGCAGGAAACTGGAAAATGAATCTGGATTTAACAGAAGCGCAACAATTGATGACGCAACTTCTGTCTTATTCCAATAATAATAAATCTAATTGCGAAATCTATATTGCACCTCCGTCCATCTATACAATGATGGCGAAAGATTTGCTAGATGGTAGTTCAATTGGCGTTTTCAGCCAAGATGTAAGCGAATTCGAAAGTGGTGCATATACTGGTGAAATTTCTGGAAAAATGCTGCAATCTATTTCTGCAAATGGCTCTTTAGTTGCACATTCCGAAAGAAGACAATACCACGGAGAAACAGATTCTCACGCAAACAGAAAAGTGAAAATGCTACTGGATTTAGGTTTAACTCCAATTTACTGCAACGGAGAAACTTTAGAACAAAGAAAAGCAGGACAGCATTTTGAGGTAGTGAAAAATCAAACTGAAGTTGCACTTTTTACACTCTCTGCCGAAGAAATAAAAAAAGTAGTAATTGCTTATGAACCAGTTTGGGCAATTGGAACAGGCGAAACTGCATCACCAGAACAAGCACAGGAAATTCATGCACACATACGAAGTTTGATTGCTGCAAAATATGGACAAGATGTTGCAGATGAAATCTCCATTTTATATGGAGGATCCGTGAAACCAGATAATGCAAAAGAAATTTTTTCTAAACCAGATATTGACGGCGGTTTAATAGGAGGTGCTGCTTTGAAAATAGGCGATTTTTCTAAAATTATAGAAGGCTTTAATTAAGATTAAAAAACTTCCAGAAAATAAAAAAAGGTAAATGATCGTTGAACATTTACCTTTTTTTTTATAAAAAATTTTTATATTTTATTTTTTTTCTTCTCCTAGTTTCTCTTCTTTTTTTCTTTCCAAAACTTCATCTACCATTCCGTATTCTTTTGCTTCAGACGAAGTCATCCAATAATCTCTTTCAGAATTTTTTTCTACCCAATCAAATTCTTGTCCAGAATGTTCGGAAATAATGTCGTACAATTCTTTTTTCAGTTTCAACATTTCTCGCAAATTAATCTCCATATCTGTTGCAACACCTTGAGCTCCACCACTTGGTTGGTGTATCATCACACGTGAGTGTTTCAAAGCGGAACGTTTTCCTTTATTACCCGCAACCAAAAGAACCGCACCCATCGATGCTGCCATTCCTGTACAGATTGTCGCAACATCTGGTTTGATGATTTGCATTGTATCGTAAATTCCCAAACCTGCATAAACGCTTCCACCAGGTGAATTGATGTAGATTTGAATGTCTTTTGAAGGATCAGAACTTTCTAAAAACAGCAATTGTGCCGTCACGATATTTGCAACCTGATCGTCTATTCCTGTACCCAAAAATATAATTCTATCCATCATTAATCGGGAAAAAACATCCATTTGAGCTACGTTCATCCTTCTTTCTTCCATGATGTATGGTGTCAAATTGGTAGGAACGTGCATTCCCATATATTGGTCTGTTACCAAACCATTATTCCCCATATGTTTCGTAGAAAAATCTCTAAATTCTTTTTTAATGTCCATTTTATTTATTTGTATTAAGGTTTTCAAAAGCTATTCCTTTTTATAGAAATCGCCAATTTGTCAGTAAATATAATTAAATTTTAAATTATAAAACCCTATAAATTTCAGAAGCAATTTCTTTTCGTAATTCTGTAATTTTTATCACAGTTTTGTAAATTTCCATCTTTCGTTCGTCAGAAATTCCTTTTTCCAGAAGTTCATCTTTTAAAGTATGAATTATATTTTGAATATACTCTCGTTTATGCTTCATAATAGTTTCCTTCACTGCCTCTCCTATTCTATCGCTCAAATTTGGAAAGTAGATATTATGTTTTGCCCAATCACTATTTTCATAGGGTTCTATCAAAGCATTTGCCACCTTTTCAGAAATTCCTTCGTCCATCAAACTCATAAAAAAGTTGCCAGATCGGAGTTCTTCTTTCTGCAAACCTTCCTTTATATCTTCAAATATTTTTTTATTTAATGGGTTAATTACTTCATAATCATCTTCAGAAATATGCGCAATAATCTCTTCCAAAACGGTAATTTCATAAGGATTATTTTCTTCATCTGTTCTTTGCAAAACTATATCCCCATTCTTCAAAATCAATTGTACCAATTGCTCCTCCAATTCCAATAGCGGATTTATTTGTGGAGCAACATCCTGTACAACCTGCAATTTCACAGGTTCGGCAACACTTTTTCGTGGTTCTTCTTTTTGTTTTATTTGTTTTTGAATTCCCAATTCATTGAACAAAGTTTGCTCGCTGATTTCAAATTTTTTGGCAACTTCTTTTAGATATACTTCTTGTTTTAAAGCATTTTGAACAAAAGCCACAGATTTCACAATATCCCGTATTGCTTCCGCTTTTTTCACAGGATCTGCAATTGCCTCTTTCAAAAGTACTTCCGCTTTGAAATCTATAAAATCTTTCGCCTCCTTTTCTATAAAATTTCTTACAAAATCTTGCGGATTTTTTCTGGCAAAAGAATCAGGATCTTCTCCATCTGGAAAAAGCAAAACCCGGATATTCATTCCTTGAGATAGCAATAAATCTATACTCCGGAAACTAGCTTTTATTCCTGCCGCATCTCCATCAAAAAGTATTGTTACATTTTCTGTAAGCCTTTTTATTAATTTAATCTGGTTGATGGAAAGTGCTGTACCAGAAGAAGCTACCACGTTTTCTATTCCATTTTGATGCAAAGAAACCACATCCATATAACCTTCAACCAAAAGACAAAGATTATATTTTGAAATAGCTTGTTTACTCTGATTCAAACCATAAAGCACATCACTTTTATGGTAAATATCCGTTTCTGGTGAATTGAGATATTTAGCAGTTTTTAAATTATTATTTAAAATTCTACCACCAAAACCTAAAACTCTACCCGAAAAACTATGTATAGGAAATAATACTCTTCCCCGAAAACGATCTATTCCTTTTGGTGCATTTTCTGGGAATATAGACAGTCCAGATTTTTCTAAAATTTCTTTTTTGTAAGCTTTATCAATTGCAAAATCTGTAAAAGCATGCTTATTTTCTGGCGAATATCCTAGTTGAAATTTTTCAATAGTATCATTTCTAAGTTCTCTTTCTTTAAAATAAGACAAACCAATAGATTTCCCTTCCTCGGTTTTAAAAAGTTGATTTTGGTAAAAATCATTCGCAATTTCATGAATTTTGTAGAGCAATTCTTTATCGGTTTGTGCCGCTTTTTGCTCTGCAGTCATTTGGACTATCGTTTCCTCTATTTCTATTCCATACTTTTTTGCTGCATGTTTTAATGCTTCTGGATAGGTAAAGTTTTCAATTTCCATCAAAAAACTTATCGCTGTACCACCTTTTCCGGAAGAAAAATCTTTCCAGATTTGTTTGCTTGGGGAAACTACAAAACTCGGTGATTTCTCGTCGTGAAAAGGACTTAAACCTTTAAAATTGGTTCCTGCACGTTTTAATTGTACATATTCACCAATGATTTCTTCTACACGAATGGTAGAAAATATTTTATCAATAGTATCTTTAGAAATCATTTTGCAAAAGTAAGGATTAAGTTTTTGAATGCTTAATAAGTAACGCTAATATTGAGACATTTATTTTTATCTGAAATCTATAAGAATTGATTATCATTAAGACTAAATAAGGAAAAAATTATATCAATAAAAAATAATTTATAAATAGATCAGCATTTAATTGCATCAAAATAGTTTTTATCTTTTAATTTAAGTTTCAAATTTAGAATTTTTTAAAATTATAATTCAAATATAAAATTGATTGATTATTTTTGAACTCAAATTTATTGATAAAAATGACCATTAAAATAGAAAAAGTTGAAGATTGGAAAGAGGTTGTAAAAAATTTGTTTCCAAAAATTGAACATCGTGTTATTTTACTGAAAGGAAATTTAGGTGCCGGCAAAACAACATTCACGCAACAATTATTAAAAAAAATGGGTGTAATTGAGCAAGTTTCTTCTCCCACCTACTCTATTGTAAATGAATATAAACTCGTAGATAAAAAAATTTACCACTTTGATTTGTACAGAATCAATACCAAAGAGGAAGTTTTTGATATGGGTTTTGAAGAATATTTGGAAAATGAAAATTTTTGCATCGTAGAATGGCCCGAAATTTATGAAGATGAATTATCAGATATACCTCATCACACTATAGAAATTTCCCATGCTGAAATTGGAAGAATTCTGCATTTTGTGTAAAAAATATAGAAAATTCTCACAAAGTGTTTATCTTTGCGATAATACCTTGCAAATTGTAAAATCATGAGTAAAAGCAAAATTTTTACACCGTTTTCTGAACAAGAATTGATGCCACAAGAAGAAAAATTGGAAGTCATCAAAAAAGGGAAAAAATTTTCTATTGGTATTCCAAAAGAATCTTGTGAAAATGAGAGAAGAATATGCATCACACCAGATGGAGTGCAGGTTTTAGTAGATCACGGACATGAGATCATCATGGAATCTTTCGCAGGCAAAGGTTCCTTTTTCACAGACTTGCAATACGCTAATGCGGGCGCCAAAATTGTGAAGGAGGCAAGAATAGCTTTTTGCCAAGATCTGGTTTTAAAAATAAATCCGCCAACAGCAGAAGAAATAGATTTTTTGAAAGAAAATTCTTTCCTTGTTTCTGCTTTGCAAATAAATCTTACAGATACTTATTATTTCAAAAAATTAGCTGAAAAGAAAGTTAATGCAATGGCATTTGAATTTATTGTAGATAAATATAACCAACTTTCACTAGTTAGGTTAATAGGCGAAATAGCTGGAACTGCATCTATCTTGTATGCTGCAGAATTATTATCCTTATCCAACGGAACCATGATGGGCGGAATTACAGGTGTGCGTCCAACAGAAATAGTGGTCGTTGGAGCAGGAATTGTAGGAGAATTTGCCACAAAAGCTGCCGTTGGTCTAGGAGCAAGCGTGAAAGTTTTTGATAATTCGCTTTCAAAACTCCGTAGGTTGAATACTTTGCTAGATGGTAGAGTTCCAACCTCCATCATAGAACCAAAAGAATTGCAAAAAAGTTTGAGAAGAGCAGATGTTGTAATTGCGGCTTTGCCAAGATTAAGCAGGACGCCAATCATAACGGAAGAAATGGTGCTGAAAATGAAAAAAGGTAGCGTAATAATAGATATTGCGATTGATAATGGAAAAGTGGTAGAAACCTCTGAACTTACAACGATGGAAGATCCATTTTTTGTGAAACATGATGTGGTACATTGCGGATTGCCCAACATTACCTCTAGAATGCCACGAACGACCACCAAAGCAATTTCAAACTTTTTCTTGTCTTATCTTCTTAATTATGATGAAGAAGGTGGTTTGGAAAATATGATGATCTACAACGAAAATATGAAACAAAGTCTGTATATGTACAAAGGCAGGCATACAAAAAAATCAATCTGTGATAGGTTTCAATTGCCATATCATGATATTAATCTTTTACTTTTTTAGATGTTAAGAAAATTCAAATTTTATTTTTTAGGTTTAATTCCTGGTGTGATGCTCGTTTTTTTTATTTTAAACAAAAAAGGCGCAAGTTGTACAGGATATTTGCCAAATAGCCGAGTAATTGCAGAAACTTTAAGTAAAAACTTTATTTATAAAGACAATTTTTCTGCAGAAATGCGAAAATTGAATTTGAATGAAAAATTTTTGAGAGACAGTATTCTATCAGAAGGTTTTGTAGACTTTGAAAGGAGCAATGCGCAGAAAAAACCTTGCCCAACATACACTTTACAAGCACCAGAAGACAATCCTAAATACGAAATAACGTTTGAAAAATGTGAGAAGGCTGCGACTTTTACTACAATTAAAGTTTTAAAATAAAGTAAGCTTATAAAAAATTTAGCTAAATATTTTTTGCAGTACTAGAGAAACCTCCTTATATTTTGTAGCAGGAAACAGGTGTGTTCCATTTTTTATCACGTAATCTGGTTTTGAATTTTTGATAGGAAATACCATGTCTTTATCTGCCATTACTTGTATTACATCTGGATTTTCTACACTTTTCCAATCTGCAACTTTTTCTACAGACCATTTTAAATAATATGGATCACGAACGGTAAAATAATTAAATATTTTTGGATTTTTCGGATCTAGCAATTTTCTAAAATATGCATAGATTTCTGTACTTTTTTCAGTAAACAATTGCTTTGGAAAAAAGTGCGTAATTTTAGTAACTTCCCCAGTTTTGAGAAATATAGATTTCTCTGTATGAGATTTTATACTTCCTAAAATAACCACTTTATCTGCTGGTTTTAATTTGTGAATTTCTTGCACAATAATGCCTCCAAAGGAATATCCTAGCAAATAAAACGGTTCCTTATCATCTATATTTTCCGCCATTCTAGCCACATAATCTGGAAATGGTTCAGATTGTTTAGGAATTAACCAAGGAATATTAACCACTTCTAAATCTTCGGGAAATTTTAATTTTTCCAAAATTTTATGGTCACCACCAAGTCCACTTACAAGATATATTTTCATATAAATTTTGTCTTTTACCTAATTTAAAAGTAATGATTTCGTAAAAACGAAAATAAAAAAAGAGCATATTTGCATGCTCTTTATATTTCTCAGTATTAAATTTTATTTTTTGTCGCTAGATACAGAAAATTGCATATCTATTTGGTCTTTTATCAAAAGGTCTTTCAAAGAAGATTTGTAGAAGATATCAAAATCTTGTCTATTCAAAGAGAATTTTGCAGATTGTATTGATACTTTATAATCATCTGTGATTACGTTTGCTGGGAAAGATATTGTTTTTCTAATTCCTTTTATTGTGATATTTCCTATAATTTCTGAATTGTATTCGTCACTTTTAAAAGGTAGAATTTTAGTAATTTCAAACATTGCCATTGGAAATCTTCTTACTTCAAAGAAGTTTACACTTTTCAAATCATCAAGCAATTTTTTTTGTTCTTCGCCTTCTAAATCTGTGACAGTCATAGCTCGCATATCAATAACGAATTCGCCACCTTGTAATTTTTTATCATCAAAAATAAATTTCCCCATTTTCAATTGTAAACCTCCAGTATGCGTAGTAGCCTCAGATTTGAAAATTTTGTGTCCCCACCATCTGATATCGGATTTTGTGGAACGAACCAACCTTACACCATCTTTTTGATTGCTTTTTCTCTGAGAAAATCCGAAGGTAACACCGAATATTAATAAAGATAATAGAAGTATTTTTTTCATATAAAATATTAAAAATTAATAAAATTTTGTTTGGCTAATTTAGTTTTAAATCTGCCAATTTCCAATAAAACAATAGAATTTCGTGCCAAAAAATAAATTAATTGTCATAAAATTGATAATCTATCAAAAATTACATTTTATAAAAGGCTCCATAATTTGCAACTCCCGATAAAATTGTTTTTTCGCTTACTACTAGATATATCGGAATATTTTTTAAAACCCTTTCCATCTTTGCGCTAATTCTAAATTTTTGGTAAAATCTTTCGTTATCTATATAATCTTTAAAAAGCATTGGTAAATCGCCACCTATAAATAATCCTCCAGTAGCTTTTAATTTCAGCACCAAATTATTTGCTTCCCTTGCCAAAAATTCTAAATACGTATTGATGGTAATGGTACAAATTTGATCGTCGTCTTCCATCGCTGCTTTATAAACAACTTCTACAAAGTCTCCCTCTTCTAGCATTCTCTTTAGTTTTTCAGATTGGGGATGACGTTTTTCATCTCTTAAAAAACGAAATATATTAAATAATCCATTTTTTGAGAGCACTTGTTCCCAACTTACAATACCGTAAATTTTATTCAAAAATTGATAAAACTCTACTTCTACAGCTGTTCTTGGCGAAAATTCTGTATGTCCGCCTTCTGTTGCAAATGGTCTCAAAAATTCGCCATCATAGAAAAGCCCAGCTTCTCCCAGCCCATTTCCTGGCGAGAGTATAGCCATGTTTCCAGATGGATCTCGCTCACCTTCATATATCGGTAAAAGACATTCCTCCGTAACATCTACCAATCCGTAAGCTGAAGCCTCTAAATCATTTATAATAAAAACTTCAAAACCAAATTCCTGCTCAAGTGTAGTTTTATTAATATCCCAAGAAATTCTTTCCGAAAACCCAATACCATTAATGATAGGACCTGGAAAGCCAACTGCTAGTCTGTCAATTTTTTGTAAAGAATAATCTGTGATAAATCTCTTAATTAAATCTCCAAAACTTTCGAATTTTTTGGTTTTATATTTATCTTCAACCTGCAAAATTACATTACCATCTTTTGTAATGTAATGACCAACGATCGATTTACCTTCTCGAACTTCTACTGCAATGATAGAAATATTTTCATTTCGAGGGCTATCCTTACCAGGGAAATAAAGTGGAAACCTTTTGTTGTTTTTCATAATAATAGTCTTGGATACCAAAGATAAAAAGTTTCGTGTAATATAAAAAGCCTTTTCAATTTTATTTTTGAAAAGGCTTTAATTATTTATTTTAAAAAGATTATTTTCCTAAAGGAATATTGTAACCAATACCTAAACCAAGCGCTCCAGCATTGTAATCTTGAGTTCCAATTTGACCTTCGTCACTGGTAAATGTTTTTTGGTAATGCAAAGTGAAATTCCAATCTCTATTGTGATATCCAATCTCTGGTTTCAAATACAATCCACCATCTGGTCTATTTACTACAGAATTAGAAGCAACCTTATCGTCACCTACAATAAATCCATATCCCAAATCTGTTCCGAAGAATACGCCAGAATTTTTTGGGTAATATCTAAATAATGCTGCTACTGGAACTACACCAAAATCATTATTATCCAAACCATTATTTTCTTGTCCAAAAAAGTGAGAATATCCTGTAGCGATACCTAAACCGAAACTTGGCGTAACCAAATTTTGATAAGCTAAATCTACCCCTAAATTTGCCGAAGCATTTTCTGAAGGCACTGATGCACCACCACTTATACCAACTTTCAACATGTTTTTCATAGAAACTGATGATGTTTCTTGTGCAGTTGCAAATCCTGTCGCTAAAATAGCTAAACCAAAGATTGCTGTTTTAAAATTTTTCATAATTAATTAATTTTATATTTAGTTTCGAACAACTTGTAAAAATTGTGCCAAAATAGAGTATTAAAAGTTTATATCATGAATAAAAATTACACGCAATTGAAAATCAGATATTTAAATAAATTAAAAGTTAAACGGTTATTTAATTCAATTTAGAGTTTAACTTAAACCTGTAATATTTCCATCATCATCAATATCCATATTTTCAGATGCAGGTATGCTTGGCAAACCAGGCATTCTCATCATATTTCCTAAAATTGGAATAATGAAACCTGCTCCTGCTGCAAATTCAAATTCTCGCACGGTAACCGTAAAACCAGAAGGTCTTCCAATTTTTTTCTCGTCATCACTTAATGATTTTTGAGTTTTCGCCATACAAATTGGCAATTTATCTAAGCCAAGATTATAAATAGATTTTAGGTCTGCTTTTGCTTTTGCAGCATATTCTACTCCATCTGCTCCATATATATTCTTTGCAATTGTTTCTATTTTATTTTCTACAGAATCTTCTACATCATATAAAGGTGTGAAATTGTTTCCATAATTTTCTGCAGCATTCACTACTTCTGCAGCCAATTCTTTCATGCCTTCTCCTCCCATGGTAAATTCATCTGCAACTATAGCTTTCACGCCTAGTTTTTCGCACTCATCTTTCAGAAATTGAATTTCTTCTTCGCTATCTGTAGCAAAATGATTGATGGCTACAATTGGTTTCAAATTCCAGTTTTTTGCATTTTCTATATGCTTTTGCAGATTTTCAATACCTTTCTTCACAGCTTCAAATTGTGGATTTTCATATTCGCCTTTTTTTGCTCCACCATGATACCTCATCGCTCGAATTGTCGTAACCAAAACCAAAACTTTAGGTTTAAAACCTGCATAATGGCATTTAATATGCAAGAATTTCTCTGCACCCAAATCTGCCCCAAAACCTGCTTCCGTAACTACATAATCTCCCAAAGACATTCCTGTTTTTGTAGCAATTATTGTGTTTGTACCTTGCGCTATATTCGCAAACGGACCACCATGTAATATTGCAGGATTGCCTTCTAAAGTTTGTACTAAATTTGGCTTGATGGCATCTCTCAAAAGAATTGCCATTGCACCTTCTGCTTTCAAATCTCTGCAATAGATGGCTTGTTTATCAAAAGTATAACCAATAAAAATATTGCCTAATTTCTCTTTTAAATCTTTAAAATCATTGCTCATACAAAGAATTGCCATCACTTCGCTTGCAGGCGTTATGTTGAAACTTTCTTCCCTCGGAATTCCATTTGCCGTTCCACCAAGACCTATTACAACATTTCGCAAAGCACGATCATTCATATCCATCACACGTTTCCATACGATGGTTCTTGGGTCTATATTTAAATTATTTTTTTTATTCTGAAGGTTATTATCTATCAAAGCAGACAAAAGATTATTGGCTTTTTCTATCGCATTAAAATCCCCAGTAAAATGCAAATTGATATCTACCATTGGAATTACTTGGGCATAACCACCACCAGCTGCACCACCTTTTATCCCAAAAACAGGACCTAAACTTGGTTCACGCAAAACTGCGATGGCCTTTTTGCCAATTTTGTTTAGTCCATCCGTTAATCCTACAGTGACGGTAGTTTTTCCTTCTCCCGCAGGAGTTGGATTGATGGCGGAAACCAAAACCAGATTGGACTGTGCTATTTTCTGTTCGTCTATATATTTTAAAGGAAGTTTCGCTTTGTATTTACCGTAATATTCTAAATCATCTTCAGGAATATTAAGTTTTTCAGCAATTTTCTTGATGTGTTGAATATCTGCTTTTTCGGCAATTTCTAAATCTGTTGGGAAACTCATATATTTATTATTTCTATCAAAAATACTTTTAATTAATTTAAAATAAAAAAAAATTTAAGATTGATTTTAGTTTTAACTTTATACGGTTCAACTAATCAAAGAAAAAAGTTTACAAATTATGACGAGTTCTTTTTTAAAAAATAAACATTTATTGTGGAGAGCAGGTTTTGGGCCGAATCTCTCAGATTATAAAAATTTAGAAAATATAAAAACAAGCGATTTATGGAATAGTATAATTGCACATAAAGAAATTAATACAATTTCTTTTACTACACAAATTCAAGAAAAAGAATTTAGTGAAATAAGCAAATTAGATGCAGAGCAGAGAAAAACATTCCAGCAATTAAGGAACAAGCAAAATACAGAGCTCAATCATAATTTTTTTATGACGATGGTACAATCTGAAAATCAATTTCTAGAAAAGATGGCTTTTTTTTGGCACGGTCATTTTGCTTGTAAAATTTTAAATGCTCCATTTAACCAGCAACTTTTGCAAGTAATAAGGGAAAACGCCTTAGGCAATTTTGGAGATTTACTTATTGCTGTTTCTAAATCTCCTGCTATGCTAAGTTTCCTCAACAATCAGCAGAATAAGAAAGCGCATCCTAACGAAAATTTCGCCAGAGAAGTGATGGAATTATTCACCTTAGGAACAGGAAATTATACAGAGACAGACATCAAGGAAGCTGCAAGATCTTTCACAGGTTGGTCTTATGATAAAGATGGTGCATTTATCGAGAGAAAAGGTATTCATGATGAAAATTCTAAAAAATTTCTCGGTAAAGAGGGAAACTTTGATGGAACTGATATTTTAAATATCATTTTAGAAAAAAAAGAAACTGCAAAATTCATCACCAAAAAAATTTATAAGTATTTCGTAAACGAAAAAATTGATGAAAGAAGACTGGAAAATTTATCCAATAATTTCTACAACAGCAAATACGATATAAAAAAATTAATGACTGAAATTTTTACTTCAAATTGGTTTTTTGAAGATGAAAATATAGGAAACAAAATCAAATCACCTATTGAATTAATGGTGGGAATACTTAGAACTTTGCCAACTTCCGAAGTGAAAATGCAAAGTTTGATGATGTATCAAAAACTATTGGGACAAACGCTTTTCTACCCACCAAATGTTGCTGGTTGGCCAACTGGAAAATCTTGGATAGACAGTTCTACTTTACTTTTAAGAATGAAATTGCCCCAAATTTGGTCCGGCAGTCGAGCTTTAGAAACTACTGCAAAAGCAGATGACGATGTAGAAATGGGACTAGAAAATGCCAAAAAAACTAAGAAAAATGCCAACACTGCAAATTTCAATTTTGATTGGCAACTAGTACAAACAACTTTAGCTGATAAAAATATTTCAGAATCTCTACTCCAAAAAACAAAATCCCTGGATAAAGAAACTATTAAAAAATACGCTGGAGAAGATGTAAAAAAGACCATAATAGAAGTAATGAGCACACCAGAATACCAGCTTTGCTAAAACAAAAACCTTACATAGCTCATCAAATTTTTTCCACATTAATTTTTGAAAATACCATCACATGATCATAAAAAGAAGAGATTTTTTAAAAACCGGAACTTTGGCAGCAGCATCTTTAATGCTCCCCAATTTTTTGAAGGCATTTTCTTTACCAGAATCTTTGGCTAAAGAAAATAAAATATTAGTAGTACTACAATTTAGTGGTGGTAATGATGGTCTCAACACCATTATCCCGTTAAAAAATGATATCTATTTCAAAGAAAGACAAGGTATCTCTATCAAAAATGCTTTAAATTTAACAGACGAAGCCGGCATTAATCCTGCGCTACCTTTTTTTAAAGAATTGTATGACAATGGCGAAATTTCTGTCTTGAATAATGTTGGATATCCGGAGCCAAATAAATCTCACTTTCGCAGTATGGATATTTGGCAAAGTGCCAGCAATAGTTCAGAATTTTTGGAAACCGGTTGGGTCGGGAGATATTTAGACGAAGAATGTTACAATTGCACACATCCCACGCAAGCACTGGAAGTAGACGATATGTTGAGTCTTGCCATGAAGGGAAATACAAAAAAAGCTTTCGCCTTCAAAGATCCAAAAAGATTGTATGAGACTTCCAATGAGCAATATTTTAAATCTTTGTATGATAACCATCACCACGACCACGAAACCGTTGATTATCTCTATCAAACTCTAGGAGAAACAATTGATAACGCCTCTTATATTTTCGAAAAAAGCAAAGCAAAATCTACAGATAGTCCTTATCCAAGTTCTAAACTGGGCAAAGATTTTAAAACAATTTCTTCGCTAATAAAATCTGATATCAATACAAAAGTCTACTATTTAGAAATTGGTAGTTTTGATACGCACGTAAACCAAAATCAAAGACAAGAAAAGCTTTTTTCCGAAATTAACGACGCTGTACAATCCTTTGTGGCAGATATGAAAGCCAACAATCTTTTCAATGATGTAATGTTGATGACATTTTCTGAGTTTGGGCGCCGAGTTTCTCAAAATGCAAGCAAGGGAACAGACCATGGAACTGCCAACCAAATGTTTTTTATTTCCGGAGGTTTAAAGAAAAAAGGTATTCTTAATGCGCTACCAGATTTGCAAAATTTGAACGATGGAGACCTCATCTACACAGAAGATTTTCGAAAAGTGTACGCTACCATCCTCAAAAATTGGCTGAAAGCAGATTCCTCCAAAATTTTGGGCTGGAAAAATGGCGTGTACGATTTTATTTAAAGCTTCTCAACTAGTATTGCACAAAAAAACCACATTCAATAAATGTGGTTTTTTTTTGTATTTAAAGGGAATTTATTTCTCTATTAAATTTTTCAGTGCTTTCTTTTTATTTTGTCTTTCTTCGTACTTTTTCATCAAATAACCGATAACTATTGGACTCAACCACATCAAAATTCTTCTTAATAATACAGGATTCATATTTATAATTTTTAATATTAGCCTCAATAATTTCAAAAATCAAACCACAGCTTTAAATAAAAAAAATATTATAAATTTAATGTAGAATATTGAAAATACAGGAAAAACACCCATGATATTCATTCAAATTTTGCCTTACTTTACGTAAAATTACTACCATGGAAATTCCAACAATACATGAATTAGCGACCGAAAAAACAGATTCCACCACCATTTCTTATTTCAAATTGCGGCAATTGATTGGTTTGTTAGGTATTTTTTTGCCTTTTGCTTTGGTCATTTTTGGAGGCAGATTGCAACCATCGTTAAGTCACTACTACTACAGTTTTTCTCACACTTTTTTTGTCGGAACTTTGGCAGCACTTTCCACCTTTTTAATTACCTACAAAGGAGTTTATAGATTGGAAGATTGGCTCGCCAATATTGCAGGATTTTGCGCAGCTGGTGTTGCCATCTTCCCACAAATGCAGTCGGTTTCTTGGGAAAACCTTTTTTTGATTTGCCAGATTGGGCAGAAACCTCCCATTGGAGCAACATTTTGCACTACAGTTTTGCAACCATTTTGTTTATCTGTTTTGCTATATTTTGTTCTGTTATTTTTCAAAAACCCGACAAAAATGAGGTGATTAAGGAGAAGAAAAGACGCCGAAATAGAATTTACCGTATTTGCGGCTACATCATGATTTTCAGCATCCTTGCAATAGGTTTTCTTTCTATTTTCAAAAGTTTAGATTTCCCCTATTCTACTCTGTTATTTGAAAGTACCACCTTAATTCCGTTCGGCGTTTCTTGGTTGCTCAAAGGAACTTATACTTGGAAATTTTCTAAATATGATGTTTTGAGAATTATGGTAAAGTTTTTTAGATAAATTAAATTTACTCCTTTTTGTACCTCGTAGTCAAACTTTTCACTCCGAAAATTTTGAAGACGCAAGTAGAAGATTTTTTTTTGTTCGAAGGAATTTATAAAGAATTGAGTTCTTTTTGCAAATTTGCTCTTGCTATTGCTTCATATTTATGAAAATAAAATTCAGTTTGAAAAATTTGTTCTTTTTCCAGAAAGTGAATTAAAACCTTTCTTCTTCCAGGATTATAAATTAAACTAGGATAAATGCGATATTCTTTCCGGATCTTTTTACTATAATCACAATACAACTCCCATTCCTGACCTAATACAGAAAGGTCAAAATCTACCATCCATTTTTCATCATTTGTTCTTGCTTCATGATTTTTGGTTGCCAAAATCAAATTTTCAATAATATTATTATCTACTACACAATTTTTAAATATACTTCTAGCATATTCTGCGCTCTTTTCTTCATTATCATTTGCAGTTACTTTATATATAATATCGTGATAAAATATGGCTACAGCAACCTCTACAGGATTTTGCAATTTGTGTAAATGCAATTCATATTGAAGAAACATCTGTTGCAAATGATCTAAATTATGATATTTTCTAAATTTTTGCGAATAGAAATTACTCAAATCATTCCAAAGTGAAACCCTTTCCACTTCAGAAAAGTTTAAATTTTTAAGGAGTAAATAAAAACGCTCTTGTAAGATCATAGATTGTATTGTTTATATAAAATCATTTCCTCTGCAAAGCTTCCCCTTCAAAAGAAATTCCTTCCCAACCAAATTCCATAAAATTCCGAATATTTTGATGATCATTTCCTTCCAGATTTTTCAATACATCTTCGCGGTAAAATGCACCAAAAAGTGCTAAAGTTTCCTCTTTTGAAAGGTTTTGTAATTTCGCAAAACTAAATATTTTGCAAGAACCGTTATTCTGATTTTCCTCATTTGTTAAATTTCCATTAGTGAATTTCGTTGGTGCGAAATTATAGTGTTCATCGATATATGCGATTACATAACTAAAATCAATACTTTCCGGTTTGCTCTTTAATTGTTCTATTATCATTCTATTTTTCTTATTATTTTTTGTAATTCAGCATCTAAATTTTGCCAGCAATTCTGGCTCCAAATTCTAACATATCCAAAACCAGAATTCTCTAAAATTTTGCCTTTGTGTAAATCTTCTAAGTAAGCCAAATTTCCAGAATATTGATCCTTGCTCATGCATTCTACAACGACAGATTTTCCGTCTGGCTTTTCTATCAATAAATCTAATAAATAGCCTCCAAACTGATGGTTTTTAAGAATTTTCAGGTTAGGAAATCTTTCTTTTAAAACAAAATAAATTTGGTCTACAAACAATGTAGATTCATATTCACTTTTAGCTGATTCTGTAAAACCGAAAACATCTAAAATAGTTAAAATTTCTTTTCTTTGAATCTCGTTTTCATCGCTCACAGCTTTACAATAAGCCAAATACGCGTAAAAAACCGCCTTCCTATTATTCGCGCCTTCTTCCTCTAGTGCAGTTTTATAATTCATGAAAAAATCTTCTGGTATAGAATTGCAGATATAGATTTTCTCCTTCGCTCTTGTGATAATTACATTCAATAATTTATAACCTTTCGTATGATTTACGGGTCCAAAACTTTGCACAAATTTGCCGCTTCGTTTTTTACCATACGTGGTAGAAATAATGATGATATCTCGCTCGTCACCTTGTATATTTTCAAGATTTTTAATGAATAATCCCGCTGCTTCTAATCCTTGTATTTTCTCTCTAAACGCTTCATTTTCTGGCAAAGCCGCTTGATGCAAAATTTGTCTTTTAATGTAATTTCTTTGGGTAATATTAAAAGTAGCAATTCCCACAGATGGATAAGTTCCATCTTTTTTAGGATGAATACTTTTCAGAATTTCTATCACTTTTTGAGTTTCCAATTCATTGATGTGGTCTTCAAAAATGCCATTTACTTGAAAAAATTCAATTGGCTTCATAGTAGATTGCGTTGGCAATGGTTTCAATCTCGCATTGTAGAAAGCGTGGTTAGAAAAGTCTATTAAATAAGGATGTTTAGATCGGTAATGAAAATCCAAATGGTTCTTTTCAAAATTGTTTTCCATCGCAAAATCCAGCAATGATTCGATATTAAGCATCGCATTTTTGTAGGTAATCACTTCATTTTCTGCTTCCAAATCATCTTCATCTTCTATGCTGCCTTCAAAGACTTTAGAGAAATAATTAGAAGGTGGCATTTGGTGTTCATCTCCTGCAATAATTACTGTTTTACCTTTCAAAACTGCGGGCAGATTATCTTCTAATTTTAACTGGCTGGCTTCATCAAAAACGACATTATCAAAGTAGAAATTTTTATCTTGAAAAAGGTTACTGCAAACATCTGGCGTCGTTAAAATTATAGGAAAAAAGGTGGTGAAAAGATCGCTGTCTTTCTGCGCAATTTGCCTTAATGTTAATCGGGAATGGTTGGTACTGCTGCGTTTGTTGTAAAGATTGGCAACCGTAACCTCTTTATTTAATTTCTCGAAATTTTTAACGGCATTTTGTTGCTCCAAATTCCAATATTGCGCTATAAAACTTTTTTGTGTGATGCCATAAAACTTTAATTTTTTAATGATATCAGCATATTCATTTTCGTTAAAATTAAGGTTTTCAGAGCTCCATTTATTAAGCAGAAGCGGAAAATAATTGCCCAAAAAAGAAGCTTCCCAATTGTTTAAAGGATATAATTTTTCAAGTAAATTCTGCTGAAAACGGGATAGATTTTGGTAATAACTAAACCAATTGTATTCTAACAATAAGGGGTTTTCTGGATTATTTCGTAAGTTTTTAAAATTTTCTAAAACTGTTTCTATTTGAATTTTTATTTCAGAATACGTACTACCAAACTTGTTTTCTTTCAGCCAGTTTTCTTTATTGATCAGATTTCTCAATTGTTGAATTTTATTTGAAATCTCAGTAAAATCTTTATCAGAATTGTTTTTATCGAAGGTGTTTAGAAAATCTATTGAATTATAATTTTCCTCAATCGTTGTAAAAAATTGGTTTTTAGCGAGCTCTACTTCAGAACGGTATTTTAAAATTTCATTTTTATTATTAAACAAATTATCAGAAATCGCAATATTTGGCAATAATGGCTTCAAACTTATTTCCTTCACCGCAGAAGAAATTTCTACCAACCGCTTCTGCTTCTGGATTGATTTCTTTTTTGCACCCGAGAAAAAGGCGGCTATTTTATAAAAAAATTGATTGGTTACTTCAGGCAGATATTCCTCAGAATTATGAATTAAAGTAGACGTTAAAACCTCAGTTTCATTTATTAAAAGTTCTACATTTTGCAAATTTTGTCCAAATTCGTTTCTTCTATTTTCTATAAAAACGGGCTTATATTCTACAATCAGCCTTTGAATTTCGTTCCAAATCCTTCTATAATTTTCAAAGGAAGTATCTAATCTTTGCAAACTTTGATGGTAATTTTCTTTTATAAAAAGACCATTATTAATGAAACTTTTAGAAATATAAGGTTGATATTCTTTATAAATCGGCGCTCCAACTTGAATTAGATGCTCTATTTCTTTAAACTCATCCGCAGAAAAAGTAAAGTTGAAGCTTTCTAAACCAAGCACTTCTTTTTCTGCTTCGTAATTCAAAATATGCCCAACTATTTCGGTTCTATTTTTATCTGGAATTATATCTGTATTTAGCAATTGATGAACGGTATTGATACTTTCTTGGTGTTTAGAAATCTCCAAAATATGATTATTTAGAGTTTCCAAAGAATTGATTGCAATCGCTTTTTTAAAATCTGCCGAATCAATCGTATTTCGCACAGCATTCACCACCAATTTTCGATCCGTTGCACTATCTTTCACCATCGTACAATAGCGCTCATAACCTAATTTTTGCAGCGCAATATAAAGCACTTCCAAAGCAGTTTGTTTCTCGCAAACCACAATTGTCTTTTGCTTATTTTCTAAAGCATTAACCAAAACCGCCGTTAAAGTCTGACTTTTCCCCGTTCCAGGTGGCCCTTGAATCAAAATTCTATTTTGAGATTTCAAAGACTCCAAAATATTCTGCTGAGAAGGATCCGTTTCCACCGAAGTAATGGATTGAAACGGCAACTTCGCGGCAATTTCTAAAGCTTTAAAATTGCTTTTTAAAGCTTCATAATCATTAATTATATTTTGTTTCTGAACTTCAAAAATGGAAAATATTCCCGATTTTGTGATAGTAGCATCGCCTTTCTTTGGCAACAATGCATCGTACTCAATTTTGCTTTGTATTTTAGGAATTCGCTCGTAATTATTTAAAATAAAATCCAGATTTTGCGTCACTTTTAGTTGGCGCAAAATAGAATCGCAAATATCAAAAAGTTCAGGTTTGTCTATCTTTCCATCTGCGAGCATTTGCTCTGGTATTTGCTCCAATGTAATTCCAGAATCGCCTTGTAAATGATTGATGAGCACATCGTTTATATAAATAGGATCTTCTTCCGTTCGGCAGATTTCCCAAGTATTCATTTCATTGGTCGCCTTTATTGCAACAGACCAAATCAGCAATGGCGCGACGGTAATCTGGCCATCAGAAAGATCTTTCCTCACCAAAAGTGGAAAACCAAAACCCAGAGAATTGACCCCTTTTTCAGAAAATATCACTTCATTTTGAAAAATAAGATTCTCTAAATTCCGCTTCAGTTTTTCTTTAGATTGATCTTCCTTTTCGTTGGTTGCATTTTTTTGCACCATGCCAAGCTTTGCATCTTCCTCATCTTCCTCATTTTCGTTGAAATAATCCCGTTTCTTTTCAGGAATTTCTTCAATAAATTGATCATGCACAGAAAATTTAAAAGAAACATTTTTCGTTGTCAAAAGATCCACGATAAAATACTCGGGCAAACTTTGATGTATAGCCGCCAATTGCGCCAAATCTAGTTTATACCGAGAATTGCCCGGAATTGCATTCAGATGAACACCTCTTCGGTTACCGGTTTTTAGTTTATTCTGAAAAGCAGAGAAAATTTCTGGAGTGAGCTTGTGCATTTGTGTAGGACTTGCAGTAAATTTATAAATAAAAAATAAGGTATTCTGCGTTAAGCAAAATATTATCATGTAGAATTTAAAATTCCATTAACTAAAAGCAGATAAATAAAAATGTATTTTAACAAGAGAACCCAGTATTTGCAAAGCAGATTATTTTATATTTCTGAATTTGCATCTGCCTACAAAAGTGCCAAAAACGTACGCGCCCAAATAGAAGAATTTGGCTTATGCGAAGTAATAGATGAAGTTATGCCTTACGGTTGCATTATGGCAGGCGATGTGCAGAAAAATGAGCCTTGGAAAAACAAGAAGAAGAAAAAATTTTTTGTGAAGAAATAGATTTGATAATATTTAAACACTTTGCGTATATTTGAAATTACAGAAATATTTTGGAAATGACTAAGAATGTACCAACCTTTATAACAGCAAAAGATTTATCTTTTTCAGGGATTTTGCACGATATTAAAAAATCTCCTACTAGTTTATCACCCATATTTGAAGCTTTTACTAATGCTTTGGAATCTTTGAAGACTAAGAAGAAAAATGATAATAAATTTGGAAATGGTAAGATTGTCTTAACAATATTTGCTGATGAATTAACTGACAGTAATTCTGAATTCCGAGCACTTGAAATCTTTGATAATGGGATAGGTTTCAATGATTTGGAATTTAAAAGATTTAATACATTTAAAGATAATTCAAAGGGGTTTAAAAACCTTGGGTCTGGTCGAATTCAGTTTGTGCATTTTTTTGAAAGAACAATAGTTGAAAGTGTATTTAGGCAAGGTGATGAATATTTTGAAAGAGAGTTTTTGGTTTCAAAAAGTAAGTCATTTCTTAATAATAATGCAATAGTTAAACAAAATTTTTCTCGTATTACAAATAAAAAGGAAACTTATACAAGAGTTACTTTTACAAGTCTCTTAGAACAAAGCCAAAAATATAATTCTTTAAATGATGATTCTTTGAAGGAAGAATTAATAAAAAGATACCTACACTATTTCTGTTTTAATTCAAATGAAATACCCGAAATTACTATTCATTTTTACATTGATAATGTTATAAAATCTACTTCTACAATTACTAAATATGATATTCCAAAATATGATAAAAAGCAAAATTTTGTAGTAAACTACAGTAAAGCAAGTGATGATGCCAGAACAATTGAAAAATCGGACAAAACAGAATCCTTCCTTATAACTACTTTCAAAGTTCAAAAGAAATTATTAGACGTTAATGACTTAAAATTAATATCTAAAGGAGAAGTTGTAGAGGACACTAAAATCAATTTGACAGGCATCTCAAAAAATGACAATATTAATGGAAACAAATATCTCGTACTTATTTCGGGAAATTATATTGATGAAAAAGACACTGATATACGAGGCGAATTAGATATCCCTTCGAAAAATTCTAATAAAGTGTTTAATGCTTTTAGTACAGAAATCATTTTTCTAGAGGATATTGAAATAAATGCTAACGCTAAGTTGAAAATTTTATATCCAGAAATTGAGCAAATTATCGTAAAACATGAAAAAGAGTTGGAACTTTTAAAAGAAATGTTCCTTATTGAAGAGGATGAAAATGTTGATATATCTTTCAATGACGACGACAAAAAAATACTGGAAAAATTTTATGTAGCACAAGCTAATAAAGAAGCAAGAATTGATGCATCGATAAAAGAGTCAATTGATAGATTAGAGCATTTAGATACAACATCTAAGGATTATGAGGATGAATTAGAAAAAGAAATAAATAAATTAGTTAAAATTCTACCTGAGCAAAATAAGAGAACTTTAAGCCATTACGTTGCAAGAAGAAAACTAGTTCTTGAATTATTTTCTAAAATAATCGATAAAAAACTTAAGATTCAAAATGATGGATCACGAGAAAAAGATGAAGCACTAATTCACAACCTTCTATTTACACAAAAATCAACAAATAGTTACGGAAGTGATTTATGGATTTTGAACGAAGAATTTATTTATTTTAAAGGTAACTCAGAATTTCTTTTAAGGAATTTAGAATTGAACAATAAAAAAGTTTTTCGAACTGAATTTAAAGAAGAAGAGGAAAAATATTTGAATTCTCTTGGAAAAAATCGTTTAGATCAACGACCTGATGTTCTTCTATTTCCAGAGGAAGGAAAATGTATCATAATAGAATTTAAGGCGCCAAAAGTTAATGCTTCTGACCATCTAACTCAGATAAATAAGTATGCTTCTTTAATAAGGAATTACACAGCAAAAGAATTTGAGATAAAAATGTTTTACGGCTATTTAATTGGAGAGGGAATTGAACAAAGAGATGTGCAAGGAAATGTTTCTACGTTTGAACATTCTCAAAACTTTGATTACTTATACAGCCCTTCTCAAAAAGTAATTGGTTTTGATGGAAATGAAAATGGTTCAATTTACACAGAGGTTTTAAAATATTCATCATTACTAGCCAGGGCTGAATTGAGGAATAAAATATTCATTGAAAAATTAGGATTAAAAATATAGTTTATGAAAATTGAAGAATTTTTTTTATGGAAGTGAAAATTTAGATAGGTTTGTATTAAAACCACTTTGGCCCAGCTGGCGCGAGCGTCACGCTCGTGTCAAAGAAAAAAAACCTACTCTCCAAAGTCTCCCAACTTTGGAGTTTTTTATTGCATAATATCCGCAATATGCAGAAACGTTTCCGCAACTGTTAGAAATGTCTCCACAAGTGATGGAAATGGCTCCGCAACTGGTAGAAATGTCTGCGCAACATACAGAAATGCTTGCACAACCTAAAGAAATGGCTCCGCAAGTATGAGAATTCATAAATCTACATTGCGTATTCATTTCTGCAAATAATTGTTTGTGTATTTATGTTATTATTTAATACATTTACACCTAAATACAACAAACAATGGAAAATCCTGAAAACCAAAATCCCAACAGTGGAAAGAGTATTGTGAGAAATCAATACATTTCTGCAGAACAATTGATAACGAAAATGAAAATTGCGTTCACCAACGCAAAAGAACCTGAAATCTTACCAGAATTAGAAACGGTAGGTATAGACCAAAAAAATTTAGATGATTATCTTACGGAAATTACCAATCTAGAGCAACTTAGCCAACAACAGATCAAGGAATATGGGGAGCAATATGCAGAAACGGATAAATTTAATGCAAAAAGGGCAGAAATCGACAACCTGTATACACGCCATCGCAATCTTGCAAAGATCGTCTTCAAAGACGATCGACAAGCGAATACTACTCTCGGAATTGATGCTGGCCGCAAGCAGGCATTCGCTGCCTGGTATCAACAGGTAAGTAATTTTTATGCGCAATTGCTTGCCAACGCAGATTTTAAAACAAAAGCAGAAGCGGTAAATATAAAAGATACAGATATTACTGCCATGCAAACTGCCCTTCAAGAAGTTTCTGCTCTAAAGGAATCTCAAAAAAAGGAACTCGGCGAAGCGCAAAAAGCCACGGAAACACGTGATGCGGCAATTGATATGCTGTACCCAAAATACACAGAGCTTATTGCTTTTGCTAAAGTGCTTTTCCCAGATGATCAAACTTTAGAAAAAATGGGCATTGTAGTAAAAAGGAAAGATAATCTACTATAAAAAAGGATAGATTTTTCAATTTTAAGAGCCTGTTTAAAATTGTAATAAAACCACAAAAGAAACAAAAGTTTAAAGAAAATAAATAAGTTTTAAAGTGAAAATAAGAGAATTACACCTTATTTTCACTTTAAAAGAATTCTTTAAACTCATTCTTTTGTTACTTTTGTGGTTCAAATTTTATTTTTTAAATTTAAAAAGGCTCTAAGATTAAATTAAAAAAACCACTCAAAAAATTGAGTGGTTTTGTATTTCTAAACAAACGCAGAAAACCCGGTTATACTCCGCCCCACAATCAAAGAATTAATCTCCTTCGTGCCTTCGTAAGAATAAATGGCTTCGGCATCTGCCACGAATCTGGCAACGTCGTATTCTAGTAAAATACCATTGCCACCCAAAACTTCTCGCGCTCTAGATACGATGTCTCGCGTTCTTAAAGTGCAAAAAACTTTGGCAAGAGAGGCGTGTTCATCTTTTAGCATGCCCGCATCTTGCATTTCAGACAAGCGGAAAACCATGGTTTGCATGGCAGTTAGGTTAGAGAGCATCTCCACCAAATGCCCTTGTATCATCTGGAAAGACGCAATTGGTTTCCCGAATTGTTCGCGGGTTTTCGTGTATGCCAAAGCACTTTCGTAGGCTCCACGTGCGCAACCAGTCGCCATCCAAGCGACACCGGCTCTCGTCATGCGCAGCACATTTCCCGTATCTTTGAAGGAGTTGGCGTGTTCCATTTTATTTTCATCAGAGATAAAGCAATCAGTCAGTGTGATTAAACCATTTTGCACAATTCTCAAGGCCATTTTGCCTTTTATTTTCTCAACTTCAAAGCCTGGATTGTCTTTTTCTAAGATAAAACCTTTCACCTCGCCATCGTCCAGACTTCTCGCCCAAATGATGATCACATCTGCAAAAGTGGCATTCCCGATCCATTTTTTCTGTCCATTAAGAATCCAACCTCCCTCGGTTTTTTTGCAAGTGGTGGTCAATCCTCCTGCAGCACCAGATCCTACTTCGGGTTCCGTTAATCCAAATGCTCCAATTTTCTCAAATTTTTGCAGCTGTGGCAGCCATTTTTCCTTTTGCGCTTCGCTGCCACAAAGGTAGATGGAGCCCATCGTCAAGCCAGATTGTACCCCAAAAAATGTTGCGATAGAGGCATCTACTCTAGCCATTTCCATGGCCAAAACTCCCTCCATCAAGAAGGGCAAATTCGGGCAACCGTAGCCTTCATAGGTTACACCGCAAACATTTAATTGTTTAAATTTCTCAATAATTTCAAACGGAAAACTATCATGCAACCAATGATTGTTCACCAAAGGTTTCACTTCGGTTTCCATAAAGTTGCGCACTTTTAGTTGAATTTCCTTTTGCTCGTCTGTCAAAGTATCAAATACTCCATAGAAATCTCCATTTACAGGCGGCAATTCTTTCTTCTTTTTTTCCGGATCTATGGCGCGCATTAGCATTTTGATTTGCTTATCGTTCATTTTAGAAAATCCTTCCATCATTTTGGGAAGGTCTACTTTGCCAGAAATTTTGGAAAGTTCGTCCAAATCAATGGATTTAAAAATTTCTATAGCGTTTCTAACTTTGGAGAATATATTTGACATAAGGATATTTTAGAGTAAAAAGATACGAAGATATTTTGAAAAAACATATTGAAAAGTGTTTAGACAGAAACACACTTCAAAATAAGAGTAAATGCTCAGCAATAAAAAGTTAAGTTTCACTATGAAAAATCATTTTTAAATAAATAGAAAAGATCTACGCTTTTAATTAACAGTAACATTGGTGAATCGATTCACTGTAAATGACAATATTTGGTGAATTCTTTAATTGAAAAAAATAATTCTTAGGTATTAAATAAATATTGGCACACAAATTCTCAGCTAAAAATTCATTACTTAAATGAAAATGCGGGTAAAATAACGGCGCTTAAAATTAAATAGAATAAAAATGTAAAAGCAAACCTCAATTTTAAGGAAACCTATCATACCGATATAGAAATAATTTCTCCGAAAAATTTTCGAGACTTTTTAGTTAACTGAAAAAATTTAAATCAAAAAAAACTCCCGAAAAAATTTCGGGAGTTCTTTTTTTATTTAGATAAAATCTTTATCCTTGGTTGTTAGGATTTGGTCTGTCTCCTTGTGGACGATCTTCCCTAGCTGGTCTTTCTTCACGTGCAGGTCTTTCTAAAAGTACTTTACGAGACAATTTCATTTTCTTACGATCATCGTAACCCATGAATTGTACTTCTACCATATCGCCTTCGTTGAAAGGAACTTTGTCTAGTCTTTTCCATTCGATTTCAGAGATATGAAGTAAACCTTCTACTCCTTTTGCAATCGCGATGAATGCACCAAAGTCCATTACCTTCACTACTTTTCCGTTGTATCTTTCGCCAATAGTTGGTACGAAACAAATTTCTTTGATGGTTGCAATTGTAGCATCAATATTTGCTCTGCTGATACCAGAAATCTCAATTCTACCGATATTACCAATTTCTTCAATAGCAATTACGGTTTCGTAATCTTTCTGCATTTGCTGGATGATTTTTCCTCCAGGTCCGATGATAGCACCAATGAAATCTTTAGAGATTTCCATTACTTCCATTTTCGGAGCGTGTGGTTTCACATCATTTCTTGGCGCATCTAATGTTTTCATCATTTCACCTAAAATATGCAAACGACCTTCTTTTGATTGATTAAGCGCTGTTTCCATAATATCCATAGACAAACCATCTACTTTGATATCCATTTGACAAGCGGTAATTCCTTTTTCAGTTCCGGTTACTTTGAAATCCATATCTCCCAAGTGATCTTCATCACCTAAAATATCAGAAAGTACGGTAAATTTTCCAGATTTTGGATCGGTAATTAATCCCATTGCAATTCCAGAAACTGGTCTTGTAATTTGAACACCTGCATCCATTAACGCTAAAGTTCCTGCACAAACAGTTGCCATAGAAGAAGAACCGTTAGATTCTAAAATATCAGAAACAATTCTAATTGTGTAAGGATTTTCTGTTGGAATCATATTAGCCAAAGCTCTTTGCGCTAAATTTCCATGACCAACTTCTCTTCTAGAAGTTCCTCTCAAAGGTCTTGCTTCTCCTGTAGAAAATGGTGGGAAATTGTAGTGTAGAAAGAACTTTTGATCATAATTAATAGCAACAGTATCAACCATATTCGCATCTTTCACAGAACCTAAAGTTACTGCTGTAAGAGATTGAGTTTCACCTCTTGTGAAAACTGCAGAACCGTGAGCTCCTGGAAGATAATCTACTTCTGACCAAATTGGACGAATAGTATCAGATTTTCTACCATCTAAACGAACACCTTCATTAAGAACCATTTGGCGCATTGCTTCTTTCTCAACATCGTGATAATAAACTTTTGCGAAAGGTTTTACCGCTTCTAATTCTTCTTCAGAATATTGTGCTAAAAAGTCTACTAATACTGCTTTGAAGTTTTCACTTCTTTCTTCTTTTGCAGAAGGCGAAGTGGCTACAGCATATACTTTATCATAAGTTTCTGCCCACACTTTTTTGCGAATCTCTTCATCATGATTTTCGTGAGAGTATTCTCTTTTTATTTTTGAAGTTTCTACTCTTGCAGCTAAACGCTCTTGCGCTTCTACTTGAACTTTAATTTCTTCATGTGCATATTTAATCGCTTCGATCATTTCAGCTTCAGAAATTTCTTTCATTTCGCCTTCTACCATTACGATAGAATCTTTTGTACCACCAACCATCATGTCTAAATCTGCTTTTGCAGCATTTTCCATGCTTGGGTTTGTAGACAATTGACCGTCTATTCTTACTACTCTTACTTCAGACATTGGTCCGTTGAAAGGAATATCTGAAATAGCGATTGCAGCAGATGCTGCTAATCCTGCTAAAGTTTCTGGCATCACTTCTTTATCATAAGAAATAAGAGAAATCATCACTTGTACTTCAGCATGAAAATCTGAAGGGAAAAGTGGACGCAAAACGCGGTCTACCAATCTCATGGTCAAGATTTCTTCATCTGAAGGTCTTGCTTCTCTTCTAAAAAAGTTTCCTGGAATTTTACCGCCTGCGTAGAATTTTTCTCTGTAATCTACTGTTAAAGGTAAAAAATCTACACCATCTCTGGCTTCTTTGCTTGCTACAACGGTTGCTAAAAGCATTGTACCGCCGCAAGTTACTACTACAGAACCATCTGCTTGTTTTGCTAATTTTCCTGTTTCGAGCGTAATTTCACGCCCATCTTTTAATTGAAATTTTTCAATAATTGCTTGTGGAGCATTCATAAATTGTTTGTTTCTTCTGTGCAATCCGTATTGATTGCGGTTATTTTTATAAAATTATTTTTACGGCTGCGAAGATACGGAAAATTTAGATATTGGATTTTGAGAAGTGTGAAACTTTTCGAAGATTACATTGCAAAATTTTAAAAAATGACTACAAAGTTCACTTTTAACTTGATGCACGAATCAAAATATTAAGATTTGGAAATAGATAAATAAATCAGATTTTAATATAATTTTATTTAAATGATTTAACTTTTCTGAATTTAGATAATCAAACGACAAATCAAAAAAATAATATTCTAAAAGATGAAACATTTATTACTTATACTCTTTACACTTTCAAGCCTTTTTTCTACTGCAACTATAAAAAGAAATTCTCCAGTAGATACTACTCAGGTAATCAACGGTTCTCTGTTATATAAAATTTCGCAGGAGGACAATTATGTTCATCTAAATATAAGTACCAAAGATAAAATGTCTGCAATGTCTATCCTAAAAAATGGACTTACCATATATTATGATCTTGATGGAAAAAAACAGAAGGATGTCTCTATAAAATATCCAAATAATAATACGATTAGACAATTTCAAGAAGGCAACATTTTAAATGTAGCAAACGATATCGACTTGAACAGTATAATTGAGCAATTACCTGCAGAAGCAGAATATGGTTATCATGACATAAAGCGGACCTTTAATAAAGACTTTAATGGTTTTGATATTTTTATTGACCTGATTTACAACGATTCTAATCAATTGTTTGAATTTTCAGTTACTATTCCGAAAGATAAAATTTCATCACAAGACAATACAGATTTTTCGAAATTGTCCATCGGAGTTGTAGCTAATGGAATGGTAAGAGGAGGTGAGAGAGATGAAGGTCAAGCTCAAAGCAGAGGAGGTAGAAGTGGCGGTGGCAGAGGAAATGGTGGTGGAAGTGGTGGCAGATCTGGAGGTGGACGTGGAGGAAATGACCGTCAAAACGGGCAGGGTCAAAGTTCTACTGATGCTAAATCACCATCTGCATTTTGGTTTAATGTAAATAATTAAAAAGTAAGTAAGCTTTTATAGATTTAAAAATAAATTAAACAAAAAATACGAAGTTGTTCATTAATTTTTAAGGGAAATTGGTTTTTGTGAATTATAATTTAATCTACTGCAGAAAATACTGCCAGTAAACAAATGTAATTTTAGTACAAACTTCGCAAATAATTTCCCACATAATTATGCTGCGCAATTAGAAGATTAAGAAAATTTTATAACGCGTCAATGATTAAATGATTTTTAAACGTTCCTCTTCTAAATCTATTTGATATAACTGGGTGCGAATTAATTCTTCATCAATTTCAGATTTTTTGTTTAATTCTAAAAGATAATCACGCTGTAACTCCAATATTTCTAAAAAGTTTGCTTTCGTTTTCTCATTCATCCACTCTTCATTATTTTCGGTAGATTTTGTCGTCCAATGCTTGATCATTTTTTGAGTTCGAACATCCATATAAGCATTATCTTCATATTTGTTTTTTACAAATTGGATTACATGATCTCGCAAACCTTGCTTCAATGCTCTTTTAACTTCTTCATCATCGTTTTCTTCAAAATCTTCAAGATTGGCTTTTTAAATTAAATAAGGTAAAGTAAGACCTTGTACTATTAATGTTAGCAAGATTACTACAAACGTGATAAATAAAATTAAATTTCTAAAGGGAAATTCTACTCCATTATAGCTAATAGGAATAGCCAATGCAGCAGCCAAAGACACTACTCCTCGCATACCAGTCCAGCCTAAAACGATAGGCATAAAGACGATGCTTTTTTTAGATATCGTACGTGAAATTACTTTAGGCCTGAATATATATGTTGCAAGCATTGCTATATATGCACTCAACATTCTTGCTGCTATCAAAACAATGGTAACTAATATACTGTAGCCAATTGCAGTGGAGATAGGAATGCCTTTGCTATTTAAACCAGCTACAATCTCTGGAAGCTCTAGACCTATTATTAAAAAAACGAGACCGTTTAATATAAAAGTAAAGCTCTCCCAAACATTATGTCCTCGAATTCTACTAGCACTCGTGAGAAATTTATGTCTTCTCGTGGCCATATATAGACCACCAACTACTACAGATAGTACACCAGAACTTTCTACCTGCTCAGAAACCCAGTATAAAATATAAGGAGCAATAATCGTTAATGCAACATCTGCTGTTGCATCTGTTGGCAACATTTTGTGCGCTTTTACAAGAATCCACCCTAAAATTAAACCAATTCCGGCACCACCTAATAGCATCCAAACAAAACTTAAAGAAGCATCTTGCCAAACAAATTGCCCAGTACCAACCGCAACTAAAGCAAAGCGGAAAATTATTAATGATGAAGCATCGTTCATCAAGCTTTCTCCCTGCAAAATTGCCGTTGTAGATTTTGGGATTTTTACAAATTTTAATATCGCACCCATACTTACCGCATCTGGTGGAGAAACTATACCACCAAGCAGAAATCCTAAAGCTATTGAGAATCCTGGTATAAAATGATTGGTAACTATTGCAACAGATAAAGCCGTAAAAAACACTACTAAAAAGGCAAAGCTACCGATAATACGCCACCACTTTTTCATCTCCTTAAAAGAAATAGACCAAGCTGCTTCAAAAAGTAAAGGCGGTAGAAATATGAAAAATATAAGATCCGGATTTACACTTAAAACAGGAAGACCAGGAATAAAACTTATGAGCAAGCCTGCAATTACCAAAAGAATTGGATATGCAACTTTTAATTTTGTTGCAAGCATCTCTAGCAGGATGATAATGGCAACCATTGCCAATAAAAAAGGTAGTATTGTATGCATAGACTATTTATTTTGTGGTGGGAGAAAATTTATTGAATAAAATTGTTTCCAAACCAATCGTGATTATGATGTATTTATTTCAATACCATTGCTATGCTAAATTTAGCACAATTTATGTATAAAAATTCTTTCCAAAACCTTAAATTCTAGTACATATTTAAATTTAATCCGAACACTTCTCTCAATTATAATAAAAGCATCACAGTTGTTGCTTACTTATTTTTAATGAATTATAAACGTAAAACATCTTCTGCGATGAATCGGTCTTAAACAAAACTATTTTTTTAATGAAGAAAAGCGGAAACGCAAGAAAAAAAATTAAGATTAACTTTATTCAAAGAAAGAAAACCCAATTTTGTTTGATAAAGAATAATTTAAAAAAAGTACCAAAATAAAATGATAAAAAAAAACCGTCTTAGCACAAGGCTAAGACGGTTAAACTTTCTATTGCAAAATATTATTTTCTCAATCCTAATTCGGCAATAATTGCACGATATCTTAAGACGTCTTTTTTAGTTAAATAATCTAATAGCGCTTTTCTTTTACCTACTAACTTTACCAAAGAACGCTCTGTTGCGTAATCTTTATGATTTCTCTTCAAGTGAGTTGTCAAATGGTTGATTCTGTAAGTAAAAAGTGCGATTTGCCCTTCTGCAGATCCTGTGTTTGTTGCTACTTCACCATGTTTTGCGAAGATTTCTGCTTTTTTTTCTGTTGTTAAATACATTCCAATATTATTTTAATGATTATTATGTAACGAGCGGCAAAAGTACTATTAATTTTTAGATTAACAAAACTTTATCTGGTCGAAATATGTTGTCTATTAAATAAATTAATTTTTCGTGTATTTTTTATCTTTCAATTCAACTTTAAATGCATAAAAATGATTGTATCTTTGTAACTATTATTTATGAATAAAACTTTTTCGCCAATTTTTCTTTTGTTGTTATTTGTTTCTTTCCATGCTTGCAATGCGCAAAATTTGGAAACGCAAAGTTATACTTCAAAAACAAAAAACACAATTATATTTTTCAATCCAGAAATAGAACCAGCAGTTGAAGAAATAAAACAAGCTACAAACGATGCTTTCTTCACTTCGGTTTCAGATCATTTTGGTGGTGTGAATGCTAAAATGCTAAAAATGGAAATGCCCATAAAATTTGATAGCATAGATATAAAAGACATCAAAGATGCTTGCAAATACAACAACGCAAAGTTTGCTGTGGTGCCAAAAATAAAATTTTTTAAGATAGGTTTGGGCAAATATGTATTTTCTAGTCAAGTGGTTGTAAGCATGAAATTGTATAATGAAGCGGGCGAATTTTTGAGTGAAAATTCCTACGACACTTTTAGAAAAAAAGCAAGAATACTGGGCTCTGCAGAAAATTCTGTGAAAATAGGAACCAAAGGTGCAGTGAAATTGATTCTTAAAGATTGGCGAAAAATAAAAAATGAATAATTTTTATATTTTTTAATATTAGATTTCTCTATAATTTTAAAAATTAGACTAATTTTGCCGCTTCAAATAACTCATGATGGAAACTGAAGACCTTCTTTTAAATCCCGCCGACATTGCAGAAAACCTCTGCGATTTGCCTGCGAATGAAAGAATTTTGGCTTTTCTAAAAATTCCAAAAGATTTAAAAGTTGAAGTTTTTGGACATCTTGATCCAGATTTTCAAGAAGAAACGATTCGAAGCATTGGTAATGAAGGTGTTGCAGAGATCTTAAATGCAATGCAGCCAGATGATAGAACGGCACTTTTGGAAGATTTTCCAGATGAATTGATTAAATCTTCCATCAATCTTTTGAATCCCAAGGAACGAAGAATTGCTTTGCTTCTTTTGGGCTATCATGAAGATTCCATCGCAAGATTGATGACGCCCTACTACATTCAAATACGAAAAGAATGGACGGTTGCACAATGTTTTTCCCAAATAAAAAAAGTTGGAAGTAAGGTAGAAACGCTCAATTATCTATATGTTGTAGATGAAAAAAATCATTTGATTGATGATTTGGATATTCGCAAAATTTTGTTGGCCGATGGTGATCAGTTTGTTTCAGAGTTAACGGATGATCAATTTGTTGCCATCACAACTACAACTTCCAGAGAAGACGCTGTTCTTTATTTTGAAAAATACGATAGAAATGCTTTACCCATTGTAACCGCAGCTGGTGTTTTGGTAGGCATCGTAACAATTGATGATATACTCGATCAAATTGAGGAGCAAAATACCGAAGATATTCAAAAATTTGGAGGTGTAGATGCTTTGGACGAACCTTATATTCAAACTGGCTGGTTTGAAATGATCAAAAAAAGAGGTTTCTGGTTAATTGTACTTTTTCTATTGCAACTAATAACTGCAACAGTGATGACATTTTATGAAAAAGAAATCGCGAGTGCGGTTGTACTGTCATTATTTATTCCTTTAATTATTTCAAGTGGCGGAAATTCTGGTTCGCAAGCTGCTACATTAATTATTCGTGCGATGGCTTTACAAGAAATCACTGTGAAAGATTGGTGGCTCGTGATGAAAAAAGAATTAATAACTGGTTTGTTTTTAGGTACTTTACTTGGAATAATCGGTTTTTTCAGAATTTATCTTTGGCAAATTTGGGGATTATACGATTTTGGCGAATATTGGTTTTTTGTGGGAGTAAGTGTCGCACTTTCTTTAGCAATGATTGTACTTTGGGGCACACTTTCTGGCTCAATGGTTCCATTTATTTTAAAGAAATTTAATCTAGATCCTGCAACATCTTCCGCTCCATTTGTAGCAACTTTGGTAGACGTTACAGGTTTGATATTCTATTTTACCATTGCAGCTATATTTCTTACTGGCAAAATGCTTTAAAATTTATTATTTCTTAATTAGTTTTTCAAATTGAGAAATACCTTTATTATTGATAATTTCTAGAAAATAAACACCACTTTTTAAGCTAGATATATCATATTTTTCTAAAGAGGAATTAAAATTTCTAACCTTTTTACCAGCAGCATCAAAAATAATCACAGCATTTATTTTATCCACACTCTGAATTTCAAAAAAATCGTTGGCGGGATTTGGATAAATTACACTCAGCAAATTATCGGAAATAATTTCATTAGTTCCTAAAACTCCTCTGGTAATATTTGTAATTGTTCTGTTGTTATTAAAACCATGATAGCCTATATTAATATTTGAATTGCCTCTATTTGCAATAATTTGAATTGGTGAAGTATCATTAATAAAAGTGAAATTTCCCGTAGAAACCAATGCTCTAGTTGCAACAATAGTTCTTGTGGTGCCAGAAACATTGTCAGACGACACTACCCAGCTTTGTGCAGCATCTGCAGAAGGTGCAGAAGTACCTCCAGATGGTGTATAATCCCTATTTGTGGTGGCATTCCATATAAACATGTCTGAAACAGAACTCATGCTTGTGCCTCCAAAACCAATCCCTAACCAAGAATCACTTGGTCCGGTAAGCGTAAGTGTTGCGGTAGTAGCATTCGTATCCAATTTTACAGACATACCTCCATTCAAAGAAATTAAATTCCCTGAAGTTGACTGAGAAAAAACCAAAAAACCGAATAATAATAGAGCAAAAGATAGATGTTTTTTCATAATTTAATTTTTTAAAAGATTAGTAATATTTTTATTTTTAGAAAAAACTGCGTATTCAAAAGCAGTTTTATCTTGTTTGTCTTTTAATTTAATATTTGTTTTATATCTTAATAATAGTTTAACTAAATCTTCATTTTGATTTTGCACAGCGTACATTAAAGCAGTAATTCCTTCACCATTTTGCACATCTGGATTAGCTCCTTTTTTCAATAATAATTCAGACAATTTTTGGTCGCCTTTAAATATACTCGCGACTAAAGCAGTACCTTCTGGAGACATTTCATCAATATTTTTTACATGATCAATTAAAAACTCTGCAACATCTGTATTTCCTCGATAGCAAGCAAGAAGCAAAGGAGAAAATCCGTTGTTGTTTTTTGTATTAATGGTATCATTATTTATGTCCATTAATGCTTGCATTTCTGCAACAGTACCATTTCTGGCAACATCAAATACGTCTTTATTTTGCGAAAAGAAAATGAGAGGGAAAAACAGAAGGATTAAAAATATTTTCATAAATTATTGATGATTAATATATTAAGTTAAAGTACGAAAAATTAAATAACTATAAATTTAGACAATAAAAAACAAAATATTATATTGCGGTAATTATTTTTAAATGAAAATTATATCGCTCGTACCATCAATCACGGAAACTTTGTTCGATTTTGGATTATCTAAACATGAAATTGTAGGAAGAACAAAATTTTGCATTCATCCGAAAAAATTGGTATCAGATGTAGCCATCATTGGTGGAACGAAAAACCTTAATATTGAAAAAATATTAGCTTTAAAGCCAGATTTAATTATCGCTAATAAGGAGGAAAACGAAAAATTGCAGGTGCAAGAATTATCAAAAACTTGTAGAGTTTGGGTTACGGATATAAAAAACATCCAAGACAACGAAAATTTCCTTTGGGAAATGGGAATGGTATTAAAAAAGAGAGCGCTTGCTGAGCAATTTAACAAAGAAATAAAATCAATTTTTTCTAACTTAATTAATCAAGAAAAGAAGAAAATAGCTTATTTAATTTGGCAAAATCCGATGATGAGTATTGGTGGAGATACCTTTATTAATAATATTTTAGAAGAAATTAATTTCGAAAATATTTTGAAACATAAAACCCGCTATCCAGAAATTTCTCTTGAAGAAATTGCAACAGCCGAGTTTCTATTTCTATCTTCCGAACCTTTTCCTTTTGCGGAAAAACACATTGAGGAATTTAAGAGCAAACTACCATCTACCAAAATAATATTGGTAGATGGAGAAGCTTTTTCTTGGTTTGGAACACGGATTTTGCAATGTGAAACTTATTTCAAAAAATTACAAAACCTTTAATGATTATCAAAAAATAAAATTTTACTCTTTCATTTTTTTAAAAAAATTAAAAATCGTAAAATTATACTGATCATTTTCTACAAAATTTTTCCAATCTCTTCACAAAGCCAATTGAGAAGCTCTTTGTCTTCGTCTGTAAAAGGATCGATGGTGTGAGAATCAATATCAATCTGGCCAATATTTTCTCCATTTTTGAAAATAGGAACTACAATTTCCGCTTTAGTATCTATAGAACAGCTCAGATAATTTTCTTGCGCTTTCACATCTGGAACTTCAAAAGTTTCGCCAGACACTGCAACTTGGCCGCAAATTCCCTTCCCAAAAGGAATAATGATATGATCGGTTTCTGCACCAACGTAAGGTCCTAATTTCAATTCGTCTTTATCTCCATTTTTGAAATAAAAACCCGTCCAATTGTAATAAGAAACTTCTTGATCTAGAAGTACACAAATCTTTTTTAATTTATCTTCTGTGGCCATTTTTGGACTTTCCAAAATGGTAGATAATCTTTTTTTTAATGCCAACATTTTTTTTAATTTTAAGTAAATTGTTTTAATTCTACCTCTTCTTTATAACCAAACATTCCGCGTTCTTTTATCATTTCCGAAACAGATTTTGGAATATCTTTTTCCCAGCCAGATTCGCAATTTGTAATTTTTCTCAAAATTTCTCTAGAATAAATTTCTGCAAAGGCGGGATTGTGGTCAATTATATCTTTAATTCTATCATTTAATTTAAAATATTTGTACAATTCTTTCAAATTATCTGTTACTTTCAAATTATTAGAATCCAGAAGTTCTCCAGTTTTTACATCTTTATAAGGATATAAGTAAACCGTCATATCTTTTCGGAAGAATTTACCAAAAGCCTCCAAAATTCCACCAGAAAGATTTTTATAATAATCTTCATCAAAGACCATCAGAAGATTATTAACTCCCATTCCTATTCCAATTTTTTTGCTGGTATAGCTGGCAAAGTAATCTATTAATCTATAATATTCGGAGAAATTTGAAATGATAACTGTATATCCTAATTTTGCAAGCACATCTACTCTATCTAGAAAATCTCTTTCGTCTATATCACCATCTGAGCGTAAATTCGCAATTGTAATTTCAAAAAGAACTTCTGTTTCTTCATCATTACATTCTGCATCTTTCATAAACATTTTTAAACCATTGGTAAACATGTCTAGATTCACATTGGTTACTGGTCGAAAACTACCACGCACAGCGAAAATATTTTTGCGATATAGCATATCTGCAGGCAATCTATTTCTACCGTCTGAGTTGAAAATTACGGCTTCAGTCATCCCATTTTTCACCAGCTGCAAACTCATTAATCTATTGTCTACATATTTAAAAACGGGTCCATTGAAATCGATCATATCAATTTCTAGATTATCTAAATCTATATCATCATATAAAGAATCTATCAATCTTCTTGGGTTATCACTATATTTAAAAGCACCATATATAAGGTTAACTCCTAAATTTCCGATTGTTTCTTGTTGTAAAGTAGCATTGTTTTCTCGAAATTTTACATGAATGACAATTTCGTTATACTCTTCGTTTTCATCAACTTGAAATCTAATTCCCACCCAACCATGGCCTTTGTAGGTCTTTTCAAAATTGATAGTAGTTACCGTATTTGCGTAAGAAAAAAATCTTGTTTTAGGATAATTTTTTCGTTCCAATCTTTCCTCTATCAAAGAAACTTCGTAGCGAAGCATTTTTCTCAGTCGGTTTTGCGTTACGTATCTATTGTATATTTCTTTACCATAGATGGCGTCTGAAAAATTTTTATCGTAAGCAGACATTGCTTTTGCAATAGTTTGGGAAGCACCACCAGCTCTAAAAAAATGCCGAACAGTTTCTTGTCCAGCTCCAATTTCTGCAAAAGTACCATAGATGGTAGAATCCAAATTGATGGCTAATGCTTTTTGCTTGGGAGTAAATTCTTGCTTTGTTAAAGGCATCTTATATTTTTTGTAAATTTACCAAAATATATACCAACCTCAAAAGATATGAAGTTGAAATTTTTAGGAACTGGCACTTCACAAGGTGTTCCTGTGATTGGTTGCCAATGCAAAGTTTGTCTTTCTATAGATAAAAAGGACTCTCGTTTTCGTGCATCTGTGATGATTTCCACAGAAAATGAGAAGAAAATTTTAATAGATTGCGGGCCAGATTTTCGCCAACAAATGTTGCAAAACCATGAAACGCAAGTAGATGCAGTTTTTCTTACCCACGAACACAATGATCATGTGATTGGTTTGGACGATCTACGCCCATTAATTTTCAAAATAAAAAATGGGAAAAAGGAAATGCCTTTATTTTGTTTACAAAGAGTTGGGCAAGATGTGAAATCTCGTTTTTCTTATGCATTTGCAGACGAAAAATATCCTGGCGTACCATCTTTTTCACTACATGAAATAGTGGATAATTTTATTTTGTTTGAAACTGAAATTATTCCAATAAATGTGATGCATGGTAAGCTACCAATTTTAGGCTTTAAGTTTAAAAATCTGGCTTACATTACAGATGCGAGCTACATTTCTGCTCTTGAAAAAGAGAAATTAAAGAATTTAGACGTTTTAATTTTGAATTGCATCCGAAAGACGGAACCTCATCCGTCGCATTATATTCTGGAAGGCATCATCAAAATAAATGAGGAATTGAAACCTAAGACATTGTACCTTACACACATCAGTCATCAATTTGGCTTACATGAAATTGAAGAAAAATTGCTGCCAAAAAATATTCACTTAGCATTTGATGGCTTGGAAATAAAATTTTAAAAAAAATGCAAATTTAATTTTCCGAAGAGGAAAAAAAATTCTATATTTGCAAACCAATTTAGCAAGCCCGGTTGGCGGAATTGGTAGACGCGCTAGACTCAAACTCTAGTACTGTAAGGTGTGCCGGTTCGATTCCGGCACCGGGTACCAAAAACCTCTGTAATCATTGATTAACAGAGGTTTTTTTTATGTTCAATATGCAAATTCTGTCCGCAATTTGTCCCTACTCTTATTTCTAACAATCATTACCTTAAGAAACATATTGCTAAATTAATATTATTTAAATTTATTTGTTACGATCTAATATTAATATAATCAGCCAGAAATTTTAGGTAAAAACTTAATCCATTCCTTATGTGATTTTTTTCTACAAAAAGTAGATTTTATTACTTTCAGAATAATTTTTGAAATAAAGTAAATTTTTACAATCAAAAATGGAAATTAATTTTGAATTTAAATAAAAATTCCTATATTTGGTAAACCAAATTGGTAAACCAATACACTATGAAACATTTCAAAGTCTTTGCACTTTTATTCACTACCCTACTTTCTCTCTGCAGTTTTTCCAAAACTTATGGTTTTTCTGATCTTAAAGTGAAAAATATAACAGAATTTAATCAAGCTGTCAAAAATGCAAAACCTGGCGATAATATTATTTTAGCAAACGGAAACTGGCAAAATACAGAACTCGTTTTTAAAGGCAAAGGGACAAAAAGCTTACCTATTACTTTAAAAGCTGAAGAAAATGGAAAAGTTATACTCTCTGGACTTTCTAATCTTAGAATTTCTGGTGAATACTTAATAGTTAGTGGTTTGGTTTTCAAAAATGGTTATACGCCAACTACAGAAGTGATTTCTTTCAAAACTAGCAGTAAAGAACTGGCTAATAATTGCAGGTTAACAGAAACGGTAATTGATAATTTTAGTAACCCAGAAAGACAAGAATCTGACTATTGGATTGGTGTTTACGGAAAAAATAACAGAATTGACCACAATCATTTTGAAGGGAAAAGAAATGTAGGGGTTACGATGGCAGTTCGATTAAATTCGGTGGAAAGCCAAGAAAACTTTCATCAAATAGATCATAATTATTTCGGACCACGACCTATTTTAGGTTCCAATGGTGGCGAAACTTTAAGAATTGGCACCAGTCATTATTCACTCACAAAATCCAACACTATTGTAGAATACAATTATTTTGATCGTTGCGATGGCGAAGTAGAAATAATTTCCAACAAATCTGGCTCTAATACTTATAGATACAACACCTTTTTTGAATCTCAAGGAACATTAACTATTCGCCATGGAAGAGGAAATACGGTAGATGGCAATCTATTTTTAGGAAATAATGTAGAAAATACTGGTGGAATTAGAGTCATCAATGAAGATCAAACAATCATCAACAATATACTGATAAATCTTGCTGGATACAGATTCAGAAGCGCTTTAACGATAATGAACGGCGTGCCAAATTCACCGATCAATAGATATAATTCTGTAGATAACGCGAAAATATCCAACAATGCATTTATCAATTGCAACAATATCCAATTTGGTGTTGGAAGTGATGCCGAAAGAAGTGCAGTTCCCACAAATTCTATGATGACGAATAATCTTTTTTATAATGAAAAAACAGTGGGATTATTTGATGTTTTTGATGATATGAGTGGAATAAAATTCAGCAATAATTTTGTGAGTGAAAACACAAAAACAGATATGTTTAAAGGCGGATTTACCAAAACGAAATTTAAATTGGTGAAAGATAAGATGGGATTCACACTGCCAGAAGTAAAAGGTATTAAACCACAAATTAATGAAAATATTGCTACAAAAGATAATACAGGTACTGGTTTTTATTCTAAAGCAGATAAAGAAATTCAACTTTCTTCTGGAAAGATAATAAAAGTGGCAGCCGGACAAAACACATTGTACGATGCCGCAAAAAATTCTGAACCAGGAGATATTTTAGAATTAACCTCATCGGATATTTATACAACAGATAAAATCATCGAAATCAATCATCCATTAACATTTAAATCTGATTTAAAGATAAAACCAACCATCCTGTTTGAAAAGCAAGCGTTATTTCAAATAGAAAACGGCGGTAGTTTGGCTTTAGAAAACTTAATTTTTGATGGCAAAGATGCACCAGATTATACGGGAAATGCCGTGATAAGAACGAGTAAATATTCTATGAATCACAACTACATATTGCATATCAACAATTGCAATTTCATTAATTTAGATGTAAATAATAGTTTTGATGTGGTAGTAATTGCAAAAAACACAATGGCAAATTTGTTTAAAATAGAAAATTCTACCTTCGATAAAATTTCGGGTAACGTGGTTTCTTTAGATAAAGAAGTTGATGACACAGGAATTTATAATGCAGAAAAAGTAATATTAAATAATAATGTATTTTCTAATATTTCTGGCACAGTTCTACAATTGTATCGTGGTGGAACGGACGAAAGTACCACTGGTCCATTTTTGAACATTAACCACTGCATTTTTGATAATGTAGGAAATGGAAAGAAAAATAAAAGCAATGCAGCAATGTTAATTCATGGTGCGCAAGGAATTAGAATTGAAAATAATATTTTTACTAATTCTAAAAAAATTAAATTAGAACTTATTGTTGGGGAACCGGTTGTAAATATTTTGAACAATAATTTCTTCAAAACAGAAAGCACTTTAATTACTGGAGATCAAAAATTCACAGAAAAAGATAATTTCATGATTGATCCCGCTTTTACAAATAAAAATTACGAATTACCTTCAAATTCAACTTTAAATGCAAAAGGAACCGACAAAATGAATATTGGTTTAATTCAGAAAAAATAAATATGAATAAAATTTCATTCTATAGCAAGGTGTGTTCTTGCCTACTTTTCATATTAATTTTTCAATGCTACACTGCGCAAGAACACCCTTCTTTAATTTTAACTACAAAAGGCGTAGCAGAAATTCGTGCAAATTTGGGAAGAATACCTTTGTTTGATGAAACTCTTGCCTCCACAAAATCTCAAATAGATGCCGAAATTCTGAACGGTATAGAAGTTCCGATACCGAAGGATTATTCTGGCGGTTATACACATGAAAGGCACAAAAAAAACTTTCTGATGATGCAAAAAGCTGGACTTTTGTATCAAATTTTAAACGAAGAAAAGTACGCCAAATATGTAAAAGAAATGCTTTTTCAATATGAAAAGATGTACCCTACTCTTCCACTTCACCCTCAAACTCGCTCCTACGCAAGAGGAAAATTTTTTTGGCAAGCTTTAAATGATTCCAATTGGTTGGTATACACCGCGCAAGCTTATGATTGCATCTATAATTATCTAACTGTAAGTGAAAGAAAAACTTTAGAGAGTAATTTATTTCGTCCATTAGCAGATTTTATTTCTTTAGAAAATCCTAAATTTTATAATAGAATTCACAATCATAGCACTTGGGGAAATGTTGCAGTTGGTATGATTGGCTTGGTAATGAATGACAAAAAATTGGTAGAACGTGCTCTTTACGGGATGAAAAAGGACGGGATAAAAGAAGGAGAAAAAGATAATGATGGCGGATTATTAAAAAAACCTGGACAAAAAGCTGGCTTCTTCGCAAATGTAGATGAGCCATTTTCTCCTGATGGTTATTTCACGGAAGGTCCTTATTATCAAAGATATGCAATGTATCCTTACATGGTATTTGCCGAAGCTTTGCAAAATACTCGGCCAGATTTAAAGGTTTTCGAGTACAAAAATGGAGTTTTATTAAAATCATTAATCACATTATTAAACCTAACAGATACTGAAGGAAAATTTTTCCCCTTAAATGATGGGCAAAAAGGAATGTCTTACTATTCCCGAGAATTGGTTTTTTCTGTAGATGCAGCATATTTATTCGGTGAAAAAAATACGGGTTTGCTTTCCATCGCAGAAAAACAAAGCGAAGTAACGCTGGATAATGCTGGCTTTGCCGTTGCAAAGGCAATTCAAGAAGGAAAAGCTACTTCATTTATAAAAAAATCTGTTGCATATTCTGATGGTATAAAAGGCGATCAAGGTGGCGTTGGAATTTTACGCAGTAAAGGCTCTACAGAAGAAATTACTTTGGTCATGAAATACGCCGCACAAGGTGGAAGTCATGGGCATTATGATAAATTATCTTTCTCATTATATGAAGGTGGTAACGAAATTTTGCAAGATTATGGTTTAGCAAGATTTGTGAATATACAGCAAAAAGGCGGAGGAAATTATTTGAAAGAAAATAAAACTTGGGCAAAACAAACCATTGCTCACAATACGATTGTTCAAAATGAATCTTCAAATTTTGAAGCTGATTATGAAACTGGCGACCAATTTCATTCTGATAAATACTTGTTTGATGCCAACAACCCTAATTTGCAAATTGTAAGCGCAAAAGAAAGCAACGCTTTTCCAGGAACAGAAATGCATCGAGTTTTGGCATTGATAAAAGAAGACGATTTTGAAAATCCATTTCTTTTGGATATTATTAAAATTAAATCTAAAACAAGCAACCAGTATGATTTGCCCTACTATTATTTCGGACAAATAATGTCTGCAAATTTTAAATATGAAACTCCAAACATTTTATCACCATTAGGTACAAAAAATGGTTACGAACATCTTTGGAAAATCGGTGAAGGTTCTCAACCGGAAGGCAATGCGAAGGTTTCTTGGTTTAATAACGATAGATTCATCAGTCTAACATCTGCAGTTTCTAAAGATGATCAATTGATTTTCACCAAAATTGGTGCGAACGATCCCGATTTTAATCTTAGAAATGATCCTGGTTTTATGATTAGAAAGACAAATGCAAAAGACACCTATTTTGTTACTGCTCTAGAAATACATGGTCATTACAATCCTGTAACAGAAATTGGCAACAATACTTTTAGCAATATAAAAAAACTAGATATCGTGTATCAAGATGATCAATACATTGGAATAAAAATAATGACAGTCGGAGGAGATCTTTCAATATTTTTATTCTCTTTTCAAGATGCCGATAAAAATAGCACGCATAATGTAAGCATTGACGGGAAAATTTATAGTTGGAATGGTGCTTTTACTTTAATAAAATAAAAATTAATTATAAAAATAAGATATGGAAAGTTTTGGAGCGAGTAAAGAATTTCTATTGGACGGAGACCAAGAATGGGAAAAAGTTGGCGAAGGTGTTCAAAGAAAAATAATGGGCTATGATGATAAAATAATGCTTGTAAAAGTAGATTTCGCAACTGGCGGCATCGGCTACGAACATGAGCACCACCACTCCCAAACTACTTATGTTGCAAGTGGCGAATTTGAATTTACCATTGGTGGCGTTACAAAAACTGTAGTGGGAGGAGATTCCGTATACATTCCGCCTCATGTTCTACATGGTGCAACTTGTACGAAGGCAGGAATTTTAATTGATGTATTTAGCCCAATTAGAGAGGACTTCATGAAGTAAGGTCATTATAAAATGTTTATGTATTTATGTTAAATTATATAAATAATTTCAAATTTTTTGAAAATATTTGATAAATAATTTTGCTAATACAAATATTATTTATATTTTTGGTTTACCAGTTTGGTTTACCAGATTGTAATTAAATAAACATTTTATGAATAATAAATTACCAGTTGCAGTAGCCTTTCTACTTTTTGGTTCGCTTCTTACAGCACAAACCAAAAAAAAGGACACCATCTTAAAAGAGCAAAAAATTGAAGAAGTAGTCATGATTGGCTACGGAACTGCAAAAAAAAGCCATTTAACGGGTGCAATTTCCAAAGTAGAAAACAAAGATTTAGATCAAATCACAGTTTCCAGAGTAGATGATGCATTAGTTGGGCAAGTTTCCGGCGTAAATGTACAAGCTGTGGAAGGTGAAGCAGGATCTGCACCTACAATTAGAATTAGAGGAACAGGTTCTATATCTGGTTCTTCAGAGCCCTTAATTGTAGTAGATGGAATGGTTGTCAGCAATGATTTCTTGGGATCATTGGATATGAATAATGTAGCATCTTTTGAAGTATTAAAAGATGCTGCTTCTGCCGCAATTTACGGTTCTCGTGGTGGAAATGGAGTAATTCTAATTACTACGAAGCAAGGTAAAGATGGCAAAACAAAATTTTCTTATAATACATTTTTCGGAGTAAAAAGTGCGTATAAAAGCGATGCTTATACTTATGATATCGCTGATACTGCAGCTAGAGAACTAGCAGCAACCGGAACAATATCTGATAGAACAAAGCTAATTCAGCTTATTGGTGTAAATACAGATTGGCAAGATGTATTTTTTGATGGTGGTACCATAGAAAGCCACAATGTAAGTGCAAGAGGTGGAAATAAAACTACAAAATTCAACGCTTCCGTAGGATATTTGCATGATGAAGGCGTGCTATTAACGGACGATTTCAAAAAATTTAATCTTCAGCTGAAATTAGATACCCAAGTAAGTGATAAATTCAAAATGGGTTTCAATTTATCTCCTTCTTACACCAACCAACGAAGATTTGATGGCTCTACACATGATGTATTGAGACAAGCACCTTGGTTACCAGTATATTTGGACGAAAACAACATCAAATTTGTAAACAGATTACGAGACAATGGCAAATATGCCGATGCAAAAATTGGTGATTATGCAATTGAAAGAATGTTTGACAACTACAATTTGGCAACAGGAATGCCTGTTGCATCTGGTGGTACAAGCATAAGTGATACCTCAAACGTAAATCCTGTGGCAAAGGTTGAGGAAAGAAACAGAACTGCGAAAAAATTTAAAATTTTCGGGAATATATATGGTGAATATAGCTTCACAAAAGATTTGAAATTCCGTACATCTATTGGTGGAGATTATCAAAATACAGAAGCAAGAAGATACCAAGGTATTTTGTCTGATCTTTTGGCCTCTTCTGCACAACTAGATTTGGGTGCAGAAAATGCTTTCCACTTAGTAAATGAAAATTATTTCACCTACGACAAAACTTTTGGAAATCATGATGTAACAGCTGTTGCCGGTGTATCTGCAGAAAAGTTTAATACAAGAGGTGATGAAAGTTCTGCATCTGGTTATACTTCAGATTTGGTGCAAACTATACAAGCAGGTTCTGTATTTTTGGGCGGTAGATCTTACGAATTTGAACAAACACTTTTAAGTTTTTATGGTAGATTCAATTATGCTTATGATAACAAATATTTATTTTCTTTAAGCTACAGAAGAGATGGAAGTTCAATTTTTGGGAAAGATAATAAATATGGAGATTTTCCTGCGGCATCAATTGGTTGGGCATTAAGTAAAGAAAATTTCTTGAAAGACAGCAGAATCATTAATAATTTAAAACTAAGAGCCAGTTATGGTTTTACAGGAAACAAAGATTTAAGAATTAATGGAGACGATGGTTTCTTAATAGAAAACTACCCATCACTTTCATTATTAAATCCTTCTACAGCAATTGTAAATAATGCACCCGTAAATGCGTACAATCCTATTAATATTTCAAATCCATTTTTACAATGGGAGCGCTCACGCGAGATCAATTTAGGATTAGACTATGGCATTTTTAGAAATAAAATTACTGGGTCTGTAGATTTATACCAAAGAACAAGTGATAAATTATTACTAAACAATCCAATATCGGGTACCACAGGTTTTGCTAATGCGCTTGCAAATATAGGAGAAGTTAGAAACAGTGGAATCGAAATTGAAATAAGAACAAAAAACATAACCAACGAAAAGTTTAGATGGACATCCACAATCTTAGCTTCCAAAAACATCAATGAATTATTAGATTTCGGAGATTCTAATGGTTTGATACAAAATGTAGATGACAAAAGAGCAGCAGAATGGATCAATCTTGTAGGAAATCCTATCTCATCTTTCTACGGATGGGTTGTAGATAAAGAAATACCTGCGCAATTTATCAATAATCCATATTTCCCAATTGGCGGACAAGCACAAGATGTTTATGTGAAGGATTTGAATGGTGACGGATTAATAGATGATGAAGATAAAACGATACTAGGAAATCCATACCCAGATTTTATATGGAGTTTTACCAATGATTTTACCATAGGAAATTTCAATATCAGCTTTATGTTCCAAGGTAGCCATGGTGCTGAAGTGAGAAATATGGGAGACCAATATCTTTTTAATCATTTCAATTCTGCGCAAGATTTTAATGCCGCTACAACACCAAACCAAGGTTTCATCAAAGAAAAAATATTTACAGACTCTATTATCCAAGATGCATCATATATCGCATGGAGAAATCTAAATATTGGTTACAACATTCCAAAAGACATGTTGGCTAAATTAAATTTTCTTACCAGTGCAAGAATTTATGCTGCAGGACAGAATTTAATGTATTGGATGGCAAATGGATATACCGGATTGAATCCTGAATCTATAAATACAACTTCTGCAACTACTTATGGATATCAAAGAGCTGGTTCTCCAGTTTTTAGAACAATTTCTTTGGGATTAAATCTTGAATTTTAAAATTACAATTATGAAAAAAATAAAAATACTATCAGCCTATATATTTATTGCCCTTTTTACGTCCTCTTGTGGAGACAATTTTCTGAGCCCAGAAGTAGTTTCTGCAGGTGATGGAGAAAATTATTATCTCACAGATGCACAATTGCTTTCTGGTGTTATTAATATGTATGATGGCATACAAGGAGCAAATCCTTTGGAAGATGATGTAAATAAAAATCAAGCAATACAGTTTGAATTTTACCTTACAGAAATGCGAAGCGATAATACAAGAACGAAAAGCCAAGAAGGAGAAGCAGCACAATTTGAAAAATATCAAGTAGCCTCCACAAATGGTATCGTTGCAGATTACTATTTAAGTTATTACAATGTAATTTTTAGAGCGAACACAGTATTAAAACATTTGGATGTTGCTTCTGCTACTACAAGAGGCAAATATGAAGGAGAAGCAAAATTTGTGAGAGCGTATGCAAATTTTAATTTGGTAAGATTGTTTGGCGATATTCCATATGTAGACCATGTCTTAGGAATTACAGAAAAGGAAGCTCAATTTACCAGAGTTCCAAAAGCACAAATTTATACATTAATTGTAAGTGATCTAAAAACTGCCATTGCCAATTTAGATAATACTTACAAGAACAGAGCTTCAAAAGCTGCTGCACAAGCACTTTTAGCAAAAGTTTATCTTACGTTAGGTATTAATTATTTAGAAGCTCAACAATTGTGTGAGGCCGTTATTGCAAGTAGTTATTCTTTACAAAATAATTTTAAAGATGTATTTTTTACAGAAAACAACAGCGAAGTAATTTTTGCCATTGGTTATGTTGGAGATAATATTTTTGATAGCCAAGGAATTTCTGCAGAATGGCTAAATTCTGTTGGAAGATCTAGCGGTGTAAATTATGTAACCAACGAAGCAAAATCTGCTATAGATGCAATGGGAGGCAATAGAAAACCATACTCTTACAGAATAGACCCTGCACAGGTTTCGCAGTCTCAAGTAGTGAAATATCTTCCGGTTGCAGATGCATCTTTGGGTATTAATGCTTCTGCAAATAACCCAAGAGTAGCAGGAAATGATTGGATAGTTCTACGTCTTGCAGACGTTTTACTAATGCATGTAGAATCAATTATTGGCGCAGGAAACGACACCAATGTAGCTGCAGCGATTACATCCTTCACAAAAATCCGAACGAGAGCAGGTTTGCTTCCAGATGCAGACGGCGTTATTACAAAACAAGAATTACTAGACGAGCGAAGAGTAGAATTAGCTTTTGAAAACGAAAGATTTTATGATTTAGTAAGATTTGGTGCAGCGCAAACAGTACTTTCAGCTTATTCTGCAGCTAATAATTATTCATTCACGGCTACAGATTTGCTACTTCCTATTCCACAGAGAGAAATAAATATTTCTGGTGGATTGTTAAAACAAAATCCTGGTTATTAATCACAAAAAATAATATTATGAAAAATATATTTAACATAAAAAAGATCAACTTTCTACCATTACTTCTTACTTTCTTGCTGTTCTCTTTAGCATCATGCGATTTGAGATACGATATTGCAGAAGCAGGTTCCAAATCAGATCTTACACCACCATCTGCTGATTTTGAATTTAAACAAGGTTCTGGAACTCCAGATGCTTGGAAAACCTACACTTTTGCAAATGCTTCTATTAGTGCTACAGATTACATCTGGACATTTCCAAATGGTACCACTATCACAACTCAAGATGCTGCATTTACTTTCGCAGGTGAAGGTACTTATAATGTAAGCTTAAAAGCAGCAGATAAATTGGGAGTTACCAGTAACATCACAAAATCTATAGTCGTTATAAAACCAGTTGTACCAGTAGGTTTGGTTCCTGTAATACAAGCGGCCAATTTTGATGCAGGTAATGTAGATGCTACAAAAGAACCATGGAGAAATAATGCATTAGGTGGAATCCTTCAGATTTCTGCGTCCTCTTCATTTGATGGTGGTTTTGCCTCAAAATTTCCTTTAGCACCAGATAAAAGAATTGCATACCAAGAATTGACAGTTTCACCAAATACAAACTATATAATCTCTTGCAAATATTCTCAAGATGCTGGTACAGGAACTGTAAGAATAGCAGTTTTGGGAGGCTCTGTGAATAATCCTGCTAATATCAATAGTGCCATAATTACAAGTGTTACTGGTGCTAACGCAACTGGAAAAGGAAATTTTACACCAGTGAATTTACAATTTAATTCTGGTGCAAATTCTACAATTGCCATTTATATTGATAATAGTGGTGGTACTATTTCTTATGTAGACTCCTTCACAATCGCATTAAACTAAAAAGATGAATAATAAAATGAAATCTAAAGCAGTTCTCGTTTTTACATTCTTTGCGCTATTCTTTTTCAAAGATTGTGTAGCACAAAAAACTAAGAAAGGTAAAGTTGCAGACATAGATTTAAATCATTGGTCTGTAACTACACCAGAAATAAACCCTGAAACTGGAAAAGTAACCAACGTAGAACCACCACAAATTTTGAATTACGCAGAAGATCCATTGCTCATGAAAAATATGTACAATGATCCAAAATCTGGAGCATTGGTTTTCTACGCTTATCCTGCAGAAGGTAAAACTGCCAACACAAAATATTCTCGTTCAGAATTGAGAGAGCAAATGGTTTCTGGTGATAATAATAAAAACTGGACCTTCAAACAAGGAGGCACCATGAAAGGTGAATTAGCGATGGGCAGCGTTTCCAAAGATAAAGACGGCAAATACCATAAAGTAATTATCATGCAGATACATGGGAGATTATCTAACGAGCAGAAAATACTGAGCGGTCAAGATGATAATAATGCACCACCAATTTTGAAAATTTATTGGCAAGACGGAAAAATTCGGGTAAAAACTAAAGAACTCAAAAATCTAAATGCTACCTACGAGGAAATGCTGCACGAAGATGCTTGGGATGATGATAAAGGATATACCTTCAAAGAAGAAGTAGGATTCAACAGATTCGACTTGGAAGTAAAAGTAACAGATGGCAAAATGGTGGTTTCTCTTAACAATAATGAATTTGCAGTATACGATAATATCCATATGAGAAAATGGGGAATTTTCGAAAACTATTTCAAAGCCGGAAACTACTTTCAATCCAGAGACGAAGGTTCTTTCGCAAAAGTAAATTATTACAAATTAACTGTCACTCATTAAATTACGGGGTATAACATTGATGATCTGTACTGTAGAATTTTCATTAAATATCTAAATGTAAAAAATTCTGCATTTTGATGTAATAAATGCAAAATAATGTTAAATATAATTTCCATATTCAAAAATATTAACTTATTTTTGGATAACCAATTTGGTTAATCAGTTTGGTTTACCAATTAAACTAACCATGAAATTTTTTTGAAAAAATTATGAAAAAAATCTCGCTAACAGTATTAGCATTATCCACGATAATGTTGAGCGCTCAGGAAAAGAAATCCGATTCTATAAAGGAAAAACAAATTGAAGAAGTAGTATTGATAGGTTATGGTAGCAGAAAAAAATCTCACCTAACTGGTTCTGTTGCGAAGATTAACGGGAAAGATATTGCCTCTATCCAAGCAGCTCGAGTAGATGATGCTTTGGCCGGAAAATTATCTGGTGTACGAATCCAAAATCAAAGCGGTGAACCAGGTGCTTCTCCAAAAATCCAAATAAGAGCAGCAGCTTCTATCTCTGGAAACTCGGATCCGCTCATTGTTGTTGATGGTTTTCCAATATCCGGAAATTTAGCAACGGTAAATCCAAATGATATAGAAAGTTTGGAGGTGTTAAAAGATGCTGCTTCGGCTGCAATCTATGGTTCTAGAGGTGCAAACGGAGTTGTTTTGGTTACCACCAAAAAAGGTAAATCTGGTAAAACAAGGTTCAGTTACAATACATATACAAGTTTCTCAGAAAAATACAAATCTGAGCGCATCAACATGAATGCTAACGAATGGGGTGAGCATTTAGAAAAAGGTATTGCAGATGGAAATTATGATTTATCTAGACTAACTCCTATTGAATTGGCTAGAGCAAATTATAGATTGAATTATTTCAAAAATGCTCCTGGCGTTGTAAATATGGAGGATTTCTTATTCCAAACAGGAAGTGATACCAGCCACGATTTTAGCGTTGCTGGAGGTTCTAAAGATGTGAAATTTTTTGCCTCTTTAGGTTACCAAAATTTAGAAGGCATCGTAAATTCCCAAGGTTTTGAGAAATTAAATGCCCGTATGAATATTGATGCCAAATTAGGAGATAAATTTACCGCAGGTTTTACTTTCAATGGTTTCACTTCGGATAGAGATATTTTGGGTACAGACATGAGGGATTTGCTAAGAGCATACAGCATCAGTCCAATTTACCATACAGAAGAATCAATCGCTTACATCAAAAGCATGGAAACTCAAGCATTGGCTCTAGGTTTGCTGCCATTTGATAACGGAAGACCAGCAAGTGATCCTAGATTTAATAATTCAATCAGCACGCTAACTCCTGGAATGGAAGTCCAAGATTGGCACTACGGAAGAACAAACGGAAATGGTATTGGTGGTACTGGAGATGCTGGTCCTGCTAGCAAATTTAACAATACAAGAAGATCAGAAAAAACATATTACGCTAATTTTAATTCTTATCTCCAATATAATATTTTAGATGGTTTGAATTTAAAAACTGTTGTTGGTGGAGATTTAAACGATACTCAAAACTACTACTGGAAAGGTTTAGCGGCAGATTCTCAATACCGTACCAATCAAACAAGATTAAATAATTCTTACCTGAAAAAATATTCCGTTTTAGGAGAAACAACCTTAAGCTACGCAAAAACTTTCGGAAAGCATGATGTAGCAGCTGTAGCTGGTATAGAACTGCAAAACACTTATTTTAAAGGTATCGTTTTACAAGGTACAAATGTGCCATACATTAATATTATTAATTACAATTTATTAGCACCTGCAGATATTACTACTGCTAATATAGACCAAACCATCACAAGAAAAAGTGTGTTTGGTAGAGTAAATTACGCTTATGATGATCGTTATTTACTTTCTGCGTCCATTAGAAGAGATGGCGATTCTCGCTTTGGAGTTAATAAAAAATATGCAAATTTCCCTGCAATTTCTTTAGGCTGGAATGTATATAAAGAAGCATTTTTCCCAGAGACAGAAACTTTAAGTTTATTAAAATTAAGATTTAGCAAAGGATCTTTAGGAACTACCTCATTTCTAGGAGCCTATGATGCTCTTAGTGTTTTAACATTAAATCCAACTGCTCTAGGAACAGGATATTTGATTCCTGCTAATGTTGCAAACCCAGATTTGACGTGGCAAACCAACACAGAAACAAATTATGGTATAGACACCGGATTTTTCACCAATAGAATAAAATTAGGTGTAGATTACTATACTTCAGATATTAAAGATATTTTAATTAAACAACCAGTATCTGAAGTTTTAGGTACCGCTACTTTAAGCAAAAACTCTGGAGTTGTTAGAAGCACAGGTTTAGAATTTGAATTATCTGCAAATGCAATCAATAAGAAAGACTTTTCTTGGGATATTAGCGCAAATTTATCTACCGTAAATACAGAAATTCTGAGCTTAGGTGGTCTAGACAAAATTGCTGATACCAGATATGGAGTAAGCGGAAGAGCACCAGTTTTTAGAAACTATGTAGGAGGCCAGATCGGCGAAATATGGGGAATAGAAACTGTAGGTATAATAGAAGATAAATACATAAAAGACCCTACTCTAGCTCTTGGCTTAAATAGTTCTGGTTACTATGCAAAAGACCAAAACGGAGATGGTAAAATAGACATTACAAAAACTGTTGCAGAAGGTGGAGATTTAGTAAAATTAGGAACCAATGCTCCAGATTTCTACTGGGGATTGTCTCAAAATTTTAAATACAAAAATTTTGATTTATCTTTTCAATTGCAAGGTTCCCACGGTGCAAAAGTTTGGAATGTGGATCCTATCTATTACCAATCACAATTTGGTATGACAACAAGATTGGGTGGTGTCATCAATTCATTGGATACCAATGGAGATGGTATTGCAGACGTAGGAGCACATGCTGGTACAAATATTATTGATGCAAACAATCCTCTAGATGCTTTCTTGCAAGATGCTTCTTTTGTATCAGTCCGTAATTTAACGATTGGCTATACACTAGATAGAGATTTAATCAATAGAATTGGTTTAAGTTCCGTTAGAATTTATGCCGCTTCCAGCAATTTATTATACTTATGGGGCAAAAATTACACCTCCTACAATCCAGAAGGTGTATATACAGAAGATAGCACGCAAGCCTATTTAGGACCTGTTACTTATGGAGTTCAAAATGGAGCTAGCCCAATCGTAAGAAGTTTTACTTTCGGATTAAATCTTAACTTTTAAATTGATCAAAATGAATAAAATAAAATTTACATATTTAATGATGGGCGCAATGCTTTTTACTACAGCATGCTCTTCAGATTTGAATCAAATACCATCCGTTAATCCTCAATCAGAGTCTCTCACAGATTTCACAAACGTGTTGAATGCTGCATATTACTATCAAGCAACTGCTGTAACGCCAATGGCGGTAATGGGAGATTTCAGAGCAGACAATGCTTATATGTTCGAGGCACCCTACTCAGATTTTGATGCATTTAGTAATGGTGCGATAATAACTCAAGATGCAGAATTTTTCCGTCCGTTCTATTCAGGATTGTACAAATCTATTTTGAGCGCCAACATTGTTATTACAAAATCAACGAACGCATCTCAAAAAGCCGAAGCGAAATTTTTAAGAGCATTAGCTTATTTCAAATTAGTACAAGTTTTTGGGCCAGTTACCATCAATTTATCGGATGCGCCAAGCACATCAGATACGTCTATTTTGGCAAGAAGATCTGTAGCAGATGTATATGCACTCATCATCTCAGATTTAATAGATGCAAAAACTACCTTGGGAGCTACAAAATCTACCACCGGTAGAGCTACAAAATATGCAGCACAAGGTTTATTGGGCAAAGTATATATGACGCGGGCAAACCCAGGAGATATCACACTTGCAAAAACGGAATTAAGCACTGTCGTAAGTGGCGCAAGTGCTGCAGGTTTCAATCTAATTGCTGGTGCAAGCTATGCAACTATTTTCACGGTAGATAATAATGCCGAAACATTATTTGCAACTCAATTATCATCTTCAATATCAGACGAATATTCAGGTTCAGATTTTTGGTCTTGGTTTTCTGGTGCCAATACAAAATCACTCAATCCCATTGATGGTTCATTAACCGCAGCATTTGCCGCAAGTGGATCTGCAGATGTAAGAAAAGCTGTAGTCATCAAAGTAGCAACACCTACAAAATCTAATAAATATGGCACCGCAGGCGCAAATGCAGATTGGATAGAGCTAAGATTAGCAGATGTTATTCTACTATATGCAGAAGCGCTAAATGAAGAAGCAGATAATGCTGCTGCAAGAACTTTAGCCTTAGTAGAATTAAATAAAATTAGAACCAGAGCAGGTTTAGCAAATACCACTGCTGCTACACAAGTAGCATTAAGAGCTGCAATCGCAAATGATAGAAGATTAGAGTTGGCTTTTGAAGGGCAAAGATGGTTTGATTTGCTACGATACAACAAAGTAACACCAGGTGCAACGCAGGCAGCATTGGCTTCTACGGCAATACCAACACCAAGTTTTAGTAATAATTATTACTTATTCCCTATACCAAGTTCAGAAATATCCGCAAGTTTTAATGTGATAACGCAAAATCCCGGATATTAAATCAAACAAATAAATTCACCAAAACCTCATAAATATAAAGAGGTTTTGGCAAAATAAAATATAATAACTTAAAAAGAGATTCATGTCAAAAAAAGTAGTAACATTTGGAGAGATAATGTTAAGATTAGCACCACAAGGATTTTTAAGATTTTCACAAGCCGATAATTTCGATGTCGTTTATGGTGGTGGAGAATCCAATGTTGCTGTTTCCTTAGCCAATTATGGAATACCTGTAGATTTTGTAACCCGTTTACCAAAAAATGACATCGGCGAATGTGCCATGATGGAAATGCGCAAACGCGGCGTTGGTGTAGACAAAATAGTTTGGGGAGGAGATCGTTTAGGGATTTATTTTCTAGAAACTGGTGCCGTTAGCCGTGGCAGTAAAGTAGTTTATGATAGAGCACATTCAGCCATGTCTGAAATTCAATCCGGAATGATCGATTGGGAAAAAGTCTTCGAAGGTGTAGAATGGTTCCACTGGACAGGTATCACACCAGCAATTTCTCAAAGTTCCGCAGACGTTTGTCTAGAAGCCGTGAAAGCAGCAAGTAAATTAGGAATTACCATTTCTACCGACTTAAATTATCGCGCAAAATTATGGAAATACGGAGGCGATAGAGAAGCAATTATGACGGAACTTACTTCCCATTGCGATGTAATTCTTGGTAATGAAGAAGACGCAGAAATGCATTTCGGTATCAAACCAGATGGCGCAGCTGTTCAAACTCACGGTCATGATGTAAAAGCAGAAGCATTCTTAAATGTTTGCCAACAAATGATGGCAAAATTTCCGAAAGCTAAAAAGGTAATTACAACTTTACGTGGTTCTATTTCTGCTTCCCACAACACATGGGCAGGAGTTTTATACGATGGAAACGAAATGTTGCAAACGCGTCAATATCAAATTACAGACATCGTAGACAGAGTTGGTGGTGGAGATTCCTTCATGGGAGGTCTTATCTATGGACTTTTAACCTATCCAGACAACGATCAAAACGCCTTAGATTTCGCCGTTGCAGCGTCTTGCTTGAAACACACCATAAAAGGTGATGCCAACTTAGTTACTGTAGATGAGGTGAATAAATTAATGGGTGGAGACGCTTCTGGTAGAGTTGCGAGATAGAAATAAACGATAATTGATTAGTGATGATTGATTTAGTAGATCATTTATCATTAATCATCTATCAATAATAATTAATTTATGATCATAGATTCAATACAAAACGCAGATAAATATATAAGTTTACATCCGTTATTTGCAACTGCATTCAATTTTCTACAAGGCAAAGATTTGCAAAACCTAGAAGATGGAAAGCATGAAATCGCGGAAGGTTTAAAATTAATCGTAAGCAACGGAAACGGAAAAACAACAGAAACAAGCTTGGAAAAATTTGAATGTCATCAACAAAATATAGACATACAAGTTTGTGTAAATGGTACAGAAACCATTGGCTGGAAACCAAAAGAAAAATGCACAAACCCAAAAGAAGACTATAATTCAGAAAAAGATGTACAATTTTTCAAAGATTCACCAGATATGTTTTTTCAATTGACGGATGGTCAATTTGTAATATTTTATCCAGAAGACGTGCATGCACCAATGATAGGAGAAGGCGCAATAAAAAAATTAGTATTTAAAGTAAAAATATAATGAACAATATAAAAAAAGTTTCCGAAGCTATCGTAAACCAAGGGATGCTTCCACTCTATTTCAACCCGAGTGAAGAAGTAACCATAGAAATTCTAAAAAGTATTTACAAAGCAGGAATCCGCGCCGTAGAATATACCAATCGTGGTGCTGCAGCACTTTCTAACTTCAAAAAAATGGTAGAAATTCGCGATGCAGAAATGCCAGATTTATTGCTAGGTATCGGTACCATCAAGAATATGGAGCACGCTCAACAATTTTTGGATGCGAAAGCAGATTTTTTCATCAGTCCAGGATTTGTGCCAGAAGTTGCAACATTTTTAATTCCAAAAGATATATTTTACAGTCCAGGTTGTATGACACCAACTGAAATTATCGCCGCAGAAAATGCAGGGGTTAGTTTCATCAAATTATTTCCTGGCAATATGCTTGGACCAGATTTTTTGAGCGGAATAAAAGATATTTTCCCGAATCTTCTTTTCATGCCAACTGGCGGAGTAGATACGACTATAGAAAATATATCTGGCTGGTACAAAGCTGGAGTATCTGCAGTAGGAATGGGCAGCAAACTGATTAGCAAAGCATTGATGGAGGCAAAAGATTATACTACTATGGAGGCCGAAACAAAAAAAGTTTTAGAAGTAATAGCCGAAATTAAAGGTAAATAACTCCTGAATTATTTATTTTAATTAATGTTAATAAACATTAGCATAATTTAAATAAAGTTTCAATTAGAAATTGTTAATTTTACGCAACCAATTTGGTAAACCAATAATTGATTGAAAAATGAATGTAGATTTAGTACAAAAAAAAGAAAACCATATCACGCAGAAAGAGATTATTGCCAAAATAAGAGAATTAATTAATTTTAAAAATCTAGAACCAGGCGATAAATTACCTTCCGAAAGAATGCTATCAGATAAATTTGATGTCTCTAGGAGCAACGTGAGAGATGCGATACATAAGTTGGAATTCTATGGTATTTTAAAATCTATAGCACAAAGCGGAACTTTTGTTGCAGATATTGGCGCGATTGCCATCAATGGGATGATTGATGATATTTTGCGATTAGAAGAACCAGATTTTAAATCTCTAGTAGAAACCAGAATTCTTTTAGAATTAAAAACTGTAAGATTAGCTGCATTGCGCAGAACAGACGAAGATTTAGAGAAATTACAAACAGCATTAAGCGCATATACAAAAAAAGTTTTGGCAGGTGAAGATGCAGTACAAGAAGATTTGCTCTTCCATTTAGCAATTGCAAAAGCAAGCGGAAATAGCACTTTAAATACATTTATGCTCACCATTACGCCAGAAATCATTGCTTATTTTAATGAATTTCATCTCTGCGATCAAGGGCAAAAAATTGCAGTGATAGCAGAACATAAATCCATTTTTGAAGCAATAAAAAATCAGGATACACAACTAGCAAAACAAATGATGAAGGATCACTTTAGAATTCTTTATGATTTTTGCTACAAAAAAGGCTAGAATTTTTAAACAAATTGATTTGAATTTGCACCCGTAATTTCATTAATATTTAAAGATTTTTAGCGATTAAATAAAATATTAAAACATGAAATTAACAGGTTTACGTTGGTGGGTAGTTACTTTAATAGCTATTGCAACAATTATTAATTATATAGATCGTACCTCTTTAAGTGTACTATGGCCAGAAATAGCCAAAGAACTTTATCCAGATCATTCTGCAGATGAAACAAAATCCATATATGCAATTATTTCTATAATATTTGTATTTTCATACGCGATCGGACAAGCAATTTTCGGAAAAATATTTGATTGGATAGGCACCAGATTAGGTTTTGTATTGTCTATAGGTGTTTGGTCTGTAGCTACAGCATTGCACGCTTTTGCACAAGGTGTATTAAGTTTTGGTATTTTTCGTGCAATATTGGGAGTTGCAGAAGCTGGAAACTGGCCTGGAGCAACAAAGGGAAATGCAGAATGGTTTCCCACAAAAGAACGAGCACTCGCACAAGGAATTTTTAACTCGGGAGCAGCAATTGGTGGTATTATTTCTATTCCATTGATTGCATATCTGACCGTCTATTTCGATTGGAAAATGATATTCGTATTGATAGGTGCAGCGGGTTTGCTATGGTTAGTTCCTTGGTGGATTTTGGTAAAAGCACCACCCGAAAAACACCCATGGATTACCGATAAAGAGAGAGAATATATACTGACAGGACAAAGAAATGAAGACTTTGACGGTGATGGAGACAAAGATCAAGAGTATAATCCTAATACAAAAGAATTGCTTAGCCACAAACAAAGTTGGGGAGTAATTCTAGCATCTGCGGCAATAGATCCAATTTGGTGGCTGTTTGTTTTCTGGATTCCAATTTATTTGAATGAAGTTTATGGAATGGATGTAAAATCTATCGGGCTTTATGGTTGGGTTCCTTATGCAGGAGCAATGTTGGGAGCTTGGTTCGGCGGATTATTCGCGCAAAACAGACTAAAAGCTGGCTGGAATATTACCAAAACAAGAAAAACGATTATTACCATCGGCTGTTTAATAATGCTACCTGCTTTGATAGCAATGCTTAATCCTGGCGGACCAACTTCCGCAGTAATGATTATGGCAGTTATTTTATTCGGTTTTCAAACTGCAATTGGTAATATTCAAACATTAACAAGTGATTTATTTAGCGGAAAAACGGTAGGATCATTATCTGGATATTCAGGAATGGCAGCAAAATTAAGTGCTGCAGGACTCACCTATTTAGTTCCATGGCTCACAAGTGGTGGAAATTATACTCCAGCATTTGCTATAGGAGCAGGTTTGGCAGTAGTAACATTAGCAAGCATTTGGATTTTGGTTCCTAAAGTAGAACCAGTAACAAGAAATTAATTAAAATTAAATATTAAATTAGATAAATATGAGTAATTCAAACGGAAAAGTAGCAGTAGTAACAGGCGCAACAGGCGGAATCGGCTTTGCGGTTTGCCAAAGATTAGGGAAAGATGGTTACACCGTAATTTTAAATGGAATAGATGATGCAGCAGGAGCAGAAAAAGTAGCAGCATTACAAAATGAAGGGATAACTGCAGAATATTACGGTTTTGACGTAACCAATGAAGAAGCGGTAAATTCAAACATCAATAAAATTGGAGAGAAATATGGTAAAATAGATGTTGTTGTAAACAATGCAGGTGGACTTGGTGGAAGAATGAGATTTGAAGAAATGACTACAGAATTTTACAGAAATGTAATGGCATTAAATCTTGATTCTACTTTCTTTATTTCTAGAGCAGCAATTCCTTACTTGAAAAAAGGAGAAAATGCTACCATTATCAATTATACATCCAACGCAACTTGGAACGGAGGTGGTCCAGGAGCTGGAGTTTATGCAACTTCAAAAGCTGGTGTACAAGCAATAACAAGAGCAATGGCTAAAGATTTAGCTGAATATGGAATTCGTGTAAATGCGGTTTCCCCAGGAACGATAGATACTCCTTTTCATGCGCAAATAAAAGCTACAAAACCAGAAGTTTTCGCTTCTTGGAAAGATAGCATTATGCTTGGTAGATTGGGAGAACCAAACGAAGTAGCGAATGTAGTATCTTTCTTAGCAGGTAATGATTCTTCTTTTTTAACTGCCGAAACGATTCAAATTGGAGGTGGACAAGCTTTGGGTATCTAAGAAATCCTAAAATATATTTTAAATCATCAAAACTATTGTTTTGATGATTTTTTTTTCTCAAAAATAGGAAAGCAGATTATATCTACATTAACATAAAATCAATTAAAAACTGATTTACATACTAATTTCAAAGGCATACTTATAATATTTTAAATAAAAGATAAGTTTATTGGTAAACCAATTTGGTAAACCAAATATTTTGTTTTACATTTGACTTGTTTAATATTTCAAATGCAGTAAAACGATGAAATTTATTTTTAAAATTATTTTTGTATGTATTTTGGTACAAAATTGCGGAAGAGCAACTGAAGAAATTGTTTCTGCAACGCAAGTTCCAATTGCTACACCAGAAATTCCTGCAACTGGTTTTGCAAATATTAATCTTGCCAATTGGAAAGTAACAACACCTTTGGATATGGATAATAACGGCAGCCCAGACGAATTTTCTGCAGCGCAAATACAAAACGGTGGATATAGAAATATTGCAGCTCTACAGCCATTTATGTATGATGATACCAGCGATAAATCTATCGTTTTTTATGCTTATCCAAATATTTCTACAGCTAATAGTGATTATTCTAGATCCGAATTGCGAGAGATGATCAACCCTACAAATTCAAAAATAAACTGGACGCTAAACCAAGGTGGAACCATTGAAGGCAATTTAAAAATGGTTTCCATCACGCCAGAAAATGCTAGTTCTGGATCTAGTAATACATACCATAGAGCAATTGTAATGCAGATACATGGTATTATCTCTCAGTCGGATATGACTACGTATGGTTTTACGTCAAATAGTGCTCCTCCATTATTAAAAATATTTTGGATAGACGGCAAAATCATAGCCTACAAAAAAACACTAGTAAATTCCAACACAACGGGAATAGATTTATACAGCAGCTCTAGCTCCATCTGGACAGATATTTCTTACGATTTTGGAACAGTTGGCTATAATCCTTTTGATTTAAAAATTGTAGCAAGTGCCGGAAAACTAATTGTGACTGTTAATGGCACCAATTCCCATACTTTCCAAGACACAAGTTTAGCAAAATGGCCATTCGAAAACTATTTTAAAGCGGGAAATTATTTAATAACTACAGAACCGACAGCAAAAGCTACCGTAAAATATTTTAAACTTAACGTAACTCATTAACTAAAAAAAATTATAAAAAATGAAAACAAAATTACTATTTATTGCTGCGTATGCATTTGCTACATCAGCAGCTTTCGGACAAACAACTTTATTTTCCGATAATTTTGATAAAGCTGGTCTACCAGATCCGCCTGCATCACCAAGTCAAAATCAGGGTTTTTCTGGAGCAGCAGGCACTACATCTACGGCTATATCTGCGGTTGCAACGTATACTGGTGTTAATACTTCCTTGTGGAAATTAGATTCTGGCAACGGAACATCCGGCTTAAATGCAATTTATACCGCAGGTAATTCTAGTTATACCACCAATTTAAGCTTACAAGGTACTTCTTCTGTTACTGCAGGTGCAGCAACAAGAGCTACAGCCACAGTTGCTGTTCCTGTTCCGTTTTCTGGAGTTTTAAGTTCTAATGCAGAAAAATTGACATGGTCTTTCGCATTGCGCACAAATAGATCTTCACAATTGCCGCAACTTACTACCGCATTTACTCCCGCGCTTACTGCTGCAAGTAGTACTGCAACGTCCATAGGTTTTATCGTCGCTACAAATTTAGCGGCTGGTGGAGACATCACGACCACCGGAAGCGGATATGCAATAATATACTCTGGCGGAAGTGGCACTACCAATGCGTACACTTTTGGATCTTTCACAGGTGGACTTAATTCTCAAGCTTCTTTCACGCCTTTACTTTCTGTGGATAATATTACTGCGAGCACAAATGGATGCTCAATTATTTTATCCTATACTCCATCCACAAATACTTGGGAAATGAATGTAAGACAAGATTTGGTCACAAGTTTACCAGATCCTCAATCTTCCACCGCAAATGCATATATCGCTTCCACACCTGCGAGTGTTGTAAATACAACCTATACAAATTTAGCAACTACCAATATGATGCTTTATTACAACTATAGCGGCACAAATGGTATTTATTTAGACAATTTAAAAGTAACCTCCGGTTCTACTACAGTTCCTTCAGTTTTGGGCGTTTCGGATGTAAAAAATGCCAGCGTATTATCTATTTATCCAAATCCAGCAAGAGAATATTTTATCTTGGAAAGTAAAAAATCCATCAACGAAATTGCAATCTACAATGCTGAAGGCAGAATCGTAAAAAGCATTTCAAATCCTAAATCTAACCGTGTAGATATTAGTTCTTTGGAAAAAGGCTATTATGTGGTGAAAATTCTTTCGGACAAAACTGAGTCTAGCAAAAAGTTAATTGTAGAATAATAAAAAATCATTTTTAATAAATTAAAGGCTAAAATTTTAAATTTTAGCCTTTAATGCTTTTTATGAGACCGAGTTTTTTGTAATATTTTACCTAATAATTTTCAGAAAACATACAATATTTCTTGGCTTATGTTATTAAGTTCAAACTTATTGCCAATTACTTTGCCCATCATTATATTAGCCATCGGACTTTCTTCTGATATTGCATAAAAACGATCATCCTCAAAAAAAAACTCTCCGAGAGATACAGAAATGTAAAATCTCGCTTTGTTTGTAATGACTAAAGATCCCAGCTGAATAATGTTTGTTTTTGATAGCAAAACTTTTTGCATTTTGCTTTGCATATTTTTAAGCGTAAACATTTGCTTATCCAATTGATAAATTTCTTCTTGTATTTCTTCCCGAAAAGAATCATATTTTGGTGCTTTTTTTATATCTCTACTAGCTTCCAACGTAAAGTTTCTATAAAATTCTAGTTTTTTCACTTTGGCTTTAATTATATCAATTACATAAGACCTTATGTTGTTTTTTGAATAGTCTTTCAACAGCATTTTATAAATTTTTATTAAATATAAAATTATTTTTTTAATCAAATTGAGTAATTTTGTAATTAAGATAAAACTTCATTCAATAATATAAAAATCATCAATGAATAATCCACTTTTAGAAACTTTTTCAAATCTTCACGATTCTGCACCATTTTCTGCTATCAAAGAAGAACATTTCTTACCAGCATTTACACAATTAATTGATGAATCTGAAAAAGAAATAGAAAAAATTGCGCAAAATATAGAAGAACCAATCTTTGAAAATACAATAGAAGCATTGGCCTTCTCTGGTGAAAAATTAGATATCGTTTCACATTTATTTTTTAATTTAAACTCTGCAGAAACCAACGACGAATTGCAAAAAATAGCGCAAGAAATTTCGCCCTTACTTTCTGCCTTTTCCAGCAAAATTTCTCAAAACGAAAAACTATTTTTAAGAATTAAAAATGTGTTTGATGGTAAAACACAACTAAATTTAACGGAAGAGCAACAAACGTTGCTAAACGAAACCTACAAAGGATTTGTGAGAAGTGGCGCATTGCTAAATAACGAGGACAAAAAAACACTGGAAGAAATAGATGCAAATCTCTCTCTAAAATCATTACAATTTGGACAAAACGTTTTAGCCTCAACAAATGCTTATTTCAAAAATATTTTAGATAAAAATGAGCTCGCAGGAATTCCAGAAGCTATCCTTTCACAATATAAAGCAGATGCAGAAGAACGTAATTTAGAAGGTTATGTAATCACACTAGATTACCCAAGTTATTTGCCCGCAGTTACCTATGCCGAAAATAGAAAATTGAGATCAGAATTAGCTTTAGCGAATGGCAGAAAATCCTTTGATGGCGGAGAATTTGATAACCAGAATTTAGTTAAAGAATTAATAGCCTTAAAACAGAAAAAAGCAGAACTTCTTGGTTATCAAAATTACGCAACCTACGTATTGGAAGAGAGAATGGCACAAAATTCTGCCAAAGTTTTTGAATTTTTAAAAGAACTAAGTCAGAAAGCAAAACCTTTTGCAGAGCAAGAAATTTTAGAATTAAAAAAATTAGCAGAAAAAGACGGTATATCAGAAATGCAAACTTATGATCATGCTTTCTACGCAGAAAAATTGCGCAAACAAAAATTCGACCTCAATGATGAAGAATTAAAACCATATTTTCAACTAGAGAAAGTGCAAGAAGCCGTTTTTAGTTTAGCAAAAAAATTGTTTCATTTAGATTTTAAAGAAAATACAGAAATAGATACCTATAATAACGAAGTGAAAACCTACGAAATTTTTGAAAATGGCAACTTCAAATCCTTACTGTATGTAGATTATTTCCCAAGAAAAGGTAAGCGTGCAGGTGCTTGGATGACGAGTTATCAAAATCAATACAAAAAAAATGGAGTAGAAAAAAGACCACACATCAGTGTAGTTTGCAATTTTTCTAAACCCACAAAAGATGCACCAAGTTTGCTCACATTTCAAGAAGTTACTACGCTTTTCCATGAGTTTGGCCATGCTCTTCATGGTGTTTTGGCAAATACGGTTTATCCAACTCTTTCTGGAACATCTGTGAAATGGGATTTTGTAGAATTGCCTTCCCAATTTTTGGAAAATTATTGCTACGAACCAGAATTTCTAAAAACATTCGCCAAACATTTCGAAACTGGCGAAATTTTATCTGATGAAAAGATAGAAAAAATTTCTGCAAGCAAAAGTTTTATGGAAGGCTATCAAACTTTGAGACAAGTTGGTTTGGCTACATTAGACATGAAATACCACAGCGAATTTGTTGGTGAAAAAAGCATCAAAATATTTGAAGATGAGACATTAAAAGAGATGCAACTTTATCCTGTAAACCCCGAAACTGCTATAAGCCCAAGTTTTTCTCACATCTTTGCAGGTGGATATTCAGCAGGATATTACTCTTACAAATGGGCAGAAGTTTTGGATGCAGACGCTTTTCAATATTTTAAAGAAAATGGCATTTTTGATAAAGAAATCGCCGATAAATATAAAGTTCTGTTAGAATCTGGTGGAAGCAAAAACCCGATGGATTTATACAAAAATTTCCGTGGAAGTGAACCAAATGTAGAAAGTTTGTTGAAGCGAGCTTTTGGTTAATATGCAATGTTGAATTTTAAAATAGATCAAAATTCAATTTTACACTTAATATCTTTGCAAAATTTATTGTTAAAAACGTCCTTGGAATAAGGGCGTTTTTTACTGTACATTATTTGTTGTCAGTTTTGCTCTTGCTTTTGCAAGCATTGGAATAGATAAAAGACCAAGTACAATCATTATCACCAATTGCATCGTGTGAGAAATAAAAGCGTAGGCCAAACCGACTTCTGCACCTTCTTCGAAAGACAATCCCATAGAAAGAAAAAGAGCGCCAATTCCTAATTTTAAAGCGGCATGAAAAGCACCAATTCCGCCAGAAGCAGGTACCATCATTCCTAAAGTTCCAACTACGATAACGAAAAAGCCGTCTGCAAAAGTAAAATTAGAAGTTTCTGGCAATGCAAAACAAACAAGATAAGCTGCCAAATAATAACAGATCCATATTGCTAATGACAAATAGATAAATTTAAATTTTTGTTTTAATTTAAAAATCGATAAAACACCTTGAAATATTCCCTCTACAAATGCAATGATTTTTGCTAAAAAACTAAACTTTTTAAAATAATTTTTAAAATAGAAAAAACAGAAGATGCCGAAAAATAAAATTCCTATAAAAACAAGAATTTTAGTGGGATTCAAATCTATGTTGGCTTCCGAATAAAATGCCAATATCGCATCATATTTGAATATGAGCGTAAGAAGTAGAAAACCTCCCATGCAAACCAAATCTACCACACGTTCTAAAATAATGGTACCAAATGATTTCTCTACCGGAACTTTTTCTACGCCAAAAAGCGCAGTAGAACGCGCCAATTCACCACTTCTTGGTATCGTAAGATTCATTAAATATCCAAAGGAAAGCGTCCAAAATGAATTAGAATTTGAAATTTTGTAGCCCATAGGTTCCAAAAGCAAATTCCATCTGATTGCACGAAACCAATACGCCAAGATACCAAAAACAGCCCCTGAAAAAACCCAGAAATAGTTGGCTTTTGCAAAATATCCTGCTATTTTTTCAAACTCCATTCCTCTTAAAGCATACCACATGAAAAAAATAGCAATAGCCAAAGAAATCGCAATAGTAAGAAATGTTTTAAAAGAATTTGATTTTTTTTCTACCTCCAAAATTCGAAAAAATTAGGTAAGTAGATTGGTGTGCTCATCTGGAAAGATGATTTTTGGCTGAAATTCTTTAGCTTCTTCTGGTGTCATCTGTGCAAAAGCGATAATGATGATGATATCACCTTTTTGCACTCTCCTTGCTGCAGGACCATTTAAACAAATTTCGCCAGATTTTCTCTTCCCTTTTATGGTGTACGTATCGAAACGTTCCCCATTGTTTACATTTACAATATATACACGCTCACCAACGATAATGCCAGAAGCTTCTAGCAAATCTTCATCAATGGTGATGCTTCCGATATAATTAAGATCAGATTCGGTAACGCGAACTCTGTGAATTTTTGATTTGAAAACTTCAATTAGCATTTTGCAAATTTATTAATAAAAATCGGAATTAAAAACCACTTTTCTCTTCTATCTACTTAATTTTTTTAAATTTAATCTGCTTATAAATCCAGAAAGAAAAATTTGTTCATTTTATTAAATTCGCAATTTTAAATTTAAATTAATGGAAGAATGTTATAATTGATTAACAAGGCTTTTTATCTTATAACAACTTCTGTAAATACTATAAATTAGGTTACATTCTGATTATTAAATGATTAAATTTACGTGAACAATACTAATATTATTCTGCAAATAGTGAAATAAATTTGAATATATTGAAAATTGTATTATATTTGCTAATACTAGAACACTAACTTTAATAAAAAAAATTATGAACAAATCTGAATTAATTGACGCAATGTCTCAAGACGCAGGGATTTCTAAAGTTGCTGCAAAAGCTGCACTAGAATCTTTTATGTCTAATGTAACTTCTACATTGAAAGAAAAAGATGGAAAAGTATCTTTAGTAGGTTTTGGAACTTTCTCTGTAGTAGAAAGAGCTGCGAGACAAGGTATCAATCCTTCTACGAAACAGCCTATCAGTATTGCTGCAAAAAAAGTTGCTAAATTTAAAGCTGGAGCAGAATTAGCTACATCTACAGCTGGTGCAAAAGAAAAAGCTCCTGCAAAGAAAAAATAATTTCTCAGAAAATTAAAATAAAAAAACCGCCAATTGGCGGTTTTTTTTATGGTGCTAATCTGCAAATACTCCAAGAGTTTTCTTTATCTTTTTTGTATAAAATCCTATCGTGCAAGCGGTTTGGTCGCCCCTGCCAAAATTCTATCTCATAAGGTTTTGCAATATATCCACCCCAATTTTCGGGACGAGAAATATTTTTTCCTTCATATTCATTTTCTAATTTATGCAATCTATCTTCTAGAAATTGTCTATTTTCTATCACACTGCTTTGCGGAGATACTATCGCTCCCAATTGGCTTCCACGTGGTCTTTCGTTAAAATAGGAATCGCTAAGATCTTGCGAAACTCTTTCTACTCGGGCTTTTATTATAATCTGCCTTTCTAAGGATGGCCAAAAAAATTGAATTCCAGCTAATTGCGTTTTATCCAAAGATTCTCCCTTTTTACTTTCATAATTAGTGTAGAAAATAAATCCCTCTTCTGAGTAAGATTTTAAAAGTACCGTGCGAATTCTAGGACAACCATCTTCTTCCATAGTAGAAACAGACATTGCGTTTGCTTCAGAAATATGTTCATTTCCTTTGGCTTCATCAAACCAATTTTGAAATTGAATAAGCGGATTTTCATTGATTTGATCTTCAACTAAGTTATTTTTTTCATAAGATTTGCGATGATGATGCAGGTTTTCCATTTTTTTATTAAATTTGAGAATGAGTAAGTCTTACAAAGGTAAAATTTTAATTTCCACACCAGATATTTCTGGCGATATTTTTTCAAGATCCGTCGTTTTGATTATAGATCATAACGAAGAAGGTGCTTTTGGATTGATTTTAAATAAAAAAAATAAACACGTAAGCGAGAGTTTAGATAAAATATTGGGCTACAAAGTTGACATTTATGAAGGCGGACCCGTGGAAAATGATAAAGTTTTTTATATCGTAAAAGGTAAACCATTAAGTAAATTTGCACTACCCATTAATGAGGAATATTATTTAACAGAAGATAGCCAGAAGATAATTGATGAGATTTTAAATGGAAATTTGCACATCTATGATGTAAAAGTATTTTCTGGCTATTCTGGTTGGGCTGCAAAACAACTAGAGACAGAAATTCTAAATAAATCTTGGACACTAGTAGATGTTTACAATTTGGATTTTACTTTGCCGAATGACCAAAATTTATGGAAAAACATCATGCAAAATCTTGGCGGTGAATTTCTGCTTTGGGCAAATGCTCCAGAAGATGTGAGTTTAAATTAAACCTGAAAAGATTTAACAAAACTTTAGTATTTCGTTTTAAATTTTTAACATCTTCTTTACGTTTAATAATAACAAAACAAATAATCTATGAGAAAATTTCTTACTTATTCTACCGTTTGTATTTTTGCTGCAACAGCATTATTTTCGTTTAAAAATGATAAAAAAATAATTCTAATAGATGCAGGTCATGGTGGAGAAGATCATGGCGCAACGCAAAATAATATTGCTGAAAAAGATATCGTTTTAGATATTGCAAATATGATAAAAAATAGCAATAGAAATGAAGAAGTAGAAATCATACTTACTAGAGATAGTAACGAAAGTCTATCCTTCGTAGATAGAATTAAGAAGATTGGCGAAGCAAAACCAGATTTGGTACTTTCTATTCACACCAATAAAACACCGAAACCAAATACGAACATTGGTAAAGAAATTTACATTCAAGAAAATGAAGCTTCAAAAAAATATGGCGAAATATTATCTAAAAACTTTGATAATTGCCCTCTAAAAACTCAGAATCTCCACATTTTGAGAAATTCTACATCTCCAGCTTTGGTTTTTGAAATGGGAAATATCAGCAATGAAAATGATTTCAACTATTTGAATAGCGATATAGGAAAAAGAGAAATAAGCAGAAAAATATTAAAATTTATAGAAGAAATATAAACATTCAACATAAAGATAGCTCATTTTTTGAGATTTAAAAAACCCGATAAACGACTGTTCCCGAATGGTTATTTATTGGGTTTGTCTATTTTAGGAATGTTTGTTTCCACTGATCAATCATTTCTGAAAACCGTTCATTTGTAAAAGATTTATTGCGAATTTTTGAAACGGGGAAAATTCCTTTCTTATCAGAAATCATCAAAATTTCGTCAGATTTTTGGGTTTCAAAAGCGATTAATTCCGCTTGTTCTATCTCAGCCAATTTGTTTTTGTGAACAAAGGTCACAAAACTTTCTAGTAACGGCGAAATATAAGCTCCCTCACTTATTTTTGGAATTTTGATGGTATTATCTTTTAACAACAACAAATTTCCATAAATAGATCTTGCTATTCTTTTTTGAGCATTAAGCAAAATCAAATCATCTAACTCGTTTTCTTTCGCATAGATTTCTGCATAGATATTTTCTGCGCAAGGCACTTGTATATTGCTTAATAAAGAATTTCCTACGGCAATTTCTTTTATCATGTCCAAAGAAATTGGATTTTTTAAAGAAAAAACATCTTCATCATTTACAACAGTTGCATGATAAGAAATGGTGGCATTTTGCAAAGAAATGCTCTCGGAATTTCTAAAAACTAGGAAGTGAATAAAAGCATTTTCAATTCCTTTTTCAATTACATTTATTTGAAAAAGCTCTTGAAAAAAATCTAACGTATATTCCATCGGGATTTTCATTCGCATTTTTCGCATAGATGCCATTAAGAAAAAATAAACATCTTCTGCTAAAATGAATTCAGAATTTCTGATAAAATAGGTAACCTGTACAGAATCTCCAAAAAGGAATGCTCTATTTTCGGCTGAAAAATCATTAGAACTGAAAGTAAAATCGTTAAAATGCATAAAAATTTTTAAAAAAAAATGAACGAAAAAAATCGCTCATCTATAGTGTATATTAAAACAGAAATTAAGCTGCTCCTAATTTAATTTGTAAATTTTCTATTAAATTCTCCCAGTACAATCTATTTTCATCTTCTTCACCTTCTTCGCAGAAATCTGTAACAATCAATGCTAGATCGTCTGTAATATCATCTATTACAATAGTCATTTCAAAATAATTTTTTGTTCCTTCATCTTCTTCCCAACGAAATCTTACGAAGTTTTCTGCTTTATATCTTACAAGCGTTGCTTTTTCTTCGGGACTATTTCCCCATGTGAAGAAAAAATCGTCTCCTCTTTCCACAACCTCATCTGCGAACCATTCTCCCAAACCTTCTGCACTTGCCAAGTATTCGTACAATATCTCCGAGAGACAGTGCATAGAAAATTCGTATTGGACTTTATGTTTCGCCATAATTTGCGTACTTTTATAATGTGCCGCAATATATAAATTTATTTTAGATTAGCACAAAAAATGAAAACATTTTTCGGAAATATGTTAAATTTCATTTAATACCTTCAATATAATTTCGCAACCGGCCTTTATTTCTTCTAAAGAAAGATTTAAAGGTGGCGAAATTCTCAAAAATTCATTATTATACAATTGCCAAAATACAATTAAGCCGTTTTCCATGCATCGTTTTGCAACAGCTAACGTAAATTCTGGTTTTCCAAGATTCACAGCCAACATCAAACCTTTTCCATTGATCTGCAATATTTTTGGGTGAATTAGTAATTCTCGGAACAACTGTTCTTTTTCTCCAATTTTTTCCATTAAATTTTCCTCAAAAACACCTTCTAATGTTGCCAAACTTGCCGCTGCAATCAAAGGATTGCCCCCGAAAGTAGTGATATGACCTAACTTCGGCTCATGAGAAAGTGTTTCCATTATTTTTTCTGAACTCATGAAAGCACCTACTGGAACACCACCTCCCATTCCTTTTCCCATTACAAAAATATCTGGAACCATATTATAATGCTCAAAAGCAAACAATTTTCCTGTTCTACCAAAACCTGGTTGTATTTCGTCTAAGATTAATAGTGCTCCAACTTCTTCGCAGCGATTTTTTAAATTTTTAAAATAATTTTGATCCGGCATCAAAAATCCTGCTGCTCCTTGTATGGTTTCTGCAATTACGCAGGCAGTTTTTTCTGTGATTTTAGAAAATTCTGTTTCATCATTAAAGTTAATAAAAGATACCATTGGCAAAAGCGGACGAAATTCTCTTTTATGATATTCGTTCCCAGAAACGGAAAGTGCACCATGCGTATTTCCGTGGTAAGAATTTTTCATAGATATGATTTCTTCTCTTCCTGTGTATCGTTTTGCCAACTTTAAAGCACCGTCTATTGCTTCTGCTCCGCTGTTTACAAGATAGGTAACTTCTAAAGGTTCTGGTGTTTTCTCTGCCAAAAGTTTGCACAGTGCAATAGGATTTTCCTGAGCATATTCGCCATAAACCATTACGTGCAAATACTTTTCTGCTTGCGCTTTGATGGCGTTTACAATTTTTGGATGCGAATGTCCGAGGGTATTTGCAGAAACTCCGGCTACAAAATCCAGATATTTTCGGCCATCTGTTCCATAAATATAGCTTCCTTCGGCTTTTTCTACTTCAAAACCTGCAGCAAATTTTGTAGTTTGAGCTTGAAATTGGAAGAAATCTTTTTGCATTGAAATATTGTTTTTACAAAGATAATTAATTGTAAATTTCTACGAGTGGATTTTTTAAAAAGTCAATTTTTTCAAGTGAATTTAAAAGTCAATTTTGAAAAGAAAAATTTTTTGCAATTACATAATTGTTCCCAACGGATAATAATTTGTATTCTTCTTTATTTAAATTTAATTTATAAAAAGTTTTTGTTTTAATACTAAGCAAATCACATTGCTCGATAATCTTTTCGCTAATGCTCATCGGTGCCGAACATAATTTTCCAAAACCATTTTCAATAACACGTTTTACCCTTTCAAGCGAAAAGTCTAACTCTAAAAATTCAAAATAACTTCTCCAATCTCTACATTCTTTTGTTTCATTATCGATGGTTTTTTTAAAAATATTAAGTAATTCTTAAGATTGTGGATAAGGTGAATTAATAAAAATTTCAACAAAAGTATCTTGATAATTTGTAAGCAGAGGATGTTTATTAAGAATATTTAAATAACCTTCAGTTCCTTTAATAAAATGAAATTCTTTTTTAGAATCAAAATTAATTTGATAGTCTTGTTTAAGAAATTCAACAATCATAAAAGTTGTTTGCGTTGATAAAATTTTTACATTTCTTCCAACTAAATCTTCGATATTTTTTAATCTCATTCTACAAAATGTTTAAATTTAAAAATATTGAATTATTGTAAATTTAAAAAATTCACCATTCATTCCAAAGAAAATATACTCCGAAGGAAATTCGCTATTTCCAACCGCCACCTAAAGCTTTATACAAATCTATATTGGCTTTCATTTTGATGAATTCTGCGTTAGAAATATTCAGTTCTGCGGTTAAAAGTCTTTCGCTAGAATTTAAAACTTCAAGATAATTTGCTAAACCATAGTTCACCAATTGCTGAGAGTCATCCACAGATTTTTGGTAGGCGTTTTTTTCTTTTATTTTAAAATTTAAAAACTCCTCTTGAGATTGGTATCTTTTCAAAGCACTAGAAACTTCTTCACCTGCTTGTAAATAGGTTTTCTTAAAATTGAGATAGGCAATTTGCTTATCTGCAAGACTTACTTCATAAGCTGTTTTTATCAATCTTTTATTCAAAATGGGTTGCGTCAATCCTGCTGCTACATTTGCAAAAAGAGAATTCACACTGAACAATTTATCTAATTCTATTCCTTGTACACCAGAACTTGCAGTAATTTTAAAACTTGGATAAAAAGCTGCTCTTGCAGCATTTGTAAGTTCTAATTTCTGTTTTAATTGATATTCTGCCTGAAAAACATCTGGACGATTTGCCAATAATTGCGAAGAATAACCTGTAGAAATATTGGAAGGAAAAACTTGGCTTTTCGAAGACGATCTCTCTATCTTTTGAGGCGAAATACCCATCAAAACGGATGTAGAATTTTCTAAAATTTCTATTTGCACATCTATATCTACCAATAAAGCTTGAGCATTAAAAACCAAGGCTTCGCTCTGCTGAACGGCAACTTCGGTAAGAATTCCTGCTATTTTTAGAGCTTTTGTAGTTTCAAGATTTTTATTTCTTAAGATTATCGTTTCATTGATGATTCTTTTTTGCTCATCAAAAGTCAAAAGTTGATAATAATTGTTTGCAATATTAGCTACTAATTCACTTTTAATCCGTTGATGTGCTGCAACTGTAGACATATAGCCAGCAAATTGTGCTTTTTCTTGTGCATTTAATTTTCCCCAAATATCTGCTTCCCAAGAAAAATTTGCAGTAATATCATATTGATTGATGTACCTTCTTTCTCCAAAAATTTGTCCAAATTGAGTGTTTAAAGATTGCGTTTGAAAAGTATAATCTGGACCTGCAGAAACAGTGGGCAAAAAGGCTGCTTTGCTTTGTTTTAAATAAGCTTCCGAAGAAACGATATTTTGCACCGCAATTCTTACATCCAAATTATTTTGAAGCGCAACATCTAAATGCTTTTGCAAAATTTTATCTGTAAAAAATTCTTTGTAAGAAATGCTCGCAATAGTACTGCTGTCTTTTGGAAGATTATCAGTGCGAAAAACATTTTCGTTTATATCTTCAGGTCGCTCATATTTTGTTCTCGTCATACAAGACGCGAGTGTGAACGAAGCAGTTACAAATAATGCTATATATTTTATATTAAAATTTAATTTCATTTTTATATTTTAAATTATTCGGCTAAACTTAAATCTTCTTTCTTCAATGGTTTGATCTTCTCTTGCAGTGTTTGAAAAATAACAAACAAAACTGGGATGGCTAACAAACCTAAAAAAGTACCGATAAATAATCCTGCAGCTGCACCAGTACCAATAGAACGATTTCCTACAGAACCAATACCAGAAGCAAAAACAAGCGGCAACATACCAAAAATAAAGGCAAAAGAGGTCATTAAAATTGGTCTTAATCTCGCTTTTGCAGCATTGATTGCGGCTAAAGATATACTTTCGCCGTGCATTCTTCTTTGTACGGCAAACTCTACAATAAGAATTGCATTTTTGGCGAGCAAACCTACCAACATGATCAGCGCAATTTGGAAATAAATATTGTTTTCTAAACCTGCCACGCTTTGTCCCATGTATGCTCCGAAAACACCTAAAGGAAGGGATAGTACGACTGCTAATGGCAATACATAACTTTCATATTGTGCGGCTAAAATAAAATAAACAAATATTAAACTCAAGCCAAAAATCAATGCAGTTTGAGAAGATGAGCTAATTTCCTCGCGAGAAAGTCCTGTAAATTGCACTTCGTAATTGGATGGCAAACTTTCTGCTGCTGCAGCTTGTACAGCTTTTAGTGCATCACCAGAACTATAACCTTCCGCATTATTTCCGGTAACTTTCACGGATGTAAAAAGATTGTATCTACTCACAGATTGTGGCCCAAAAGTTCTTTCAAAATTAACGAATTGAGAAAGTGGTGCCATTACTCCAGAACTTGTTTTGATATAAATACTATTCAAACTTTCTATGCTGCTGCGAATATCTGGTAGACCTTGCACAATAACGCGGAATTGTTTCCCATATTTTGTGAAATCTGCAGCATAAACTCCTCCTACATAACCTTGCATTGATGCTAAGATATCGTCTACAGAAATTCCACTTTCTTGAGCTCTTGCTACGTTTATTTGCAATTGATATTGTGGGAATTTTGTATTAAAAGAGGTTTGTGCAAATTCTATCTCCGGTTTTTGTAAAAGCGTTCCCACAAATTTTTGAGTATTTGCATCTAATTCTTTTAATTCTCCCCCAGATTTATCTAAAAGCACCATTTCAAAACCAGAACTAGAACCATAACCTGGAACAGATCCTGGTTGAAAAAACACAATTTTTGCTCCGGAAATTCCGGCGGCTGCTCCAAATAATTTTTTGGTAATCACATCTATTGATTGCTCAGAATCTTTGGCTCTTTCTTTAAAATCACCTAATTTAATAAAAGCAAGACCTGCATTGCTACCATTTCCCGAAAGGAAACTTCTACCCGTTGCAATCGTCATTCCGGTTACACCTGGAACTTTTACTACTTCTTTCTGCAATTGAGACATGATGGTATAGGTTCTTTCCATAGAAGAACTTGCCGGTAATTCTACGTTTGCGAAAATAATTCCACGATCTTCTTTGGGTACAAAACCTGCAGGCATGGTAGAATTTGCCCACCAGAATAAACCGCCTGCAAAACCAAAAATTAAAAGGGTAACCCATTTATGTCTAAGTAAAAAAACAAAACCTTGTCCGTATTTTTTTGTTGCGGTATTAAAACCTACATTAAATTTATAAAAGAATTTTTGCAATAAATTTTTATCTTGATATTCTTTATTATGATGGTTGGCCTTCAGCAATAGAGCACATAAAACTGGACTCAACGTTAGTGCATTTACTGCCGAAATTAGAATTGCTATAATTAAAGTAATTCCAAATTGTTGATAGAAAACTCCGGTTGGTCCTGTGATAAAGGTAACAGGTATAAAAACGGCAGCCATAACCAAGGTGATGGAAATAATAGCACCTGTAATTTCATCCATCGCACCGACGGTTGCTTTTTTTACATTTTTTTCTCCACCTTCTAGCTTTGCATGTACAGCTTCTACAACGACGATAGCATCATCTACTACAATACCGATGGCTAAAACCAAGGCAAAAAGTGTAAGTAAATTTAGAGAATATCCTAATAAATTTAAAAAGAAGAATGTACCAATAATGGAAACCGGAACTGCAATTGCAGGAATTAATGTCGAGCGAAAATCTTGAAGGAATATATAAACCACAAGAAAAACGAGAATGAAAGCTTCAAATAAAGTCATCAACACTTTCTCAATTGAGGCGTCTAGAAATTCATTGGTATCAAAATTTACCGTGTAATCTACTCCTTCTGGAAAAGATTTTTTGGATTCATTTAATGATTTTTTAATTTCATTAATAATTTCTTGTGCATTTGAACCAGGTGTTTGAAATATCCCCATACTTACGGAAGGATTTCCATCTCGCTCACCGATTCCTGCGTAAGAAAGTGCATCTAATTTTACTTTTGCAACATCTTTTAAACGTAAAAATTGACCATTTCCTAAAGCCTTCAATACAATATCATCGTATTGCTCTTGATTGCTAAATTTACCAGGATAGGTAATCGTATATTCAAATGAGCTTCCGCTGTTAGAACCAATTTGTCCTGCTGCAGCTTCTCTACTTTGAGAATTGATTGCTGCGGTAACATCAGAAGGTTCTAAAGAATAAGCCGCCATTTTTGCAGGATCTAACCAGATGCGCATTGCATAATTTTTGCCCCCAAAAACATTGGCATCTCCTACTCCATTTACTCTTTTTAAATTTGGTATAATATTGATGTTCAAATAATTTTGAAGCCAAGTATCATCTAAGTTTTTATTTTTTGTATAAAACGTCAGATACATCAATGCACTGCTATTTTGTTTCTGAGTGATAACACCAGAGCGAGTAACCTCACTAGGCAAAAGTGGCGTAGCACGAGCTACCTTATTTTGCACATTCACAGCAGCTATATCTGCATCAATACCCTGCTTAAAAAAAACATTAATACTTGCAGAGCCATCATTTCCGGCAGAAGATTCTATATAATCCATGCCTTCTACTCCATTGATTTGCTCTTCTAAAGGTATGATGACACTTTTCAAAACCGTTTCAGCATTGGCTCCAGAATAATTTGCGGAAACCCGAACTGTGGCTGGTGCAATATCCGGATATTGAGTAACTGGTAATTCTTTTAAGCCTAAAATCCCTAAAATAACAATCATTATTGAAATTACGGTGGAAAGTACAGGTCTATTTATAAATTGTTTAATCATTAGAAAATTGGTTTTATAGATTCTACAATTTCATCCATTTTTACTGGTTTTTCTATAATCTTACTACCCGTTTTCAAACCTGTGAAACCAGAAGCAATTATTTTATCTCCTTTTTTAAGACCAGAACCTACAATCGCAAAATTATTAACTCTATCCTGTAATTTTACTACAGAAACTACGGCAGAATCTTTTTGAATTTTGTAGACATATACCAAACCTTGCTCTTCGTAGGTAGAAACTTCTGGTATTACGAGTACGCTATCATAATTTTTTGGCAATTTGATCGTTCCAGAATTCCCATTGCTTAAAAGTTTATTTGCATTGGGAAATTTAACTTTAAATTGAATGGTTCCAGTTTGAGGATCTACTTGACCCGTTACGGTTTCTATTTTTCCCTTTTCGTTGTAATTGCTACCATTGGCTAACTCTAATTCTACCATTGGCAAATTTCTCAATTTTTCTGAAATAGTAGCACCATAAGAATTTTCTAGAAAATCAAAGTATGCTTTCTCGTTCATTGTGAAATAGGCATATATTTCTGAAGTATCAGAAATTGTAGTTAATGCAACAGGATCTGAAGGACCTACTAAGCTTCCAACTTTTAAAGGCAATTGACCAATAACACCGCTAATTGGAGCACGAATTACAGAATAATCTATATTCGCAGCTACTCCATTATAATTTGCTCTTGCTTGGGAAGTACCAGCTTCAGCTTGTTGTTTTGCCGCTCTAGCTTGTTGCACCATTGCATTTGCTTTCGCAAGATTTGCATAAGCTGTTTGCAATTGCACGTTGCTTATAATATTTTTATCTACCAAAGGTTTCAATTTATTTACTTCAACCTGTGCGGCATTTACAGAAGCTTGGGCAGCAGTAATATTGCTATTTGCAGCAGAGACATTGGCTTGAGCAGCAGAAATACCAGATTTTGCGGCAGCTGCATTTTCGGATAATACATTTGTTTCTAAACGAAAAAGTGGTTGACCTTTTGACACATATTGTCCTTCATTTACCAACACTTGCGTGATGTAACCTTGAATTTTCGCACGCACTTCATTATTAGTTTTACCTTCTAAACTAGCTGGAAAACTTTGATATCCCGTTAAATTTTTGGATTCCACGGTGATCACCGGAAAAGGTTTTGGACCGTCATTTTTTGGTGCTTCATCTTTTTTGCAAGAAGATAAAACACTGAAAACTGCCAATAAGGTAATTATATATGTCTTCATATTATTGATTTAATTTTTTTAAAGTTTGAGAGAAATTTTCTATGTTAGTTTTTAAAAGCGAAATATAAATTTCTAGTTTAGATATGTAAATTTTACTGCACTCATCAGTTTCGGACATTTGACGAAATTTTTTCAAACCTTCCAAGATTTCCATTTCTTTTGTAAATTTATTCATCAAACAATCAAACCGTACGTTCACATAATCTGGATTGAGGATAAAGAAACGTTTTCTATTGTCTATCTTATTTATAGTAGAAAGATATCCGTTGGATTGTAGCAAATTTAAATTAGATGAAACTGAGCTTTTGCTGGCTTTCATCAATTCTACAATTTCATCAAAAGTGACGCCTACATTATTAAAATCGAAAGTAAGGTAGGAGTATATTTTCGCAGCCAAAGGCGGAAGACGATAACTTTCTTCATAAAAATGGACTAACTTTTGGTAAAGTGATTCGTCTATTTCAAATGGTTTTTCCAATGATTAAAAATTTAGTTTGCAAATATAGTTTTTTAGTTTCGAACAAACCGAACCAATTATTTAATTAGTAAAATATTAGAATATTTTTTCGTAATTGTATAAATAGTCAGCGCTTAAAAACACTATGATTTTCAATTTCTAAAATTTTAATATTGATATTTTCTGGAATTTTTGATTCCAAGTTAAAGTTATC
>NZ_JABSNO010000011.1 GCF_013294015.1 Frigoriflavimonas asaccharolytica
TCCGTGATAACTTTAACTTGGAATCAAAAATTCCAGAAAATATCAATATTAAAATTTTAGAAATTGAAAATCATAGTGTTTTTAAGCGCTGACTAGATAAATAAAATGCAAATTTGGGTTGAAGCATTTTTTCCAAATTTGAAATTTAGAAAGCATCTTTCCACTTTCGCGGTAAAAATCTTTTTGAACAATCGAGTTTTCAGACATCATACAAAGTTAAATGTTTTTATATTAAATTTTCCATGCTCAAAAAATTTTTAGATTTTCCTTAATGTATCTTAAATCTTTCTTAATGGTAAAAAAAAATCATCTTAATTCTCTGAAATTTCCAATTATTTATTACAATTCATCAATAATTTTAACAATAGTTTTTACAGAATTTTCAAGGTTAAAAGGCATTTCATATTCTGATAAATTTTCAGAATATTTCTCAAAACTTTCCGGATTTTCAAGTGCTTTTTTCATTCCCAAATAAATTCCTTCTTCAGAATTTTCTACAATTAATCCCAGTTTTCCATCTTTCAACATTTCTTTTACGCCAGAAACATCAGTTGCAATGATGTTCTTTTTTAAAGTGATGGCTTCAAATAAAACCGTCGGAAAACCTTCATACCGCGAACTTAAAATATAAAAATCTGCATTTTTAAAATAAGGATAAGGATTGTCTGTAAAGCCAAAAAGCGTAGAAGTTTCGGTAACGTTCAGTTCTTTTTGCAAATTTTTGATGTTTTCAAAATCATAACCATCACCCAAAATTTCTATTTTATGCAGAAAACCTTCATCCAATAATTTTTTATGAATTTTCAGCAATCGATCAAATCCCTTTTGCGGAAAAACCGTTCCAACCGAAACGAAAATCGGAACTTCCGACTTCCGACTCCCATCTTCCAATTTCGGACTTCCAATTTCCGCTTTCCTCAAAATCTCCTCCGTATCCAAAGCATTATAAATTCTTACAATCTTATCTTTTTCCGTATCATTCTCGGCTAAAACTTCAAAATCTTGCTCAATTTTTTCAGAAATGACCATTATTTTATCAAAACCAAAAAATTTTCTGATTTCAGAATCGGTGTAATTGTGAAATTCAGTTTTCTTCAAATCATTGTGAATCCAAATCAATTTTTTCGAAGATTTCTGGGGTGAATTTAGAATTTCGTCTCGAAAGCCATGAATTGCAGCAAATTCAACATCATACTTTTTCCCTTTTAAAATAAATTGATAAAGCAAAGCCGGAAACAACTTTAAAACCTTCTGATAAATCACCCGAAAAGCTTTCAGTGGAATATCTTGCAAACGATTGGTGGTAATCATTTCGCCTTTATTCAAATACAAAATTTTGATCCAACTCGGAACTTCAGCTAAATATTTCCCAGAATATAAATTTAATAAAAGATCAATTTCATATTTGTCTTTTGGTACATTTTTTAGAAAAGTAACCAATACTTTTTCTGCTCCGCCATGACGAAGAGAACCAATTCTGATGAGGATTTTCTTTTTGTTTTCCACAGAATTATCTTACCGGTTTATAAACATGAGGCAGATTTTCTTTAATATAAGCATCTAAATTCGGGCGAATTTCCTCTAATTCTCGTGGATACATCACATTGTTTTTTAGAGCTTTATCGCCATATTCTTCGATGGTACAAATAAATTTCGCCGGTGTTCCTGCAAAAACCGAATTTGGTGGCGTAGAAGAATTCAGCACAGAACCTGCTCCCAAAATACAATTATCGCCCATTTCAACTCCAGGAAGAATCGTGCAATTATTTCCTATGAAACAGTTTTTTCCAATTTTTATTCGTCCAAAATTACGGACGTCTCGGTATTTTTCCATAGAACGAATGGTGTACATTGCACCATCATGATTGATAAATGTACAATTTGCCGTTATTTTTGTGCGGTCACCGATTTCTATTAAGTAAGGTTCAGATCCAAATTTGGGTGCTTCGATGAAAATGACCCCTTTACCAACTTTCAAACCGCGTTTTTTGCACATTTCGATGTAAGATTTATCACGAAATTCTGTGCGAATGTTATGAAGTTTCAGAAAAATTCTATAGATTAAATTCATCATTTCGTTTTTGCTAAATTAAGTAAGATTTCTTCAATTTCATTAAATATTTTTTGATTGTCGAATTCTTTTTCAATGTCTTTTAAATTCTCTTTCAAGTCCGAAATTAAGTTTTTACTGGTAAGAAATTCTTTCATTGCAGCATACATTTCTTCCGTTTTATAATCGATGAGGTAGCCCGTTTTTCTATCTTTAATCATGTTTTCTACATCTCCAACTTTGGTTGCAATAATCGGTTTTTGCAAAATTAAAGCTTCTGCAATGACCAAAGGCCAAGCTTCGGATTCGGAAGGCATAATGAAAAAATCTGCATTTTTCAGATAAGGATATGGATTCATTTTATTTCCCGCAAAAATAAAAGTTTTTTCGACGCCTAATTTTTTCTGTTGCGCCAAAAGATTCGGCAATTCTTCTCCATCTCCAATGATATAAATGGAATGTTCAAAACCTTCATTGATGAGTTGGGAATGTGCGTCCATCAATTTGTGATACCCTTTTCTGGTGTGCAATCTTCCCACGGAAACAAAAACTGGACTTTTTGGAAAATCCGTGATTCTTTCTTCTGCTTTTTTCTTAATTTCTTCAATCGGAATGGCATTGATAATCACACTTTCCTTTGGATATTGAAGATTTGGATAGACTTCGTGCATGATTTTTTCAATCTTTTCTGAACAGTAAATCATGTGATCAAACTGCGGAAAATGTTTTAAAATATCTGGAACTAACGGTTGTAATTTGGGCAAATCGATTTCCGAATGAAACCAACCGATTTTTTTAGATTTCTTGTTGGTAGAATTTAAAACCGGTTCAAAATCATTGTAAGTCATCGCGATTTCGATGTCGTATTCGTCTTTTAAATACTCTTTATCAATTATTTGCGGATTTTTTTGAAGTTTTTCTAGTTTCGTTTTTCTTTTTAAAAGTTGAAATTTTTGAAGTAAAATATTTTTAGAAAAATCTTCTTTTCCATCCGTTAAATATACTTTTCTTACATGGGCAGGAAATTCGTTTCGCAATTCGCCTTGGTTTAAATTGAGAAGAACCGTCATTTCAAATTTATCCTGATTTAAATTATTCAAAACACTTAACATCACCTTTTCTACACCACCCATTTCCATTGAACGGTGGCGAAATATTATTTTTATTTTTTTGGTAGATTGAGTCATTTATTTTTTAAAAAAGCGATTGAAATAAGATTTTTAGTTTCTTTTTAATTCGATAAGGAATGGAATTTTGGTACGTCAATAAATTGAAAATTTCTGCAGAAGAACTAAACTCGGTTGGTATTTTTTTTCCATTAATGCTTGTCAATTTTCTTCTTTGCATCGCATTCCAGATAACTTTTGCCCAATATTCGTAAGATGTTTTCTTGTGATCATTTTGCGAAATTCCACCAGAATGCGTTCGGTACAAATAATTGGTTTCATCAATGAAAATTACTTTCCCTTTCTCGTATAATTTTAAATATAAATCTTGATCTTCAGAAATTTTGAGTTCCGTATTCATTTTTTCTGTACTTGAATAAATTTCTTTACTAAAACACACGAAATGAGCAATTTGAACAGGATAATTAAAAAAATACTTATCGTTATTTTGAACTTGATTGGCAGATTTAAAGGGAGAAATTGCTTGTAGATTCTCATCACAAGACATAAATCTGGAATAGGTGAGCGCTACTTTTTTATCTTTTTTGAAAATTTCAATGCTTTTTTCAATCGCAGTCGGAAGAATCGCATCATCTGGATCTACATAACCGACAATTTCGCCATTTGCTAATTCTATAAGTTTACTTTTTGTAAATCCAACACCTTGATTTTTAGTGTTCTCAAAAAATTTGAAACGATTATCTCCTTCAATAATTTTTTTAACTAAAGTTTTTTCGTTCTCATTTGAAGCATCATCCAAAATAATGGCTTCCCAATTTTCATAGCTTTGTTTCAATAAAGAATCATAGCAATCTTTAAAATATTTAGCATTATTAAAATGAGCGATGAGAACAGAAAATTTCATTTTAATATGTTTTTATGTTCAATTCTTGTTGATTTAAAACGGTAGAATTAGCTGGAATATCTTTGTGAATTACGCAACCCGCACCAATAATGCAATTGTCTCCAATCGTAACGCCTTTTAAAACAACTACATTGCTGCCTAACCAACAATTTTTGCCGATTACAATTGGCGCGGTTGTAAATTCTGAGTGAGAAACCGATAATCCATTTTCATTCCGTACATAAGAATGATTGTGATCGTAGAGTTTTACATTTTCGCCAAACAGTGTGTTTTCGCCGATGGAAATGCTCTCTAAGCAGTTGATAGAACAATGGTTATTAAAAAAAACCTTATTTCCTATTGTTAATTTTGCTTTGTCTTGTAAAATGATGTGAATGTAATTGCGAAAAGAAACATGGTCTCCGATAGAAAATTTAGCAATGTTTTTATAGATAATAAATTGATTGTTAATACCTAATTTAAATTGATTACCAAGAAAAATAGAAGGATGTTTATTTAAAATATCTCTCTGTTTTTTTCGTTGAAATTTTTCAATTAAGGCAGTTATCATTAATGTTTTGTTGGATTGAAAATCAAAGATACGGAGATTTTTAAAAATCATTAGAATTTTACCTATTTTTGCAAAATAAAAAAACACCGTGAGCGAATTAAAAAGAGTGGCGAAAACCTTGATTGGATATATAAAACGACCAGATTTATATCCAGAGTTGGGCAGGAAAATCATTAAAAATATTTTTAATAGACAATCAGCTTTTAAGGGTAAGGAAAAAACAAATTTATGGGCTTCCAAAATCGCAATCAGCCAAGAGAATGCGATTGAAAATTTATTTAAAATGCCTTTCGAAAGTTTTAAACAAAAATTTTCTGTAGATTTTCTTGAAGCAGAAAAAGCTCAAAATAATTGTCCTATAAAAATGGGCGGCGCCGGAGCTTTGGAATTATTATATTCAGCTTGTGAGTTTACGCAGGCGAAAAGTGTTGTGGAAACAGGCGTAGCTTATGGTTGGAGTTCTTTTGCTTCTTTGCAATCTCTAGAGAAAAGAAACGGAACGTTATACAGTTCAGATATGCCTTATTTAGGACAAGATGGAGATCAATTTGTTGGTTGTATCGTACCAGAAAAATTGAGGAAAAACTGGAAACTTTTTCGCCATGCAGATCGAGAATCTTTACCAAAAATTTTGAAAGAAACCCAAAAAATAGACGTTGTCCATTACGATTCCGACAAATCTTATGAGGGCATGAAATGGGCTTATGAAACACTATATGCGCCACTGAAAATAGGTGGGGTTTTTATTTCTGATGATATTAATGACAATTCTGCATTTCAAGATTTTTGCGAGTCTAAAAATATACAACCCACAGTTGTAGATTTTGAGGGGAAATATGTGGGTATTTTTGTAAAATAGAAATACTATGCATCCAACATTTTCTGAACTTAAAAAAGTTTTAAAACAAAACACAGAAGGTTTAAAAAAAATAAGAGTTGCTCTTTTAGGAGATACGGCAACGCAATTTTTGAATGTTGCTTTAAAAGGAACTGCAATAAATTCTGGATTTGAACTCGAAATTTTTGAAGCAGATTTCGGCCAAATTTCTCGTCAAGTTTTAGATCCTACTTCGGAGTTTTATGAATTTGAAGCCGATTATGCCATCATTTTTGAATCTTCTCATAAATTATTGAGTTCGTATTATAAACAGTACGATTCTCAATTGTCATTTGCAGAAAACAAAATACACTACATCGAAGAGATGTATCAAACGATACAAAGTAGAATAAAAAGCAGGATATTATTCTGTAATTTTCCGGGAATTGACAATCAAGTTTTTGGTAATTTTTCTCATAAAGTAGAATCATCATTTGTTTTTCAACAGCAGAAAATTAATTATTTACTATCTGAATTAGCCCTAAAAAAGGAAAACCTTTTTATTGTAGATTTGGTTTCTATTCAGAATAAATGGGGAAGAAACGCTATGTTTTCGCCAAATATTTACATCAATACCGAAATGGTTTTGTCGCTAGATATTCTGCCAATTGTTGCACAAGATATGATGGGAATTATCTCTTCTTTGGAAGGGAAATTCAAAAAATGTCTGATTTTAGATTTGGACAATACAACTTGGGGTGGAATTATTGGTGATGACGGTTTAGAAAATATACAAATCGGAAGTTTGGGAATTGGGAAGGCATTTTCTGAATTTCAATATTGGGCAAAAGCATTGCAGAAACGAGGCGTAATTCTCGCGATTTGTAGCAAAAATGATGAAGACAAAGCTAAAGAACCTTTTGAAAAGCACCCAGAAATGGTCTTGAAAATGGAAGATATTGCTGTTTTTGTGGCTAATTGGGAAAATAAAGCAGATAATATTAGAAAAATTCAAAATATTTTGAATATCGGGTTAGATTCTATGGTTTTTTTAGATGACAATCCGTTTGAAAGAAATTTGGTAAGAGAAAATTTACCAGAAGTTTGCGTACCAGAATTGCCAGAAGATCCAGCAGATTATTTGGAATATATTTATGGATTAAATCTTTTTGAAACGGCAAGTTTCTCGGAAAATGATGCAGAAAGAACCAAGCAATACCAAATAGAAGCCGAAAGAAATGTAGCATTTGAGAGTTTTACCAACGTAGAAGATTTCTTGAAAAATTTGGAAATGATTTCTGATGTTGAAGCATTTAGCAATTTTTCTAAACCACGAGTTTCACAATTAACGCAACGTTCTAATCAATTCAATTTAAGAACTGTAAGATTTACGGAGCAAGAAATTGATGAGGTGATGAAATCTGAAAATCATTTTTCGCTCTCTTTTACTTTGAATGATAGATACGGCGAAAACGGACTTATTTGCGCTGTGATTTTAGAAAAAATAGACGAAAAATCATTGTTCATCAATACTTGGTTGATGAGTTGCCGTGTTTTGAAAAGAGGAATGGAAAATTTTACCTTAAATAAAATTGTAGAACTCGCTAAAAAGAATGGTTTTGAACAAATTATTGGAGAATATTTACCAACGGCAAAAAATCAAATGGTAGAGAATCATTACGAAAAACTAGGATTTACTGTTGATGAAAATAATTGGAAACTTACAGTAGAAAATTTTGAACCAACAGAAGTCTATATAACCACAAAAAACTAAAAAAATTATGACCAACGAAGAAATTTTAGCAAAACTTAGCGCAATTTTCATAGAAGAATTAGACAATGAAGAAATTTTACTTTCCGAAGAAACTACCGCAGAAGATATAGAAGAATGGGATTCTTTGTCGCATATTCATTTGGTGGTAGCTATAGAGAAAGCTTTCAGCATCCGTTTTGCGTCCGCAGAAATCCAAAGTTGGAATAATCTAGGTGAAATGATAAATTCTATTGCCGCCAAAACGAACTAGATGGAAAATTATATTGAATATATAATTGATAGCATAGAACGTAAAAACCCGAGCCATAGCAAAAAATTAAAAGAAAACCTGAAAGATTTGGGTGAAGAGTATTTTAATTTAGCCAATCCATTTTACGAAAAGTATGAGGAATATTTAAAATCTCAGCAATTAACTTTAGATTATGGCGTAGATTTTTATCTGAAAATGATAGAAGCGATGCTAGATGAGCGTTTGGCTTTTATACAAAATGGACGCTATTCCAATACTTCTTTTGAAGAGGTAGAAAAAAACGTGTATGCTACGCCAGAAGTGATGTCTTACCATATGCACGGTTTGGTTTTAGCACAATTTCTATGGTTTGATCAATACGAACGGATAAAATTTTTCATAGATAATGTTTATAAATATTTTCTTTCGGGTAAAAATTATTTAGAAATTGGAGGAGGACACGGTTTGTATATTTATAAAGCGGTAGAAATTTTGCCCATCGCTACTAAATTTGATTTGGTAGATATTAGCGAAAGTTCATTGAAAATAGCCAAAGGAATTTTAAATAATGATAAAATTAATTTTTATTTAAAAAATATTTTCGATTTCGCTAATGATGATGTCTACGATTTTATAACGATTGGGGAAGTTCTAGAACATGTAGAAAACCCTAAAGAATTGCTGATGAAAATTGGGAAACATTTGGCGAAAGATGGAGTTTGTTATATGACAACGCCTGTAAATGCGCCAATGATTGATCATATTTACCTGTTCAATAACGTGCAAGAAATTAGAAATTTAATCAATGAAGCTGGTTTTGAAATAATTGAAGAAAAAACAGTGATTTCAGAAAAAATAACACCGGAAAAAGCTGCGAAATTTAAAGTTCCTGTGATGTACGCTGCATTTATTAAAAAACAAGATTAAAAAGAGGGTAGATCAGTATTTTTATTCTTTATTAAATTACATACACTAATTAAAAAATGATGCGAAAAATGCTCTAATTCAGCTGAAATCGCTTTGCTACAAACCAAATAGAATCTATTTATGCTGCTGAATTCCTACAGTTTCATTTTGTTTTTCATCATTCTCTTTTTTGCATATTTTCTACTGTGCAAAACATCCAAAGCGCAAAATATTCTGCTGCTTATTGCCAGTTATATTTTCTATTGTACTTGGAGTTTTGAATTTATTGCGCTTATTATTTTTTCCACCGGAGTCACCTATTTTGTTGGGAATAAGATAAAAGAAGCAGCAGGAAACGCGAAACGAAATTGGATGAGATTTGGTGTTTTTTTTGTGCTTATCCAGCTTTTGTATTTTAAATATTTTAATTTTTTTATAGAAAATTTTAACGATTTATTGCACGTTTTCGGGATGCAAGATCAGTTGAATGTTTTGAAATTAATTTTACCAATTGGTATTAGTTTTTATTCTTTTAGAATGATTGGTTATTTGCTAGATATTCGAAATAATAAGTTGAAAGAAATTCCTTCATTTATAAATTATGCCGTATTTATCGCCTTTTTTCCATGTATTATTGCTGGTCCAATAGATAGAGCAGGAGCTTTCCTGAAAAATTTAGAAATAAAAAGAGCTTTTTCACAATCGCAATTTAGCGATGGTTTGAAGCAAATTCTTTGGGGATTATTTAAAAAACTGGTGGTTGCAGATAATATTGCTACGATTACAGGTCCACTTTTCGAAACCTATCATACCTTAAACGGAAGTGCATTATTTGTAGGTGCCGTTTTGTATTTCATTCAACTATATGCAGATTTTTCGGGTTATACCGATATGGCAATTGGAATATCTAAAATATTAGGCATCAAAATTCAACCCAATTTTAATTATCCATTATTTGCGCAAAACGTTGCAGATTATTGGCGAAGATGGCATATTTCTTTAACGGGTTGGCTCACGGAATATGTTTTCACACCATTATCCATCAACTTTAGAGATTATGGAAAATACGGACTAATTTCTGCAATTATCATCAATTTTCTAGCGGTAGGATTTTGGCACGGAGCAGAATGGCATTATGTGGTGCATGGTTTGGTAAGTGGAATAATGTTTATTCCTATTATTTGGCGTGGAAAAATGAGTAAAAAAATTAAATCTGAACATACCATCATTCCAAGCCTCTCAGAAATGAAGAATATTCCAATTACTTTCGTACTTTTTTCTTTGCTTACGGTGTTATTTTTTGTCACAGATATGGAAATGGCGGTTAATTATTATAAAGGAATTTTTTCTTTATCATTTTTTCAAATTCCGAATTTCCCAATTCAGAAAGAAATTGTTTTGCTAATTCTTTTGATGATGATTTTGGAATGGCTGCAAAGAGATAAGGAATTTGCCATAAAAGAGCTGTTTGCGAAGCGAAGTATTATCCTAAGATGGGGATTTTATTACGTTTTAATTTTTCTCGTATTTCTATTTTATATTGCACCAAAAGGTTTTATTTACGCACAATTTTAAATATGAAAAAATCTATTTTGCGCTTGATGCTATTTTCGGTTTTGCCACTTTTGGTAATTTGTTTTGCCGTATACATTACGGGAAAAAAAACCGACGATTTCTATAAGCGGTTCACATCGCCACAGCAAAATTCTTTAATTCTTGGTAGTTCTAGAGCAGCTGGAATGAATCCTGCAATATTGGATAGCATTACAAAAAGTAAATTCCCGAAGGTAAAATTGTACAATTATGCTTTTACATGGGCGCATTCACCGTTTGGTCCGAAATATTTGGAATCTATTGAGAAAAAAATTCAGCCGAATTCAAAGGATGGATTATTTATAGTAACCGTAGAACCCACAGCTTTGATGGTGGATAGAAGCCAAGCAGATCGTCCAGAAAATTTTGTAGAAAATGATAAATCTGTGGCAAGAACTTCTATGGTTGCCATCAATCCCAACGTAGAATATTTATGGGAAAGTTTTGAATTTTCTATCACCAAAGAATTGAATAATAAAATTATACCACCAAAAGATCCTATCGGAAAAATGGAAATTCTAGATAATGGAAAAATACAAACTACCATTATTAGGCAAGTTTCAGATAAAACCAGAGCAGAGTGGAATGATAATGCCATGAAATTATTAAAGATTAAAATGGCAGGATTGAAAACGTCTAAAATTAGATTGCAATATTTGGCCAAAACCATAGATTTTTTGAAAAAGCATGGTAAAGTTGTGGTTCTAAGAATACCAATGGCGAAAGTTCCTTATGATATTGAAAACGATACGTATCCAGATTTTGATGCCCAAATGAATAAAATTTGTTCGCAAAAAAAGGTGTCTTATAAAAATTACAACCTCTCTGAAAATAATTTTAAATATGTAGATGAGGTACATTTGGATACAAAATCAATGAATCAGTTTTGTGAAATTTTAGCGAAAGATATTATTTCAAATTAGCAAATAAGAAGTTTATTTAAAAACAAAAAAAATATAAATGTTATTTAATTCTATTTCTTTTGCAATCTTTTTGCCCATTGTATTCTTACTGTATTGGTTTGTATTTAAGAATAATAAGAAGGCGCAGAATATTTTGCTTTTAGTCTCAAGCTTTTATTTTTATGCTTGTTGGGATTGGCGTTTTTTATTTTTACTAATGTTTTCTATAGCTTTAGATTATTTTTCGGGTTTGCAAATAGAGAAAAGTAAGAACAACAAAACAGCAAAATTTTGGCTGGTTACTAGCATTGCTATAAATCTTGGTTTCCTTGGTTTTTTTAAATATTATAATTTTTTTATAGATAGTTTTGCAGATTTAATAGGAGGTTTTGGGTTTGTAATTCATCCTTGGACTTTAAAAATTATACTTCCTATTGGTATTTCATTTTATACGTTCCATGGTTTATCCTACATTATAGATGTGTACAAGAAAAAAATAAAAGCGGAGAAAAACCCAATTGATTATGCACTATTCGTAAGTTATTTTCCTTTGCTTGTAGCTGGTCCTATAGAAAGAGCCACACATCTTTTGCCTCAGGTAAAAAAAATCCGAATATTCAATTACGAACAAGCCGCAAATGGTATTCGACAAATTTTGTGGGGATTATTCAAAAAAATGGTAATTGCAGATAATTGTGCACCAATTGTAAATGAAATTTTTGCCAACCACGATCAAGAACCTGCGAGCAGATTGGTTTTAGGAGTACTATTATTTGCCTTCCAGATATATGGAGATTTTTCTGGCTATTCAGATATCGCATTAGGAACATCCAGATTGTTCGGGATGGAATTGTTGAAAAACTTTGCTTTCCCTTATTTTTCTAGAGATATTGCAGAATTTTGGCGAAGATGGCACATCTCACTGTCTTCTTGGTTTAGAGATTATGTGTATTTTCCTTTAGGTGGAAGTAGAGGTGGAATGTGGATGAAGATTCGCAATACTTTCGTCATCTTTTTAGTGAGCGGATTTTGGCATGGCGCCAACTGGACTTTTATAGTTTGGGGAGGTTTGAATGCCTTATTTTTTCTACCACTTTTAATCAGAGATAAAAATAGAGATAACTTAGAAGTTGTAGCAATGGGAAGATTGTTACCAAATTTCCGAGATTTCTTTAATATTGTACTCACATTTGCACTTGTTTGCTTCGCGTGGATTTTCTTTCGGGCAGAAAGTATGACGGTTGCTTTGCAATACATTGGCGATATTTTTAGCAGCAGTATTTTGCAATTTCCAAAGCCAATTCCTAAAAAAGAAATTGCGCTTATTTTGGTGATGCTTTGTATAGAATGGAGCAATAGAGCGCAAAACCATGGTTTAGAAATTGAAAGGTGGAATCCTTGGGTAAGAAGATTTCTGTATGCCTTTATCATGGTTTTAATTTTAGTTTTTGCGAATTTTGGCAACAATGAATTTATATATTTTCAATTTTAAGACATGAAAAAATTCGTATTTAAACTCGTTGCATGGATCAGCTTATTTCTGATTTTAGGATTGTGTCTTTTATTTTCAAATAAATATAAATTTTACGGAAATGGGACAATTCGCCAGAAAGTAGACTTTTACAAAAAAAATGGCGAAAAATACAATGCTATTATTATGGGAAGCAGCAGAATGTACCGCCATTTAGATCCTGTAGTTTTAGATTCTGCAACACATCATCAAATAAAAGCATACAACATGGCTACTGGTGGAAGTTTTTATACAGAAAGCAGATATATTCTCAGACAACTAGAACTGAATAAAAATATAAAGTATGTATTTTTTGAAATTCAAGGTGTTTTACCCTTAGAAAGAAATGCATTATCTACAAAAGCTTTGTATTATCATGATCTTCCCTCTACCATTTTTGAAAGCAAATATTATTCAGAGACTAAAGATTGGGCGGGAGTTTACACTGCAGTGGAACATTACTTCATCAATATTTTTTATTTAAAAAAATTAGATCAAACAGATTATTTTATTGATCAAGGTTCTGCCGATTATAGAGATGGCTATTATCCTTTGGAAAAAGAATACAACAGATCTACCAGCGTGAAAACACAAAGAGATACTTACGTAAAAGATACCATGCAATTGTATTCACAAAGAAATTTTGTATTGCAACCCAAAAAAATGAATACTGCTTGGGAAAACGACATTCAATTATTGATAAAAGAATGCGACAAGAGAGGTGTAAAATTAGTGCTTGTTTCGCAACTTTTTACGGAACCTTATGATATGTCTTTCCTTAAAAAAAATTCTAAAACAAAAGTATTGGATTTTACAGCTAGAAAGAAATTCAAAGATTTTTATACCAGCAAAAATGCGCAAGACAATGGACATTTAAACCAACTTGGTGCTAGAAAATTTAGTAAAATATTTGCAGATAGTGTAAATATATATTTGAATGAGATAAGAAAACAATAAAAAATATTTGCAAATCATGCATCAAGTATTTTTCAGTATTTTTGCAGTCATAAAAAGCAAACCGTCAAGCAAATTAAAACCAAGCATCGGTAGATATTTTTAATGAATTTAACTATGAAAAAAATTTACTTTATCATTTCCTGTTATAATGAGCAAGATAATTTGCTCATCCTTACGGAACGTTTAAAGGAAGAATTGCATTCTATTTTATTCGAAAGTTTTGAGCTTGTATTTGTAAACGATGGATCCAAAGATAAAACTTTAGCACTGCTGCAAGAGCTTCAAAGAGAGGAAGATAGAATTGTAATCATCAACCAAAGCAAAAATTTTGGACATGAAATTGCAATGACGGCAGGATTAAATTACGTAGCAGAACAAAATATAGAAGCAGACCACGAGTTTGCGGTTATTTTTATGGATGCAGATATGCAACATCCACCAGAAATTGCAATAGAAATGGTGCAACTATGGCAAAATAAGCACAAATTAATTCTTACCCAAAGAACAGATAATGAAGACAAAGGTTTGCGCTATCGCTTTTTAGGAAACACCTATTATTGGATTTTAAACACCCTTTCTGATGTGAAAATCCCGAGAAATATGCCAGATTTTCGCTTGCTAGATAAAAAATATGTTCTGTGGATCAATAGTTTGAACGAAACGGATAGAATGTTCCGCGGAATGTTGTCTTTGGTAGGTTTGCAAAATGCGCACATCATTCCATTTGTAGCGCCAAAAAGAAATGCTGGTAAAAGCAATTATAATTTTTTCAATTTATATAAATTAGCCATAGATAGTGTGATACAATTTTCTATAAAACCCTTAAGAATAGCCACTTTTTTTGGAATTCTAGGTTGTATATTTTCTATCTTTTTCCTGGCATTTTCTATTTACAGCAGCTACATCAATCACGAGCCAAAAACTGGGTTTTTAACGCTATTATCCGTTATGATTTTCTTTTGTTCGCTCATTATTTTCTTTTTAGGAATTATTGGAGAATATATCGGCAGAATACATATCGAGGTAAAAAATAGACCCTTATATTTTAATGAAGTTTTGAAGAATGAAAAAGAGTAATATTCCCTATTTTGTCTTAATTTTCGTCAATATTGCAATTGCTCTAAGTTGCTATTTTTATCCTGTTTTTAGAGACGAATTTTATTATTTGAACAAAGTAAATTATCCAAATGCAATACAAGAGTATATAATCTCGTATTACTTTGGAAATGCCCGAATCGGTCAGTTTTTCTCTAATTTGGTTTCAAGAAATATTTTTTTAGAAGTTCTTTTTGGCGTTTTGTTGTTCAATGCATTTATAACAGCATTATTTTTAAATATCTATCGCAAATTACCAGATTTTAGAGATGTAGAAATGGTGAAAAAATTTCTTTGGATAGCAGGATTTTTTATTTTGTTTATCAATTATTTTGGAGAAATGTTTTATTACACTCCTTTTAGTACCAATTACACTTTTACACATGTTTTTTATTTGCTGTATGTTTATCTTTTAAGTGAGTATTTTCTGCACGGGAATAAAGCTTTGCTGAAAAAAACATCCTATTTTGTACTACCTATTTTTGGAGTATTTATAGGAATGAGCAATGAACATGTGCCGCCAATTTTGGTAGGAATTTCCTTCCTTTTTGCTCTAATATATTATCTAAAAAATAAGAAATTGCCGGATTTCAGATTATTGATTACTCCTTTATTTATCATAGTTGGGTACGCACTATTGTTTTTCGCACCTTCAAATAAAATAAAGCAAGAGCTTGTAGGAAAATCTGTTTTGGACATCGGATTTAGCGATTATATAGCAAATTGGGTAAAGATTCTAAAGACTTATTTTTATTACAATCAAGAATTACTAGGATTGGTATTTTTTGTAATTGTAGCTATTGTTGTTTGGAATTCAAAATTTAAAAAAGTAATCTACGAAAGAGAGAAAATCTTATTCTGGATATTACTTTTTGTGCTCCCATTGTGCATTGTGGCGGTTTCTCCACTTATCGGTACAAGATTACTTTTCTTTTCAAACAGTATTTTGTTGATTGTTGTGTACCAAATTATATTAAAACTAGGAAATGAGAAGTTCAAAAATACAGCGCATGTTTTTTTATGCGGTTTCCTTATCGTATTTTCTACCATCAGTATTTTATTTACCTTTAAAGCCAATCAGAATTATGATTTAATCGTGACGGAAATTTTGCAAAAGCGAAATCAATCCAAAGACATCGTATTGGATAATCAATTATATTATTTCCAATCAAGTTTTGGAAATTATTTGAATAGGAAAATTTTTCTAGAATCTGGTGAAGATTACATTGATAAAGACCCAGCAAAAGATACTACGGAAGAGAATAATCTGAAATTGTTTTACAATCTTCACTCTATAAAAGAAAAATAATGGTAAAAAAACTCATTATCAATGCCGACGATCTTGGATTTTCTTTGGGAGTGAATCATGCCATTCTTAAAGCAAATACGGAAGGTTTTCTATCGCACGCAAGTTTGATGGCGAATACAGAATATTTTGAAGATGCCGTGAAAAATGTAATTCCAAATGCTAAAAATCTTCAGATTGGTGTTCATGTCAATTTAACCTGCGCAAAAGCATTATTTCCCAGTGCTATGCTATCAGAAAAAGGAATTCTTAATAATACTTTTATAAGCTTACTTTTTAAAAATAAAAGCAAAAAAGTACTGGAATCTATAGAAAAAGAGATTGAATTACAGATTTTAAAAATTAAAAATAGCGGAATAGAAATTTCGCATATTGATGGGCACGAACACGTTCATGTAATTCCGTCCATCAATAAAATCGTAAAAAAATTAGCCAAAAAACACGGGATCCCGAGAATTAGAGAAATCAACGAAGGTCTTTTTGAAAGTTGGAAATTTAATGGAGAAACTGCTTCAATAAGCAATGTAATTAAACTTCTATTATTAAAATTTCTTTCTTTTTTTAACGATAATTCTGGTAAAATTGGGTTTTATTCAATGTTAAATACTTGTGAAATAAATAGCGAAAACTTGTTCAGTTTTTTAAAGAAAAGCAAGGCGTATGAAACCGTAGAAGTGATGTTGCACCCTGCTTTAAGCGATTTAGATTCACCAGAATATTACCAAAATTTAGACCCACGTTTCGTTGCGTTTTTTGAAAATCCTCATCGTAAATCTGAATTCGATTTATGCTTTAATACTCAATTTAAAGAATATGAAATTGCCATTAACAGGTCTTCGAATAAATAATAGGAAAATTTGGGCGATACCATAAGACAAATAATAAATAATAGTTACTTATGAAATTACAAAATAAGTTTTCCGATTCTCATTCTTGGAAGGATATGGCATTGAAAACTTATCCGCTGAAAAGCAAAGAAATTTCTTTCGGAAAAGACACAATCATACTTTCCGGAACCAAAGAAATGCTCGTCAATTCGCCCTATATTACCGATGGTGGAACTTTAGACGAAACCATTACTTTAACCAAAAAAGATTTGAACGGAATTACCACTCCAATTCTTTTAAAATACCGGTCGCCAATAAATATATCAGATGATATTTCTAATGTTTTGATAAAAGATTATTTCACTTTTACTTTAGATTTGAGTGCTGGAAAAGAAGAAGTTTGGAATAATTCTGTAAAAGCAAAAGCACGTACTCATGTGCGAAAAGCTCAAAAATCTGGATATACTGTAAAATTTGGAACTTTAGATTTGTTAGATGATTTCTACACGGTGATTTCTACAGCTTGGCGAGATTTAGGAACGCCAACTCATGGTAAGGAATTTTATAAAAACATCGTGGTAGAATTAGGTAAAAGTAAAGATTTTTTCGCCGAATTTATCGTAATGTATATCGATGGAAAACCAGCTGGTGCGGCTTGCCTTGTGCAAGATTCACATTCTATTTATCACCCTTACGCTGCAACTTTAAGAGATTACAATCATCTATCGCTCAATAGTGGTATGTACTGGGAAATTATTTGTCACGCAATTGAAAAAAAGATCACTACTTTTGATTTAGGACGCAGTAAAAAGCAACAGGGCACCGTCTCTTTCAAAAAATCTTGGGGAGCAGTACAAGTTCAATTGTATTATTATTATTTAAATAAGTCTTCGCATCAAAACGAGGAAGAAAATAAAATGGTTCAATTTTTAATTCAAATTTGGAAAAAATTACCACTGAAAATTGCTAATTTTCTTGGACCAAAAATCATTTATAAGGTGTTGAAATGATACAAGAAATTACAGAAATAGACCTCAAACAAGTTGCCGAAATTCACAAGAAGTTTTTGCCGAGTATCATCGCGTATTATTCTGTAGAATTTATCGAAAAGTTTTATAAAAATCATTTACTTGCCAAAAAGGGAACCCGTATATTTTTAGGTAAATTTGAAGAAGGGAAATTATTAGGATTTGTTTTTGGAACCCATGAGTTAGACCTTTTATTTGATGATTTTTTGAAAAATAATAAAGGTTTTTTCATCAAAGAAACTATGGTCGCCTTGGTAAAACATCCTGTATATTTCATTCATTTATTAGGGAAAATTTTTCATCAAAAAATAGAAAACCAATGTCAAAGTCAGTTGGTTTATATCGTTGTCGATCAAAATTTTAATGGAAAAGGAATAGGAAAAATTCTTTTAGAAGCTTTTGAAAAAGAAGCTAAAAAAACGGTTGATTATTACGAATTAGAAGTGGAGAAAAACAATCCTGCTTTTGGTTTTTACAAAAAAAGTAATTTCATAACTGTTTCTGAAATCAATGGAATTTTAGAGAAAAAATACCTGCTTGGAAAAAATTTAAAATAAACTTTTTCGCCAATTGATATTATACAAACCAGAACGAATACTTCGAAAATCTGTAATTAAATATTTGAAAATCTTTCCCCATTTTTTTATAAAAGAGGAATTCGCTATATCAAAACTGCGCTGCATTCTTTGGATGTGAAGCAACTCTTCTTTTGGGAAATTCGGCTCGTTTTCTGCCCAATTTTTCACTTCTGTCCACAGCAATACTTTAGAAATAGAAGCTTTCACCTTTCCGCTATCTACTTGCGTAATTCTGTTGTCTTCATGTACGCCACGATTGGCTACAGCTTCCTCTAAAACCCCAGGATAAAGATCTAAATAATAGGAAAGTCTGAACAAAAATTCTGTGTCTTGATGAAGCCTTAAATGCATTTTCATCATCGGAGAAAGTTTTTTATCTAAAGCAGATTTTCTGATGGTTAACGCAATAATACTAAACAAGCCAAAACTTCCAAGCATTCCCAATTGCCCTCGGAAAACTTCTTTTGGTGCGTGTTTTTTGTAAACGGTGGTCAATCGATCTGCAAAAAGCGAATAGAATTGTTGTTTTGCTTTTTCCGTATAATAATAAACGCCAATTGCGCCATAAACGCCTTCTACTTCTGGATTTTTGAAGAGTTCCTTCTCTGCGTCAAATCGATTGGGAAGGTAATAATCATCTGCATCCAGAAAAGCGATAAAATCTCCGGTTGCTTTTTCTAAACCTAAATTTCTACTTGCTCCAGCTCCGTGATTTCCTTTGTCGGCATGTTGAAATAATTTTACGCGATTATTTTTTTCTACTAATTTTTCACAAACTTGCAATGCATTATCAGGAGATTTATCTTCTACTAAAATAATTTCGAAAACTTCTTCAAATTGCAGGCAAGATTCTACAGCTTGTGCAATGTATTTTTCGGCGTTGTAAACTGGGATGATTACGGAGATTTTCATTTAAACTTTCAATTTAATTTTTAAAAAATCAGTTACTTTTTTTTCTACTACATAATAGAAAAAAGCAGCTAATGCGATCACAAATGCCAATTTTAAAACTAAAAAAGGAATGCTTAAATATCCATCTGCATGAAATCTACGGAATACAATTTCTACGAAAGGATGCGATAAATACAAAGAGTAAGAAATGTCGCCAAGAAATACCAGAAATTTATTTCCTTCTTTTTGAAAAGTGAAATCTAATAGTAAAAATGCCAATACCAAACTCGTGATAATACCTAATATGATGAAGGGGTTTTCTATCATCAATATTTTAAAAAAGAACAAACAGAAAGAAGTAATCCCGAAAATGATGAGTATAATAGACCATTTTTTCGCCACTTTCACCTTTTCTAAAAAGTGAGCAAGCAAAATACCTGCTACAAAATATAGATTGAGATTGCTGCAGATCATTTCTAAAAAAGCATTTTTTGAAGAGATAAATAAGCCCAATACATAAGTGCATAAGAAGAAAAGCACAAGGAAATAATATCTTTTGTTTTTAAAAAATAGAGAAATTCCAAACATTAAATAGAAAAACATCTCATAATTGAGCGACCAACCTAGATATAAAACCGGAAATGTGTCTTTCTGTGGTAAAAATAAAACGGAATGCAAAAGGCGATAACCTAAATCTCCCGAAAAATATAAAAGGAAATTTCCATCCAAAATCATCCAGCAAATAGTAAGGAAATAGTATAAAGGAATAATTCTAATTGCTCTTTTTTTATAAAAATCTACGATTGTTTTTTTTAAATTTTTACCTGCTTGAAAATTTAGTTTTTTGGTAGTGAAAGTCATGATGAAACCACTGATTACAAAAAAAATAGGAACACCAATACTTCCTCTGCTAAATAAAATATCGCCAAGTTTTAAGTGCTCAAAATTAATTTCCTCTCGAAAATGAAAGCAGCAAACCAATAATGCAGAGATACCTCGAAGTATTTGTAAGTTGTTCAGCCTCATCTTTTTAAATATGTAAATCGATATTTAGTTTTCAAAATAGAGGGGTTTTTCAAAAATACGTTCAGTAAATGAATACCTTTTTTTAATCCATTTTCGGTGGCAAGTTGAAAAGCATTTTTATTTAAATAGAAAATATTTTGTTCTTCTTTTGGCAAATTTAAATTTGTAGACCAAGCAAAAAGTGAGTTCCAAAGTAAGAATTGCCTTTCATTATATTTTGCAGAATACAGTTTTATTTTCGTAATCCGATTATCATCATGAACGCCACGAATGGCAATTGCTTTGTCGATAATTCCACTTTTTAAATGGACATAATAAGATAATTTTGTAATAAAATCAGAATCTTGATGAACGCGCAAATGATCATTGAATTTCAACTTGTTTTTTGCTAAAGATTCTCGACGGATTGTTAAAGCATTCAAATGAAAAAAAGTTCCGATTTCTGGGTCTAAACCAATTAATCCACGAAAAATCTCTTTTCCTTCGCAAGCTTTTTTCAAAGTAGTTAATGCTACATTTTTAAATTTTTCTTGGAATTCTTTCTTTCCTTTTTCCGAAAGAAATTCTGTGCCGATTGCGCCAAAAACTCCTTCTATTGTTGAATTTTGAAAGAGTTTTTTTTCCGCTTCAAAACGGTTGGGAAGATAATAATCGTCCGCATCTAGAAAGGCAATGAAATCTTGCGTAGCTTTTTCTAAACCTAAATTTCTACTTGCTCCAGCTCCATGATTTCCTTGGTCTGGATGTTGAAAAAGTTTTATTTTTGAATTTTCCCCAGCTAATTTTTTGCAAATTTCTAAAGAATTATCGGTGGATTTGTCTTCAACCAAAATAATTTCCTGCACTTCTTCCAATTGCAATGCAGATGCTACCGCTTTTTCTAAAAAAGCAGAAGCATTGTAAACTGGTATAATCACGGAAATGTTTACCATTATTTTTTATTCAATCCTTCAAGGATTTTAAATCCTTGAAGGATTAATTCAATTAAATATATTTTTTATAATTCTCTGCCCACAAAGCCAATTGCAGCAAATTCCAATGTTTTTTGTCCTGATTTAAATATTTTTGAGAAGTAGAAAAATCTATGTATTCAAAAACTTTACTTTCCTTATTTTTTAGCAAATCATCAGATAATTTCATCAAAGAATCTTCTTCAAACCATTTTTCTACCGAAGATCCAAAACCTTGTTTTCCACGATTTCTAATGCTGTCTGTCCAATAATTTTGCATTGTTTCTCGCAAAATAATTTTGTCTTGGCTAGAGTTTATTTTCAAATTTTCTGGCAACTGAATGCAAAATTCCGCAAAATCTACATCCAAAAAAGGCGTTCTCACTTCTAGAGAATTTGCCATCGCCATTCTGTCGGATTTTACGAGCATATTTCCGGGAACATATTTTTCCATATCTACACGCATCATATCATTCACAGAATTTGGGTTGATGTTGAAACTGTATTCTTGCTGAAATGGAGAAGTAATTCCTAAATCTTTCATTTCCTTGGAGGAAAAATAATTTCGAACTTTATTTTGATGAAAATCTAAAATGTTTTTATGGATAATATTTTGTTGCGTTACAAAAGTTGTTTCTTTTATTTTGCCATATTGTTTTAAACCAAATTTTAGCAAAATTTTATTGTAACTAAAGTGATTTCGCAGTTGCTGTTCAACAGTATAAAAATGATATCCACCAAACAATTCATCGCCAACATCTCCGCCCAAAGCTACTTTTAGATGTCTAGAAGCGGCTTGGCAAATTTTAAATTGCGGAGTATAACTCATATCAGAGAAAGGTTCATCAAAAAAGGGGGAAATTTTTTGCAAATCTGCGGCAATATCTCCTCTGTTTTCGTGAATTTCTATGTGATTGGTTTTGTATTTATTTGCAATTTCTTCGGCAAATTTTAGCTCGCTATTTTCTCCTGAATATCCAAAACTCAAAGTGGTTTGCTTTTCTTTAAATTCAGAAACCATTGCTACAATCGTAGAGGAATCTAAACCTCCACTCAAAAAACTTCCAACTTCTACATCTGCAATTAATTGTTTTTCGACAGCATTTTTCAATAAGTGAGAAAATTTTTCTTTCGCCTCGGAAAGGTTAATTTTCACATCGTCTTTTGGTATGCTGTAATATATTTCCTGGTGAATCTTTCCGTCTTTTAAAACTAAAAAATGTGCAGGAGGCAAGGTGTGAATATTAGAATAAATCGTTTGCTGTGCATTTACGTAGCCGTATTGTAAAAAATGATATAGTGCTTCTCGATTAACCTTTGGGGTGATCAATCCTGATTCTAAAATTGCTTTAATTTCTGAAGCAAATATAAATTCGCCATTTTTTCCGAAGCAATAATAAAAGGGTTTTTCGCCGAAGCGATCTCTTGCACAGAATAATTCTTGTTTTTCTTCGTCCCAAATTGCAATCGCAAACATACCGGGAAGTTCTTTTAGTAAATTTTTCCCTTTTGCTTGATACATTGCGAGAATAACCTCGGTGTCGGAAGTTCCGCGGTACGGATAATCCGCATATTTTTTCTTTAAATCTTGATAGCCATAAATTTCGCCATTCAAAACGATGCATTCGTTTTTCGTAGAAGAAAACATGGGTTGTTTCCCAGTTTCGGAAAGATCTACAATGGATAATCTGCGATGTCCGAGAGCTGCATTTTCATAAAATTCATGCTGTGCTGCATCTGGACCGCGATGCGCAATTGCATCGGTCATTTTTTGTAATTCCTGAGAATAATTTCTGGCATTTGGAGAGATGATTCCGGCTATTCCGCACATAATTTATTTTTTCTGAGGTCTTAAAATCCAATTGTCGTTTTGATAAAGTTCTGGACGATCTTCGTAAAAAGATTGATTTAAATTTTGACTGTAGATTTCATAATTATTTTCAAAGAAGAAATTCACCAATTCTTTTGGATCGTGCGTTCCTTCTGCTTCTATACTGCTTGGACTAAATTCCATAAAGAAAATAGGCTTGTTTTTTATGAAAATTTCTTTGTTTCCCAAAATCACCACCGCCTCATGTCCTTCAACATCCATTTTCACTACATCAAATGTAATATTTTCTGGCAATACATTTTTTAAGGTATCAATTTTCACTTGCAATGAAGTTGTTTCTCTACCTTTCACTTCGGAAAAAGAACTTGCACCGGCATTATCTGAAACGAAATTAAAAGTTTTCACCTCTTTTTTACTTCCAATTGCCGTGTTTTGCAGCGTGATATTTTTATAATTATTGGCGTGAATGCTTTTTTCAAAAGATTGATAAACCGCCGGAATGGGTTCGAAAGCGTAGATTTGTTTGCAATAAGGTGCAAGAAGCAAACTGTGTTGGCCAATATTTCCACCAATGTCTAAAAGTATTTTTTCGTGGGTTAAAGTTGCTCGGATATCATCAATAATATATTTTTCATAAATACCAAATTTAAAAATATAAAGATCTACATAACCGAATTTCTCTTGCAAATAAATCTTTGTAATTTGATTATTATAGCGAATTGGATATAATAATTGATGATTTTGGAGATTGTAAATATCTTTTTTCCGCTTGACATAATTAATAATTCCCTCATCAAAAATAATGGAAGAAAGTGATTTTAATACGTTCATAATTAATTATTGTCGCTAAATTATAATTTGTTTTTTCTCATCAATAAACACTTTCTTAAAAATATCCATCACAGAATGTGGCAAGAATTTCTGGTAATTTTCTTGCGCCGTTAATGTTAAATCTGAATCTAAAATAATCGTTTTCAATTCTTTTTGATTTCGGTAATAATACGCATTTTCTTTCAATTCCATTATGTGAGCTTTCTCTGGGGAATCTGCAAAAGTGATGATGGGTTTATTTTTTAAGGCAAATTCTGCAACAGTAATCCCGAAAGTTTCGCCGCGTTCTCTTGCATGCAAAAGCGCGTCACAAGTATTGATAAATTTTAATTTCTGCAAAACATCTGCACTTGGTGCTAAAAATAGAACATTTTTTAAGTTAGATTTCCACCATTTTTCTTTTACAAATGAAGTTACACCCATGAAAATAAAATAATAATCTTTGTATTTCCGAGCAATTTCTTCTATGGTTTTTTGCGCAAAAGCAATATTAAAACTTGTTGCACCACCATAATATCCAAATACTTTTGCATTTTTCGGGATGTTTAATTCTGTCCGCAAATCTTCCTTAGTTTCATCGGTGAAATTCACCATGTGTGGAATAAAAGGCGATTTTCCGTTGGTCATTTCTTGGGAAAGCCATTCAGAAACGTAGGCATAAACATCGCCGTGAGGTTCAAAGTGTTTGAACACAGAATGTATTGCAGTTTTGCATTCTTTAGTTTCTACACCGTCTTTGTCGCCATTTTTTATGGCATACATCAAATCTATATTATTTTTTAAAATTAAAGAATCTACTTCTTTAAAGTTGGTATATTCTAAAACTTCAAATCTATTTTTAAATTTTTCTATACCTAAAGGATGGTTGGTTTTGCAGGTTTTATCATAAATAATCACAGATTCGTTGCCGAGATATTTTTCGTTAAAATCTGCATAATCAAAAAGAGCAATAGAAGTTCCTCGGTAATTGAGTTCGTTCTCGTGGAAAAGAATTTTCATTGTCCGAAGGTTTTTAGTATTTTTCTTTTCATCCTTTTTAATAGTTGTGTAAAAGTAGAATCTTTGCGGTGTTTTTGCAAATCATTATGCATAAATAAACCTTCACCCTGCGCAATTTTGAAGTTTTGTTTCACCCACCAAGCTGCAATATTTTTTTCAAAATGAACAGATTCTCCTGCAAAAGGAGTAATTTTTTCTAAATAAAAATCTTTTTTGATGAAGAATGGATTGTTTGTCCAGTTTGCCCAACGACTTGTAGTTACAAAGAAATCACCTTTTTTTTGAATTTTATCTGGAAATTCTGATGCGGGATCTAACCAATGTAAAGATTCCAATAAATGCGGCGAAGTAACTTGATGCCAATCATCAAAATAATTGAGTTCGTTGCCTTTATGTTGCAAAGAATAGAGTGGAAAACCTGGTTTTTTTCTGCTTCTATACCGAACTACGGAAAATCCTTCATTCAAAAAATCGAGACCAGTTTGTAATTGATTTTGTACGGTTTCTTTGTTTTCTATAAGTTCCCAATCGTGTTCTAAAAATAGAATATCATTGTATTTAGCATTTTCAGCCAGTTGGATAAATCCTTTTCCGATACCAATATTTTCTTGTAAACCAATGTATTTTATAGAATACTTTTCCGCTAATTTTTTGTCAGCTGTAGAAACTTCTTGAAACAAAATCGTGATATCTTCCACCAAATCTAGCAAACCGTTTTTCTGGTAAGATTTCAAAGTATTGCTTAGTGTTTTGGTGCTTTTCCAAGCGAGAATTCCGATGCTGATTGGGAGTGATTTCATAAAATTAGTTGCTGTTTTTATTTTTCACATCGCCCATTAGGTCTACCACTTTTTTAGTATAATTTTCCCAAGTTTGGTCTTTTACTAGTTCATGTGCTTTAATACATAACTCTGTATAGGATTCTTCATTCATTGTAAGAATTCCTCTTATACTATCTACAATGGTAAAAATTTCGGTATTCTGTAAATAAACGCCAAAATTATTTGTTTCGCCGTAATCCATAGTAAATGCTTTATAAGGTTCAATGATAATTGGTGTATAGTAAAACATACATTCAATTGTGCTGGAGTAGGCGGCCCAAATCTCCGAAGGGTTTACCAAGATTTTAGCATTGGTCAAGAGCTCATAATATTGCTTGTTTTCTTCAACATCTCCTTTGTCTAAATATTTATAACACGTTATATTCCGGTCAGTTTCCTCTAATAAGAGTCTATCTTTTGGTAGGTTAATAAAGTTGAGTGCCAAATCTGGAAATTCTTTTTGTAAAATTCTAAATGCTTGTATTAACTTTCTTGCACCTAATAAATATTTTGTTGATCCAATGAGAAGTAATTCTTGAGATTTATTTTTCTTTGCTAAAATTTCTTTGGTTGTGGGTTTACTGGGATTGATTTCGTTTACTACATTAGATCCTAAATGATGCACTTCTTTACCGTGTCGTTCGGCAATAAGTTTTTGTGCATCTTTAAAAAGAGATATCACTATTTCAGAATTTTGAAATGCAATATGTTGATAGTTGATAAACCATTTTTCAAAAAAATAGGGTTTTCTTTTTTGTCTGTCTAAAATAATCATATCATAAGTCCAATCATGCAGGATTAATGATGGAACTTTGTTGAATTTATTATAAAAATCAAAACTTAGAAAAATTGTAAAGTAAAGATCTGGATTACTCTTAACAGCATTTTTAATTTTTCGATAGGCAATTCTTCTGGCAAATGGTGTTTTAACAAAACTATATTGTTGATTAGGAAAAAAACGCGATAGAATTCTTCCTGGATACTTGTCCCATAAAGCTTCATTTTTTTCGTTAGGAGAAAGGTCTAGTCGCAAAATTTCAAAACCTTGATTCATCAAGTTTTCAGAAAAAAGAAACGGTACATTAGACCATGCTTTAGGTGAAGAAGAATCTCCGTAGCATACAAAAAGAATTTTTTTGCTCATTTAGATTTATTAAATATTTAAAAAAGGATGAGGTGATTGCAAAATTTGCTCACGATGTTCCTTTATTTCATCTAAATGTGGTATAAAATAGTTCATCATTTCACGCTGTTCAATACGCTCTTTAGAATAGCCTTTAATAAGAAATTTATAAAAATCCCTCATAAGTTTCTTTTTTTCCTTCACCGGATCAAAATCCAGCGCAGGATTCATATACTGTGTCTGCTTTTGCAGTCGTAATGAGAGCCATTTTTCTTTATAAGCATCATCATTGTTTTTTGGTGATGCAAAAGTCTGTTTTGTATCGTGAACCACAAGACTTTCTGTACAGACAAAGAGCTTTTTTTTAAAAAATAATACGCGATTTACATAATCATAATCTTCGCCGTAATGGAAATAAAAAGGATTGAAACCACCAATTTGCTCTATGGTGTCTTTGGGTAAGAACCAATGTGCTGCGTTAACAAAATCGATTTCATAATGAGGTTTTTGCTGCTTTAGAAAAATGTCAGATATCAGTCTATTGGTTTTTGCATATTTCCCTATATAGTTTTCAAAATGTAAATCTAATTTCTTTTCGCTTCCATCTAAATGCATCGGACTTAGAATTCCTATTTCATTCTTATTCGGAAGCTGATTATAAACATCGATTAGCTTCTGCACAGAATTTTCAAAAACCCAAGCATCTTGATTCATTAAATAAAAAAAATCTGCGCCTTGTTTATAGGCTTTTTCTATGCCAATGTTATTTGCTTTTCCGAAGCCTAGATTTTCTGGAGATTGAATGAATTCTACCTCTGGAAAATTGGCTTTCACAAAATCTTGAGTACCATCTGTAGAGCCGTTATCAATTACAATAGTTTGCACAGGAAGAGATGATTTCCGCAAACTAGAAAAACATTTTTCTGCCCATTTCATGGCATTGTAGGTAACGATGATGATGTAGATTTTTGGCATTTTTTAAGGCGTGTAATATTTTGAAATCAGGTTTTGAAGATATTGATCTTTATCTGTTAATTTATTTTTTTTGAAGTAATTTTCTATTTTTGAAGTTTCAATTTGATAGCCAGATCCTTCTTTTTCTAAATGTAAATCCGGTTCAATGTTCAAAATATTTGAAATTTTCTCGGTGATTTCTATGATGGTGTAATTTTGAAGATAGGCGATATTTACAATTTGATTTTTTGCAAATTCTTCCATGACTTCTTGGGTTATTTTCGCAATATCTTCAACATCAATTAGGTTTCTGGTCGCTTTTGTATGTACGGTGATCTTGGTTTTATTCTCAATCGTTTTAACCAAATAATTGAGCAAAAGATTTGCATTTCCACCGTTTCCAACAGCGTTGCTAATTCTTAAAATAAAGTAATCTTTGCATTGCTCTGCAATCAATTGCTCCATTTTCAGTTTGTGCAATACATACGGACTGTTATTTTTTGAAGAATCGTAGATGCTGCAAGTAGAAAAATAAATAAATAATTTCTCTGGATTTTCTATGATGGATTTTTCAATTAATTTTTTTTCTCGCAGAAATTCACTCTCTTTCGTTTCTAAAGAATTTGAAACGCCGGAAGCATAGAGCAGAACAGATTCTGCATCGATGCTTTTCATGGATTGTGCGATAAGTCCGTTTCCGATGATCATATTTTAAATAAATTGATTTTCATTTTTTTTAAAATCATATTTCTGACGTATGGTATGTTTGGTCCATTTTATCGCGGAATATAATTTTAAAGGATGAAGTGTAAATTTAGAAAGAATATTGTTGAAAGCATAACCAAAAGCCGCGAAATCGAAATTCTTTTTGGATACCGATTTCGGATAAGTCATTAAAGTATAATAGAAATAGGTTTTTAATTTTGATAATTTATAATCTGCGCCATATTTTTTAATGAAAGGAATGATGGCGAAATCTTTTTTCATCACTTCGAAAGAAACATTTTTAGAGATGCTTTCACCAATTTGTCTGTAAATTGCCATCTGGTCTGAGAAAAAATAAATTTTACCAAAACAACCTGCTAGTAAATACAAACAACGATCTGCAGAAAGAATATCCGTGGGGAAATCTTTTTTTAAGATGTCTTTTCTGAAGAAAAAAGTAGAAGTTTGGAAAAGCGAAATATCTGTTAAATCTTCTTTCTCTAAACTTCTATCAGGCAATTCTGAATAAGCATGAGGAAGAATTGATAAATCGGCATACACTGTTTTTGAGTTGCAGCCAACTGCAGAATAAGTTGAATTTTTTTCTAAAAAATCGAATTGCTTTTGAAGTTTTAAATGATCTATCCAAGAATCGTCTCCATCCAAAATAGCGATGTATTTCCCTTTTGCATTAGAAAATGTGAAGAGTGTATTTTTCACGTATCCCAAATTGGGAACGTTTTTAAAATATTTTATTTTGTTTCCTTTTGGATGATTTGCAATAAGCTTTTGAATAATATTTTCTGTTTCGTCTGAAGAATTATCGTTACCAATTATTATTTCGTAATTACCGGAAAATTCTTGCGCAAAGATGCTCATCAAACATTCTTCGATGTACTTTTCGTGGTTGTATGTGGTGATGCAAATGCTGATATTCATGAATTTAATTTCTCAATAAATTTGTATAATAGTTTTGTAAGATAATTTTTATTTACTTCATTTTTGATTCTATCTATATTTTTTACATTTTGTAATTGTAGGTTAAAGTTTGATATTGGATTTTTATTAAGGGGTAAATATTTAGTTAAATGTTTAGTGTATACTAATGTAGAGCTAAATAAAATTTTTCTCTGCGATTCGTAAAGTAATATATCCATTGACTCTTCCTTTCTTCGGTAATAAAAACCATTATAGTTTAATTGAAGTACTTGCGAATTTGGATTTAAAATTGAAAGCCAAAAGTCCCAATCTTCCATACCATAAATAAAGGCAGAATCATACCCGTTCGCTTTGATCCAATCTTCTTTTTTGTAAAATGCGGAGCAAAAAATATGATTTTTTAGGAGTAAATCGGCATAAGAATATTTCCTTAATTCCCAAGGTCCTTCCATTTCTCCAAAGAATTCTGCTTTACAATAAATCAGGGTGTAATTATGGTTGAATTCGTGAGATGCCAGTTCAAGGTATTTATTTCCAATTTTATCGTCACTATCTAAAGGTAAAATCCATTCTCCTTTTGCTATTTCTATCCCAGCATTCCTAGCAGAAGAAAGACCACCATTTTCTTTATTTAAATATTTAAAACGCGCATCTTTTTGCGCCCATTTTTCTGCTTTTTCTTCTGTATTATCGGGAGAACCGTCATTTACAATAATGCATTCCCAATTTTGAAAAGTTTGGTTGAGAACAGATTGCAAACACTCATCCAAATATTCAGCTTGGTTGTAGCAGGGAACGATGATGGAGATTTCTGGCAAATTCATAAACTCATTATTAAACAACTTTAGATATTAATTTATAAAATACAATTGGGATTTTATATTTTAAGGATAGTTGTAATCTTCTATTTTTAAAAGGGTAGCAGTAATAATCATCTATTACTTTCCTTGAGATAGGTGTATTCTGAAAATAAGCTTTGTAAAAATAATTATCTATCTGTGTTTTTGCCATTCCATCCTTGTCGAACATCATTTGTAAAATCACAGTTTCCTCAGCTATTTTTCCTGCTCTTAAACCAGAAATATTTGTATCATGGCATCTGTAATATGTTAACTTTTTTGGGATGTAGGCAATTAAATATTTTTCATTAATTTTCAGCCATCTGTAGTAATCTTCTACTATGAAATTAGAATCATATTTACCAGTTTCTTTCAAAACATCTGTTCTCATCATCACAGTTAATGCTGCAATACGATTTCCTTTTATTAATACTTTTCTAAAATTTTCCGAGGGTATTCCTCCTAATGCATTATAATCAGCAATATTTGGTAGAAGTTTACTTTGATCATCAATACAGAAAGTATCAGTGAAAACCATTCCATAATTTTTACCTTTTTCCTCTAAAATTTGGACGGATTCCGCTAAACAATCTGGATGAAGAAAATCATCTGCCGCTATTAGTTTTATGTATTTTCCAGTACAATGTTCTACACAATCATTTAATGTTGTAGCCAAACCTGTATTTGTCTCGTGGAAAATTTTTTGTGCGTTTACATTATGTTCGGTTAGCCAATTTTCAAAAATTTCTGTAGAATTGTCTTGTGATTTATCATCAGCAACAATCAATTCCCAATTGGTGTAGGTTTGATTTTTCAAACTATCTAGCATTTCTACGATATATCTAGATTGGTTGTATGAAACCACAACTACACTTACTAATGGCTGTTCCATATCAATATTTATTCAAAACTTCAATTACTTTTTGCACTTCCTCATTTTCCATCACCGGACTTACTGGCAAACTCAACACTTCTTCATGGATTTTTTCTGTAATCGGGAAAGATAAATTATTCCAATATTTGTATGCTCTTTGCTTGTGCGGCGGAATTGGATAATGAATTAGCGTTTGGATGCCATTCTCTTGCAAATAGGTTTGCAATTCAGCTCTATTTGAAGTCCTGATTACGAATAAATGCCAAACATGTTCTTTAGAATCTGAAGGCAATTGCGGAAGAATAATTTTCGCATTTTTTATTTCTGCGCTGTATTGCTCTGCAATTTCTCTTCTTTTGCCGTTTTCGGCATCTATATATTTCAGTTTTACATCTAAAACTGCGGCTTGTATTTCGTCTAAACGAGAATTTAATCCTTGGTATTTATTCACGTATTTTTCTTCGGAACCATAATTGGCTAAAGCTCGGATTGTTCTTGCCAGAAGATCATCTTTGCATGTTACAGCACCTGCATCACCTAAAGCGCCTAAATTTTTCCCAGGATAGAATGAAAAACCGGCAGCATCGCCCAAATTTCCAGTTTTTATGCCCTTCCATTCTGCACCAATTGCTTGTGCATTGTCTTCTATGATTTTTAAATCATGCTTTTTTGCCAAAGTTTCTAATTCTTCTGACCAACAAACTTGTCCGTATAAATGAACAACCATGATTGCTTTGGTTTTTGGGGTAATCAAAGCTTCTATTTTTGCAATATCAATATTATAATTTTCGATATTTGGTTCTGCAAAAACGGGTTTCAAACGATTGTCTGTAATTGCCAAAAGCGAAGCGATGTAGGTATTTGCAGGAACAATCACTTCATCTCCAAATTTCATTTGTGCTAATTCTAAATAGGCTTTAAAAATTAATCTTAAAGCATCTAAACCGTTAGCAACACCTATTGCATTGGGCGAACTGGTGTATTTAGATAGATTTTCTTCAAAATTTTTCACTTGGCTTCCCATCAAATACCAGCCACTTCGGAAAGTTTCTAAAAGTTTGGCTTCTATTTCTTCTTGGTGTTGAAGATTTATTTTTTGTAGGTCTAGAAATTTGATCATGATTGTGTATTTAATTTAGTCCATTCTTCGAAACCTATTTTTTCCCAAGGCATTCCTCTTTCAAAATTGTTAGGCCAAGGATAGTAATTTGTATATGAATCTTTTTTGGAAGGGATTTCACGTATATCCATTTTTCTTTTAGCGGGAGAACCGATAGCAAAAGAAAAATCTTCAATATCTCTAGATACTACAGAATTTGCACCTACCAAACAATTACTTCCAATATGGACTCCAGGTAAGATATTGCAATGAATAGTAATGATTGAATAATCTCCAACTGTCGCACCTAGTAAAACATCGGATGGTGGTAAAGGGTCATTTGTAAAAACTGTATATGGAAAAACAAAAACATATTTACCGATTTTTGTCTTTTCCCCAACATGTACATTACTATATAATCTAGAATAATCCCCAACTTCGCAATTTCCTTGTACATCTGCTAATGTGCTTATTAAGCAATTGATGCCAAATTTGGATTTTTCCCTAATCGTTGCGCGATGTCCTGTAATTAAGCCTTCCCCAAATTCTGAACCTGCATATATAATACAATGGCTCCTAATCATGCTATTTGCGCTAATGTAAGTTGGCGGATTAATATAATTGTCCATATCTTTATAATAGACAGAAGGAGGCTCTCCGATTATGCAATCATTGCATATGATAGTATTATCACCGATAAAAACATTAGGATAAATTATTGAGTTGTCTCCAATCTTTACATTAACTCCAATTTTCACCGATGGATCTACAAAAACGTTTCTATTATTAAACTTCATAATTTTTCTTTTGGTGGTAAAACTATCGCATAGCCATCAATTACAACTTCATTATTTTGATTTAATAAAAGCGTTCTAATTTTTAGCCTACCTTTTTCCAACAAATCAGTTACTTCAAGATTTACATTAATGGTATCACCTATAAATACAGGTCTCAAAAATTCTAAATATTGACTTATCTGTATGGTTCCTGGACCAGGCAAATACATTCCTAGAGGCATACATATATAAGATGCTGTTAGTAATCCATGAGCGATTCTTGCTCCAAATTTTGTACGTTTAGAATATTCCTCATCACAATGTACTGGATTTAAATCACCTGTAATACCTGCATAAAGATACACATCACTCTCACTTACAGTTTTGCTAAAATGTGCTGTTTTACCTAAATAGTCTATCATCATTTCTAATTTAGTTAATATTTGCTTTAATGAATTTTGCGGGATTTCCAACCCAAATTTCATTAGATGGAATATTTTTAGTAACCACACTTCCAGCTCCTATCAAAGAGTTTTCACCAATAATAATTCCACCTATTATAGTAGCATTCGCGCCTATAATCGCGTTCTCCTTTATAATAGTTTTTTGAAGATGAAAATTTACATTCCGCGATTTCGGATATCGATCGTTTGTAAAAGTAACATTCGGACCAATAAAAACATTATCTTCTATTGTCATCCCATCCCAAATTTGAACACCAGGCTTAATGGTTACATTGTTACCAATCACTACATCATTTTCAATGAAAACTTGACAATTAATATTGCAATTTTTTCCAATTTGGGCATTTTTCAAAATTACACAAAATTGCCATATAGAAGTGTTTTCTCCAATATTTTTTGACTGAACATCGGCTAAAGGATGGATGTTAGATACCATTTTTTAGCTTCTTAAATATTTCATATTCTCTGATATAATCTTTTTCAGTATATTTTTCTGAGGCTAAACAAATTAATACGGCGTTGTGAGAGAATTTTATATCTCTCCAAATTTTCCGAGGTATAAATAAACCTTTTTCTGGACTGTTTAAAACAAATTCTTGTATGTTTCCTAATAAATCTTCCGTAGTGAAAATAATTGTTCCTGATACAGCTACAATCACTTGCTCTAATTCTAAATGAGCATGCCCACCTCTGGTAACGTCTTGAGGTGTATAATAAGTCCAATAAACTCTTTGAATATCAAAAGGGATATTCTCATTATTTTCTGCGACGGAAATGTACCCCAAATTTGGGCTACCAATTTTGTCGAAATAGGTGAGGTGAGGTTCTTTGTTCATATTACGTACTTAGTAGATTTTTTAGACTTTCAATATTTATTACGAATTCACTTACATCATGATCTTTATACTCATTATTATAATATAAATATTGGACTTCTATATTTAATATTTCTCCCATTTCTTCATAAAAATTATAGTCTTTGTAATTGTCTGGCATAAAGATAATAATTTTTGTTTTTGGTTTGCAAAAAATAATATTCGTCCATGCAGCACCTGTAGTACCAACAATCATTTTAGCATTCTGAAAGTGATTTATTTGTTCTTCGAACGACAATGATGTCATGTCAATATTGCGGAAATTAGCTAGTTTAAGTGTTTCAATAATTTCGCTTTCATTTTGAGCTATTCTATGCGTGTTTTTTCTTTCAAGAAAAATATTGACTTCATTTGTATTTTTATAATTAAATCCTTTTTGCAACTCTGAACTTAGCTTTTGCAAGCTTTCTTTTCTGAAGTAGTACAGTGGTAGAGAAGTAGTTTTCGAATCAAGCGGATTGAACATCAGTTTATTAACCTCATTTACAAAATATAATTTTTTGATTTTATACGTATTTTCCTCTTTTAAGTATATTATATTTAAGTTTAAATTACGTGTCAAAATCTGCAAGGAATCTGCCATACTTTGCGTTTTCTCACAAGATTCGTTTACCAATATAGTTTTGGTGTCGTTGACGTTTAAATACATTATTTTTGGTATAATTTCTATCATCCAATGATACCAATTGTGACTTCCATTTCCTGCTAAAAAAAAACCTTCTTCTATTGTTTCCGTCCTTTTTAAATTTACTACAGCATTTTTGTTATTGTGAAATTCTACAAAACCCTCATTAAAACGTTCGTTATCATTAATCGCTTCATAATAAATATTTTTACCTTGAATAATTGCTGATGATCTTGAATTTATAATTGCGTTTTTTATTTCATATAGATTTAAATCTGGAATTGTAACTTCAACATTATTCTGACTTTTACTAATGTATTTGTAACCTGAAACGATTTTTTTAATAGGATTTAGCTTTTTTAAACCTGTAACTTTATAAACACTTTTATGTTGATATTGTAAAAAATTTAGAATAGCAATTTGGATGGTAGATATTGTGTAATTATTGAGATGTTTTTGAACGTTAATTCTTTTTATTATCTGCCTTTTTACAAATTTTTTAATGGATATGAGCATGTTTATTTTTAATAATAAATATCTGTTCTAAAATAGCAACATTTTCTAGCAGTGCTTTTCACCGTTTTTAGTTCGAAATTTGGGTTGAATCTAATAATATCGGCGTCCACATTTGATCTGACCCCGTAATATTAATATTTATTATGCGATGTTCTTTATAAAATACTTCAGTTGTAAAGTTTTTTTGTAGGGTAATAGTGATCGTGTAAGAACCTTTAGAAAAGTTGAAGTTTTTAATTTTAAATTGAAATTTCTTTCTCTGTCCTGGTGTATAATCCACAGTTATATCTTGATCTGCTGGTATAAATTCAGCAATAGCTCTTTGTTCTTTGTCGTAAACAACAAAAGAAAAATGAGGCATTTTACGAAGATTTATATTCTCTAATTCTATTTCAAGTAAAAAATCTGTATTCCATTGCACATCATAACAGCTATTTCTTATAGTATTATCAACAATATGAGAAGTGAGTAATTTTACTTCCTTGGTATCAAAAACAATTTCACTGTTTTCATCGGTTTTAAACATGTCATAGTAGGCATCTATTCCCTTTCCTGTATCTTTTCCTTGATAGGAAACTTTTCCATGGTCCATTAAAATAATTTCGTTACAAATTCTAGAAACCATTGGCATACTATGCGAAACGAATATTACAGCGGTATGTGGTAAAAGTTTATCAATTTTGTTGAAACATTTTAAAGTAAACCCTAAATCTCCTACTGCCAAAACTTCATCTATAATTAAAACATCTGGTTCTAAATGAGAAGCAACTGCAAAACCTAAGCGAACTTTCATTCCAGAAGAGTAATTTTGTACTGGCATGTCTATAAATTCTTCAATTTCAGAAAATGCAATAATAGAATCTATCTTTGCTTCTACTTCCTTTTTAGTAAACCCCAAAATAGAAGCGTTGTTGTAGATGTTTTCTCTGCCAGAAAGTATGGGATTAAAACCTGCACCCAATTCTATCAATGCACCTACTTTTCCTTTCATGATGATTTCTCCTTCATCTGGATTGTAAAGTCCGTTTAAAACCTTTAATAGGGTGCTTTTTCCTGCGCCATTGTGGCCAATTAAACCAATGCATTCGCCTCTTCTTAATTCAAAACTAACATCTTTTACCGCCCAAAATTCTTTTGGACGCAATGTTTTTTTTATAGGTACACCAAAACTACTTTTGATAATATCTAATGCCCCATATTTTAAAGATGATTTTAAGTCTAAAGAAAACTTTTTAGATACATTTTTTACCGATACAAGTACTTCATTCTCTTCCATTATCCTCCAATTTTTTCGATGATGATCGGCATAGATTTTCTAAAAATAACCAAACCTATTAGTAGTAGTGAAAAACTTAACCCAAAAATGACAACTGCGTATATCACATTTTCTGGAGCGTAGCCTAATAATGTATTTCTTGCATCATTAAATAAAAATGTAAGTGGATTAAGCTCAAATAAAGTTTTAAAAAATCCTGCGTGAGGCACTGCATAAACTACTGGAGTAAAATACATCAGAAAAGGAACTGCTGTTGTGATAATTTTAGCAACATCTGTATAAATCAATCCAATAGGTGTGAGGATTAATCCAATCGACATCGATAGACAGATGATAACAATTAATGATAGGAAGAAATATAGCAAATTTAGGTTAGGCAGTACTCCATAAATTCCTAAAAAAATAGCAATAAGTACCAATTTTAAAATTAGATTAAATCCCATCTTATAAATCCCAGACATTAAAAGTGCTTCTTTTGGAAAATTTATTTTAGATAAAATTCCTTTGGCACTATTTACAGAGGTTAGTGGTATCAACATGCTTTCTGTGAAAATACTCCAGACCGTAGTGCCAATTATTACAAATAATACATAAGGCATATTTCCATCTGCATTTACATTCACTGTACCAGAATTATTTAAAAAAATCCAAACTAAGGAATTTACGATTATGGGTGCAAATGCCCAGAAAAATCCTAAAAAAGATTGACGATATTGTCCTTGCAAATCACGTTTAGCGAGTTGATAGGCCAAAAAATTGGAAGATTTGATATCAGAAAACATTCCTTTTAATTCTTGAAAAAAATGGGTTTGTTTATCTGAAGAATAAATTGCGGTTTTCAAAGTTACTATTGTGTTTTAGCATGCAAAAATACTAAATAAATAATTAAAATTTTGTAACATTATTTGTTTTGATAAATGCTAATAAAATTGAAACGAGAAATAATGGAACATACAATCTGACCTCATACAAAATCCCACTAAAAAAACACATCAAAATATAGGGCAGCGCAAAACCATGGTATAAAAAAATTAGTTTTCTATTTGCTGAGCTTTTTGAAAGCATCATACTGAATGCGAAAAGTACCAACCAAGCTACTATTCCCAGAATATTTTTAGGATTTGTGAAGTTTTGCAATAATAAATTGCCATCGTTGGTTGTAAATGTTTTGTTGAGATAGCGTAAACCAACATAAACCAACAAAAAACTTAAAACCAGAGGAACTAACGGTTTTATACTTTTGATGGATATACCTTCTTTGAAAATTAAAAGTGATGCAGCCAAGGATAAAGACAGTGCCGCAGTTTCTCTATTTAAAGTTGATATGATGATGATAATTGATAAAAAAATTAATTTTAAAACTGATTTTTTTTCCAGATATTTTAAGAATACAAAAAAGAAAAGCAGCAAGAAAAAATAACTAGAAACATCATAAGGAACGATGATGAATTGAGTAAGTCCGATGATGAAAATAACAATAAAATTCAGGAATAGCTTTTCTGACGCGTTGATCATCAGTTGCTCGCATTCTAAAATTAAATTTAAAACGAAAACAGTTGCCAGTAAAAAAATGGTGTTTAAACTGTAGAAAGCCAAATAAACCTGAGATTCGCTTTCAGGGTTTAAAAATTTTAATTTAAAAATTTGATAGTTGAGGTCTAAAGTACCGAGAAAATCATAGATCCAAAAAAAGAAATACCCACTTAAAACCCGGTATTGATAGACGCCAGAACTAAACTGATTTTCAAAACTTTGAATATTTAAAATTGAGGAAGAGTATACATTTGCGAAAGAAAAATAAATGATTGTATTGATGACAAAAGCGATTGCCATCATTAAAAATAATCTACCCCAAAATGAAATGTTTGCCATCTAAACTAAGCCTTTCAAATATTCTCCGTAGCCACTTTTGCCATACTTTTCGGCAGATTTTAGCAGTTGTTCTTTGTTGATGAAGCCTTTCTTGTACGCTATTTCTTCTATACAAGAAATTTTGAAACCTTGTCTTTTCTCCAAAACTTTCACAAATTCTGATGCATCATGCAAAGAATCGAAAGTTCCTGTGTCTAGCCAAGCTGTTCCGCGAGACATTACGCCCACTTCTAATTGTCCTTTTTCTAGATAAATTTTGTTGACATCGGTAATTTCTAATTCTCCACGAGGCGAAGGTTTTAAGTTTTTAGCAATTTCTACTACAGAATTATCGTAAAAATACAAGCCTGGAACTGCAAAGTTAGATTTTGGTTCGTCTGGTTTTTCTTCAATAGAAACGGCTTTGTTACTTTTATCAAATTCTACCACACCATATCTTTCCGGATCAGAAACTTGGTACGCGAACACGCAACCTCCTTTCACAGTGGTTTTACTGGATAAAAGTTCTGGCAAACCGGCTCCATAAAAAATATTATCGCCCAAAACTAAGGCCACAGAATCTTCGCCAATAAATTCTTCACCCAACACAAATGCTTGCGCCAAACCATCTGGACTTGGTTGAACTTTATAAGAAATTTTGCAGCCGATAGAAGATCCATCTCCTAACAATTTTTCAAATCCACCAATATCGTGTGGTGTAGAAATAATTAAAATCTCCTTAATTCCCGCCAAAAGCAGCGTAGAAAGTGGATAATAAATCATCGGTTTATCGTAAACAGGCATCAATTGCTTGCTTACAGCGATGGTTAATGGATACAATCTTGTTCCGGAACCTCCGGCTAATATAATTCCCTTCATAGTTGTGCGAATTTTGCGAATTAAAACGAATTTCCTCGAATTATTCGACTGTTATAAATTAATAATACGTTTGTAATTTAAAGATTTTTCGCCGAAATTGACGAGAATTCCTAATTTTTTGTTGGTTGCCTTTAAATAATTTTGCAATTGTTTTGAAAAATTGTCATGCATAAATACTGCGGACTTTATTTCAACTATAATTTCATCAAAACACAGAAAATCTACTCGATATGTCTTATTTAATTTTTCTCCATTGTAATAGATATCTAACTTTTTCTCTCGTTCAAATGGTATTTTCTGTTTAATAAATTCCTTTGCTAAAACTTCAGAATAAACTGCTTCCAAAAAACCACTTCCCAAACCAGAATGAATCTCCATACAAATTCCTACAATTCTATAGCTTTCTTCCTTAAAAATTATTTTTTCGTCCACAATTCGAGAAATTCGTTTTAATTCGAGTCATTCGCATATTGCGAAGCATAATAGTCTTGATAGTTCCCGCTCGTTACATTATCCAACCATTCTTTATTCTCCAAAAACCAATCTATCGTTTTTCCGAGACCTTCTTCAAAAGTAACACTCGGTTTCCATCCCAATTCTTTGTTCAGTTTTGTAGCATCGATGGCATAACGCAAATCGTGACCTGGTCTATCTTTTACATAAGTGATTAATGCTTCAGAAAACCCTGCTGGATTTCCTAATTTCGCATCCATTTGTTTAATTAATTCCTTAACTAAATCGATGTTTTTCCATTCGTTCCAACCACCGATATTATAGGTTTCGCCGGTTTTTGCTTCATTAAATATTTGATGAATTGCTTTTGCATGATCTACCACATACAACCAATCTCTAGTGTATTTCCCATCGCCGTAGATTGGCAAAGGTTTTCCGTTCAAAATATTAGAAATACAAAGCGGAATCAGTTTTTCTGGAAAATGATTTGGACCGTAATTATTAGAACAATTAGAAATGATAAAAGGCATTCCATACGTATTTCCGTAAGCTCTTACCAAATGATCACTCGCTGCTTTGCTCGCAGAATAAGGGGATTTTGGATCATAAGCAGTGTCTTCTAAAAAGAAACCTGTTTCGCCCAAACTTCCATACACTTCATCCGTAGAAACATGGTAAAACAAGAAATCTCTCTCATTTCCTGGGAAATTTCCGTGTTGATGATCGGGGTTTAAAGTCCAAAATTCTTTGGCTAAATTCAACAAATTTGCAGTTCCGTTTACGTTGGTGTTGATGAAAGCGTTTGGATCTGTGATGCTTCTATCAACATGAGATTCTGCTGCTAAATGCACAATTGCGTCTGGATTATATTTTTCAAAAACTTTGCGAAGTTCTTCAGGTTTTGTAATATCTGCTTTTTCGAAAACGTAATTCGGTTCGTTTTCAATATCTGTTAAATTTTCAAGGTTTCCAGCGTACGTTAAAGCATCTAGATTGATGATTTTAGAATTTGGATTGTTTTTTACAAATTCTCTTACGACGTGAGAGCCTATAAAACCTGCTCCTCCTGTTATTATTATGTTTTTCATTTTTTTTAAAGCATTATGCGGTAGGCTTTATGCAATAAGCAATTGCGTGAACCTGCTACTAGATTGATCTATGTTGATATTAATTTTTTACTTAAATTAAAAAGTTTCATTTTAATTAAATTGATGTCTATTTGTAATTTTTCAGATTTTTCTGCTTCCAAATATTCTAAATCCTTTGATAATATCAGAAAATATTCTATTTCATGAGCAGAACCTAAAGCAATCTGAACAAATCTATTGAAGTCTGCATCTGAACCTCTTCCACATCCTTCACTAAAATTTGAAGGTATAGAATATGCTGCTCTTTGCATTTGAGAAATAATTCCAAATTTTTCTGATGCAGGAAATCTACTTGTTTCTTTATAAATATCAAGCACAAATAAATGACTTAACTTCCAAACATCATAATTTTGAAAATTTCTCATGAAACAGTGGTTTTTTATAATTAACTTAAATAATTTGCTCTAAAGCCTAAAGCCTAAAGCCTAAAGCCTAAAGCCTAACTCCTAAAGCCTAAAGCTTTTCTAATGTTTTTCTACCAATAGATTTATAAAAGAACCCCGCGTTTTCCACGGTCTCTAGATCAAACATATTTCTGCCATCAAAAATTACTTTATTAGTCAGTTTTTCTGCCATCAATTTAAAATTTGGATTTTTAAATTCACTCCATTCTGTAGCTATCAAAAGACAATCCGCATCTTCTAAAGCAGAATACATATCTGGAGCGTAAGAAATTGTATCTCCCAAAATTTTTCTTATATTTTCTTCCGCAATTGCATCATAGGCAACTATTTTTGCACCTTTTTCTAGTAGAATTTTTATATTATCTAAGGAAGATGCTTCTCTTATGTCATCTGTATTTGCCTTGAAAGCCAAGCCCCAAAGTGCAATTTTTTTGCCTTGAAGATTTCCATCAAAATATTTTTCAATTTCTGAAATTAAAATTACTTTTTGTGATGTGTTTACTTTTTCTGTGGCTTCTAGTATTTCGAAATTAAAACCTTCTTGTTTGCCAGATTTTATCAATGCTTTCACATCTTTCGGGAAGCAACTTCCGCCATATCCAATCCCGGGAAACAAAAATCTGTGCCCAATTCTATCATCACTTCCCATTCCGAGACGAACTTTATCTACATCTGCACCTACTTTTTCGCAATAATTAGCGATTTCATTCATAAAAGTAATTTTCACCGCAAGAAAAGAATTGGATGCATATTTTGTAAGCTCCGAAGATTTTTCGTCCATGAAGATAATAGGAACTCCTGTATTTGTAAAGGGTTGATAAATTTTAGACATAAAATCTTTCGCTTTTTCCGAGCTGCAGCCAATCACCACACGAGACGGATTCATAGAATCTTCTACAGCAAAACCCTCACGCAAAAATTCTGGATTAGAAACTACATCAAATTCTACAGTAGTTTTTGCAGAGATGGTAGCATGAACTTTATCTGCGGTACCTACAGGAACGGTAGATTTATTGACGATCACTTTATAGGAAGTCATCATTTCTCCAATATCGTTTGCAACTTTTAAGATATAAGATAAATCTGCAGAACCATCTTCTCCTGGTGGAGTAGGCAGTGCAAGATAAATAACATCACTTTTATCTAAGGCTTCTTTTAAATTTGTAGTAAAAAATAAACGTTGTGCTTGGATATTTCGCAGAAACATTTCTTCTAAATTAGGCTCATAAATAGGAACTTTGCCCAATTTCATTGCTTCTACTTTCTTATCATCTATATCTACACAGAATACAGAATTTCCTAATTCTGCCAAAGTAGTACCTGTTACCAGTCCTACATATCCCGTTCCAACGATTGTTATATTCAAAATCTTTGTTTTTTAATTCTGGCAAAGATAAAATATTTTATACTATTGAAGATTGAAATACCATTGGTTAGAAAAATAATTGTATTAATTCTACATTAATATTATTTATAATATTATCAAAGAAGAGCATATTTTGTAAATAATAAAATAATAATGTATATTTGCATCTTGTTTACGGAAATTAGAAGGAGGCTTTCGCAAGAGATGCCTTTTTTCGTAACTGAATTTTTTACTATTTATGGCGTTTACAGCAAAAGTAACTCAACTTTTAGAAGTTTTTTTGGCAGAAAGAGAAGATCTATTTTTAATAGAACTAAAAATTTCGCCTACCAATGATATCACCGTGGTAATAGATGGTGATGAAGGTGTAACGCTGCAAGATTGTTTGGATGCGAGTAGAGCTATAGAAAATAATTTGGATAGGGAAGTAGAAGATTTTAGTCTTCAAGTTCATTCTTTCGGATTATCCGGTCCCTTGCAAAATAATAGGCAATATCATAAGAACGTTGGTAGAGAATTAGAGCTTGTATTAAATGATGATTCAGAAATTACTGGCGAATTACTTAATGTAACAGATGATGCCATTACGTTGATGTTGAGGTATAGAAAGCCAAAAGAAATTGGCAAAGGGAAAATGGATGTAGAGGAAGAGAAAGAAATAGAAATTAAAAACATTAGAAAGGCTTTGGTTAAAATTCAATTTTAATTAAAAACCTTTTGAGCATATAAAAAGATATTATAGATGGATAGTTTAGCCTTAATAGAAGCGTTTGGCGATTTTAAAGATGAAAAAAGCATCTCCAAGATTGATCTTATGGCAATTATTGAAGATTCTTTGAAAACTCTTTTGAGAAAAAGATTTGACTCTGATGATCATTTTGATGTAATTGTGAATCCAGACAAAGGAGATTTTCAAATATTTTTGAATAAAATAATCGTAGAAGACGACATGTCTGAAGATGATGATTTGGAAATAGAAATCTCTGAAGCAAAAAAAATAGACGAAAGTTTTGAAGTTGGCGAAGATTATACGGTAGAAATTCCAATTGCACAATTGGGTAGAAGAAGTATTTTAACTTTAAAGCAAATACTTTCCACGAAATTACAAGAGCATAATAATAGTCTTTTGTACGATCAATTTCATGATAGAATCGGTGAACTTATTTTAGGAGAAGTGCACCACATCAGAAAACAACATGCTATTCTTTTGGATGAAGAAGGAAACGAATTTATCTTGCCAAAAGAAAATCAAATACCTTCGGATTTTTACAAAAAAGGAGAAACCGTAAGAGCAATCATAGAAAAAGTAGATTTCAAAGGTTCAAAACCTGTGATCATTATTTCTAGAACATCGCCAGTATTTTTGGAAAAACTATTAGAATTAGAAATTCCAGAAATCCAAGATGGAACGATAATGCTGAAAAAAGTAGTGCGTATTCCAGGTGAGAAAGCGAAAATTGCAGTAGATGCCTATGACGATAGAATAGATCCTGTAGGAGCTTGTGTTGGGGTGAAAGGTTCTAGAATTCACGGAGTTGTTCGTGAGTTAAGAAACGAAAATATAGATGTGATCCAATGGTCTAAAAATCCTGAAATAATGGTGAAAAGAGCTTTGGGGAATGTTACTATTAATAAAATAGAAATCAACGTAGAAAAAAACTATGCATTGGTTTTTACTCCAATAGAAGAAATTTCTAGAGTCATTGGAAAACAAGGACAGAACATTCGTTTGGCTTCTTGGCTATCTGGTTTTGAAATAGATGTGCACAGAGAAGTAGAAGGGGAAGATGTAGAATTGACGGAATTTGGAGATGAAATTCAAGATTGGATTATTCAAGAGTTTAGAAAAATAGGATTGAACACGGCAAGAAGTATTTTGGATAAAGATACAGAGGCTTTGGTGAATCTTGTAGATCTTGAAGAGGAGCAAATTGATGAAGTAAAACAAATTTTAAGAGACGAATTAGAAGACTAATTCAAAATACTTAATAGAAAAGTTAAATTTTATTTTAACTTTGAAATATCTTATAATATAAAGTAAATTTTTAGATGCCAAAAAAGATCAGGTTAAACAAAGCGGTAAAGGAATTTAATATTTCGAGTTCAAGATTAGTAGAATTTCTACAATCTAAAGGATTTGAGGTGGAAGCAAATCCCAATTCGCAGTTAGATGAAGCAGCATACGTTGCTTTAGAAAATGAGTTTGCCCAAGACAGTAAACAAAAAAGAGCTTCTGATGAAGTGGTTATTTCTAAAATTCCAGAAGAAAAATTGGTAATTCAGAAAGAACCAGAACCTGTGGTAATTAAAGCGAAGGCAGAAACACTCGAAACGAAAGTTTTGGGCAAAATAGACCTCGACGCGAAAAAGCCAGCACCAGCACCTGCGCCAGAAGTGAAAGAAGAGCCTGCTCCTGTAGTTGTTGAAGAAAAAAAACCTGAAATAATTAAAGAGGTAGTTGTTGAAAAACCTGCAGAACCTTCGGAGCCAGAAGTTATAAAAGCTTCATCTGGAGAAAAATCAGAATTGAAAGTTTTAGATAAGATAGACCTTACTGGATTAACCTCTGGTAGAAAATCTTCTAAACCAACTCCCAAAAAAGAAGAAGAAAAGAAAAAAGATATACCAGCTCCAGAAGTGAAGCCGGTTACATCTGTAAGAATAGAACCAGCAGCGAAAGCTGTAGAAGTTCCAGTTCCTGCTCCAACTCCAGAAGTTGCAAAAACAGAAAATCCAGAATCTGATGTAATAAAAACTGTATATCAAAAACTAGGAGGGATAAAAATATTGAAAGAAACAGTAGATCTTTCAAAATTTGCAGAGAAACCAAAAGCCAAAAAGAGAAAAAGAATAGATAAACCGGCACCGAAAAAACCTGGAACTACAACTCCAGCAACCGGAACGCAAGGTGGAAATAGACCAGGTGGACCTGGAGGAAATAATAATAGAGGACCAGCAAGACCAGGACAAGGAAGAAGAAATGGTCCTGTAATGCCAGTAGAACTTTCTGAAGAAGATGTAAAAAATCAAATTAGAGAAACATTAGAAAAACTAACCAACAAAGGTGGTAAATCTAAAGGCTCTAAATATAGAAAAGAAAGAAGAAGTTTCCGAAGAGAGCAAGATGAAATTCAACAAGAAAAAGATGCTCAAGATACTTCATTAAAGGTTACGGAATTTATTACAGTTGGCGAATTAGCCAGTTTGATGAACGTAAGCCCTACAGAAGTTATTTCTGTTTGCTTCTCTCTTGGAGTAATGGTAACCATGAATCAACGTTTAGAAGCAGATACATTATTGCTTGTAGCAGACGAATTTGGTTTCAAAATAGAATTTCAAGATGCTGATCTTGAAGTAGATGATGTGGAAGAAGAAGATACCGAAGATACTTTGGTTTCTAGAGCACCTATCGTTACCGTAATGGGACACGTAGATCACGGTAAAACATCGCTTCTAGATTACGTAAGAAAAACAAACGTAATAGCTGGAGAATCTGGTGGAATTACACAACATATTGGTGCATACAATGTACAATTAGATAATGGGCAAAGAATTTCATTCTTAGATACGCCAGGTCACGAAGCATTTACGGCAATGAGAGCTCGTGGAGCACAAGTTACAGATATTGCGATTATCGTAATTGCAGCAGATGATGATGTGATGCCACAAACGAAGGAAGCAATTTCTCATGCACAAGCTGCAGGAGTTCCAATGATTATTGCTATCAATAAAGTAGATAAGCCAAACGCCAACCCAGATAATATTCGTCAACAACTTTCAGCAATGAATATTTTGGTAGAAGAATGGGGTGGAAATGTACAATCTCAAGAAATTTCTGCAAAATTAGGAACGAATGTAAATGAGCTTCTAGAAAAAGTATTATTACAAGCAGAAATCTTAGATTTAAAAGCAAATCCAGATAGAAATGCACAAGGTGTTATTATAGAAGCATCTTTAGATAAAGGTAGAGGTTATGTAGCAACAATGCTTGTACAAAGAGGAACATTAAAAATTGGAGATTATTTGCTAGCTGGTAAAAACCACGGTAAAATAAAAGCAATGCTAGATGAAAGAGGTAAAAATCTTACAGAAGCAGGACCTTCCATTCCAATTACGATTTTAGGTCTTGATGGTGCACCAACTGCCGGAGATAAATTTAAAGTTTATAATGATGAAGGTGAAGCTAAAACAATTGCTACAAAAAGAGAGCAGTTGCAGAGAGAACTTTCTATCCGTACTACAAAACATACAACTTTAGAAGAACTAGGAAGAAGAATTGCATTAGGTGAATTTAAAGAATTAAATATTATCTTAAAAGGAGATGTAGATGGTTCTGTAGAAGCACTTTCTAATCAGTTACAAAAATTATCTACAGAAGAAATAAGTGTGAATATCTTACACAGTGGTGTAGGTCCAATCACAGAATCTGATGTGAATTTAGCAACTGCTTCTGATGCTATTATTATAGGATTTAATGTTAGAGCTGGTGTAAATGCAAAAGAATTAGCAGATAAAGAGGAAATTGAAATCCGTACTTATTCTGTAATCTACGCAGCAATTGATGAGGTGAAAGCTGCGATGGAAGGTATGCTTTCCGCAGAAATAAAAGAACAAGTAATTGGTAATGTAGAAATACGTGAAATTTTCAAAATTTCCAAAGTAGGTACAATTGCAGGTTGTATGGTAACTTCTGGTAAAATTACTAGAAACTCTAAAATAAGAATTTTAAGAGACGGTATCGTAAAACATGATGGAGAATTAGAAAGCTTGAAGCGTTTCAAAGATGATGTGAAAGAAGTAACAAAAGGTTATGAATGTGGTTTAAACATCAAAGGATACAATGATATTGAACAAGGAGACATCTTGGAAGTTTATGAAGAAGTTTCTATCAAAAGAAAATTGAAATAAAATAAATTTCTTAATATAAAAAACTGCTCGCACAAATTTGTGCGAGCAGTTTTTTTTTGTTATATTTTACTATCGATGCCGAAAGATGGTATTTTACAGCAATGTAAATAATAGAAATCCTAAATAATATTAAAAACGTAGATATTTATATAATATAATTTATGTTTTAATTATTTTATAATATAGAGAATATCAATTGTTGATATTTCTGTTATTGATGGTGATTTTCCATAAAATTATATAAAATAATTAATTTTACTATATATTTGTATTTAAAATATTAAAATTTAAACAAAATAAAATAATTCGATAAAAATAATATAATGAAAAAAACTTACTTTTTAGCGTTATTGCTTCCTGCAATATGCTTTTCGCAAACGAAAGAAGAGAGAGAGATAATAGCAAGTCAATCCAATAAAGCTGGAAATGAACTTTTAGCTAAAGAATTTAAACAAATTAGTGCTGACAAAGAATTTCGTATTGCAAAATATTTGCAGGATAATCCTACCGCAAAAAGAATAGTACGAAGTGGAGACGCAGGTACGGAAATACTTACAGATGTTTTAGATAATGGAGAACCATTTTATACAGAAACCTATAATGATGGAGCTGCAACAACAGCAAGAACAAAAGGTTTGTATAGCGGAGGAAGTCTAGGTCTAAATATCCAAGGTCAAGGGATGTTGGTAGGAGTTTGGGATGGTGGACCAGTTAGAGATTCGCACCAAGAGTTTTTAGTTAACGGTTTTACTAAAATTAATATTCTTAATTTTGGTTTGCCAACTTCTTGGCATGCTACTCATGTTTCTGGTACTATTGCAGCGCAGGGTATCAATCCATTAGTAAGAGGTTTAGCATTTAATGCTAGTATAAATGAGTACGATTTCAACAACGATATGCCAGAAATTCTTTTAGAAGCATCCGCAGGTTTGTTGATGTCCAACCACTCCTACGGTCCTGGTCTTACGAGCAATGCGAGTTTATGGGTTCTAGGAGCTTACAATAGTAGTGCACAACAAATAGATCAAATATGTTTTAATAATCCTTTTTATCTTCCAGTTTGGTCCGCAGGTAATAGTAGAAACGATACAGATATACCTTACTCTACACAAATTACTCAAAAGCTAGGTTACGATTTGGTTGCTTCTAGTGCTATTGGGAAAAATGTACTTACAGTTGCAGCAGTTAATAATGTAGCAACATATACAGATCAAGATAGTGTAACGATGTCTAGCTTTAGCAGCTATGGTCCTTCAGATGATGGAAGAATAAAACCAGAAATTTCTACTAAAGGAGTAAATGTACTTTCCACAACAAGCGATTCAGATACGTCTACCGGTTTCAGTTCTGGTACATCTATGTCTGCGCCAGGTATTACTGGTGTAGTTACCTTACTGCAGCAATATTATAATTCTCTTTATGGTAATTATATGAAAGCTGCAACGGTGAAAGGTTTGATCATGCATTCTGCAGATGAAGCTGGTGGAACACTTGGTCCAGATTACGGATTTGGTTGGGGATTAGTTAATGCAACAGAAGCTGCAAAAATCATCAGAGACAAAAACTTAACTACAGGTAGAAGCATCATTAGAGAAGGGAATTTAGCGAATGGTGGTACTTACAGCCAAACTTTTACTTCAACGAGTAATGCACCAGTAAGAATTTCTATTTCTTGGACGGATCCAGCAGCTCCAGTAGCAAATACAGGAACTATAGATCCACCTACGATTTATTTGGTAAATGATTTGGATATAAAAGTAACTTCCGCAACTGGAACAGTGTACTATCCATGGAAATTGCAAGGATTAGCAGGAACACTTCAATCCGCAACCAATAACTCTACGAATAATGTAGATAATTTTGAAAGAGTTGATATCCCAAATACTGCAGGAACTTATACAATTACTGTTTCGCACAAAGGAACTTTAACTAATGGTAGCCAAAACTTTACATTACTAGCTAATGGTAGAAATATAACAACACTTGGTACCTCAGAAGCAAATATTGATGAAAATCAATTACAAATATATCCAAACCCTTCAAGTGATGTAATTTTTATCAAAAACACGAATAATGCAGAAGCACAATTAAAGGTTTTAGACATGGCAGGAAGACTAGTATTAAATACTACAACAAAAGAAGGAAAGATAAACATCAAGTCCCTAAAAGCTGGAAATTACATGTTATTATATAAAGATAACAAAAATCAAGAAAAGAGTTGGAAATTTATAAAAAAATAGAAATTTTAATATAAAATAACAAATAATTTGCTAATGTTAAATTAATTTAACATCTTTGTGACATAAATAATATTAAAATTTGTTAATATGAATGTGAATTTAAAAGTGCTAAGTGTAGCTGCACTATTTTTTTTAGGTGCTCAAAGCATGCAAGCACAGGATACTATTCCAAAAAAACCTATCAAAACTCAAGTAATTGATGAGGTAGTAGTTGTAGGTTATAAATCTGTAGCAAAACCAAAAGCAGTTACTTCTGTAGCTCAAATCAGTAGCGAAACGATAAGCAATCGTCCAAACGCGAATGTTTTAAATATTGCTCAAGGTCAATTAGCTGGTGTTAATATTCAAACTGGAACTGGACAACCAGGTTCTACTCCTAGTATCAATATTAGAGGTAAAGGATCTTTACTTGGAAACAATGAACCACTTTATGTAATAGATGGTTTCCCTGGTACAAGTGAGAGTTTTAGAAATATAAACCCTAATGATGTTGCAACATTTGATGTGTTGAAAGATGCATCTGCTATTGCAGAATATGGAAATAGAGGTTCCAACGGTGTTGTAGTTATTACTACAAAACGTGGTAAGTTTAATCAAGATTTAGCTTTTACATACAGTACTCAATATGGAGTTTCAACTTTGCAGAAGAATAGATATGATCTAGCAGACTCCAAGCAATTGCTTACTTTGGAAAAAAGACTAGGAAAAGGTAGAGGTTTTACTTTAACTGATCAGCAAATTGCAGATACTACTGTAAATACAGATTGGTTAGATTATTTCTTCCAGCCTTCTACGTTACAATCTCATGATATATCAGTTTCTGCAGGTTCTGAAAATTTAAATAACTACACAAGTATTAGTTATTTAGACCAAGCAGGTTTGTTGGCAACAACTGATTTGAAAAGATTCACACTTAGAAATAATTTATCTGGTAGATCTAACGATAAAAGATTTAAATATTCTGTTGGTACTGCTTTATCTTTAACTAGAAACAGACAGGCTTCCAGTTTAAATACAGGTGGTGTAAATCAAAATATAGCTTTAGGTGCTTTGAAAAGTGCTCCGTATATCTCACCAAATGAGTATCAAAACAGTTTACAACTTTTTAACAAATATGTAGCTAATCAAACGCTTTTGTTTACTCCTTTGTTCTTAATCGATAAAACTAAAACGTATTTATCTTCTACTGATGAATCTAGGATAGATATCACGACTTCTGCATCTTACGAACTTACGGATGATTTAACTGCTTCTGTAAGAGTAAACATGACAAACAGAAACTTGAATGATAATGTATACCAGACTCCTGGAGCATTTAATTCACTTTTGTTTGCTGGTGCAGGACAAGAATTTTTAGGTTTTGAAACATTCGGTCAACAGAGAATTTTCACTTTTAATAATTTAGTGTCTTTAAATTATAACAAAAGATTTGGTAAATCTACTGTAGATGGTACTGCATATTTTGAATATAATAACAATATGGCACAAGCTACTTCTCAAACTCAAAATGGTTTGAATGCAAGAACTTGGGTACCGGGAACTGGAACAGGTTATATTGTAAGTACAAATGATTTATACTTGCCAAGAGTAAGTGCTAGTCAATCTAGATTAAATCAAGGGTCTGCATTTGTAAGTGGTCAATATGATTATGATAACAAATATGTAATTGTTGCTAACGCACGTTTTGATACTACTAGTAGATTTTCTAGAGACAATCAAGATGGAATCTTTTGGTCAGTTGGTGCTGCTTGGAATCTTGAAAGAGAAGATTTCATGAAAGATGTTGCTTTCGTAAACCAGTTTAAATTAAGAGGTTCTTATGGTCTTGCAGGTAACGATAGACCTTTTGGAAGTCTTTTCGGAGGAATCAATCCACAACCATTCCTTAATACGTATAGTATTGGTAGTACTCCTGTTTATGGTACTGGTAATGGACTAGGTATTAATATCGGTGCACCAGATACGCAATGGGAAACAACAAAATCTGCAAATTTAGGTTTCGATTTTGAAATGTTCAACAGACGTTTAAGAGGTCAGTTTGATGCTTACCAAAGAATAACTACAGATGCATTCTTCCCAATTCCTCAAAGTCCGCAATTAGGTCAGTTAACATTAACGACTAACTCTCAAATAGATTTAACAAATAAAGGTTTAGAGCTTAATCTTGCATACGATGTATTAAAGAGTAAAACTGATAGAGGTGTAAACTTTACACTAAGAGGTAATGTTGCTTTGAATAGAGAAGAGGTGAATGATTTATATGCTGATCCTTATGTAACAGGAGATGTGGTACAAACAATATCTAGAAATGGAGAAATGTATCAAGCACCTTTTGCTTATCACTATTTAGGTGTTAATGCAAATAATGGTAACCTTTTGTTCGAAACGGCAAACGGTGGTGTTACTGAAAATCCAGTAGATGCAGATCGTAAACAATTAGAATATGGATTCAGAACTCCTAAATATGTAGGTGGATTTGGATTTGATTTAGATTATCGTAATTTCTTTATCGGTACTACATTTAATTATGTTGCTGGTATTTACAGATTTGATTATGATTTATCAGGATATTACAGTCCAGATGATGTTGGTACATTCAATGTAAGTAGTGATTTGTTAAATGCATGGTCTCCTACGAATACCAATTCTAATGTACCTTCCAACACTGCGTCAAATAGAGGTGTAGAAGCACAATCTGATAGATTCTTAGTAGAAGCTTCTTACCTTAGAGTTAGAAATTTACAAATTGGATATTCTATACCTAAAGCTGTATTAGCTGGAACTTTTGTAAAAAGTTTAACATTAAGACTACAAGGAGAGAATCTTTACACATGGTCTAGATGGAGAGGTTTTGATGCAGAAAGTACAAGAACAGGAGATCAATATGGTTATCCAACTCCAAGAATTTACACATTTGGTATCGACGTGAATTTTTAATTTAAAATAAAATAATAAAATGAAGAATATATTTAAAATATCAGGTTTAGCTTTATTGCTATTCTTTACAAGCTCATGTAATAGGGATCAATTTGAACCTTTTGCACCAGGAGTTATATTTGAAGAAGATGCACTTAATACAAGTGCAGATATGAGTTTGCTTATGAATTCTGCTCTTGCAATTGGAAGCAGTAGATCAGAATCCGAATATGTATCTATTTTTACTGATGAAGTAGGTATCGGATTTGCAAACGGTGGACAAGGTATTACAGATGAATATGTATTCAATCTTAATCCAGGTTCAGATTTTCCAACCGCTATTTGGGCGGAAGGTTATTTAGCAATTTCTAGATTAAATAGAATTATTGATGCTGCAGATAATAGAGTAGTACCTACAAGTGCTGCAAATGCAAAGGTAATCGCAGGTATTAAAGCACAAGCTTTAACTTTAAGAGCTTACCATCATTTGAGAATATTGTCATATTTCACAACTGATATGAAAAATGACGCTGCACTATCTGGTATTATTGCTGATAAAATTTTGCCAGCAGATGTAAATACATTTAAAAGAAATACCAATGGAGAAATGTATGCATTTATCCAGAAAGATCTTACAGATGCTATCGCTGCATTTGCTATAGAAGGTGCTGCTGCAAATCCTAATTATGCAAATGTAAATTTCGCAAGAGGTTTAAAAGCAAGAGCATATTCTTATAAAGGAGATTATGTAAACGCTGAACTTTGGGCAAATCAAGTAATCAGCAGTGGTCTTACTTTAGCTACAAAAACACAATATCGCACCATTTTTTGGACAGATGCTGTAGTTTCTGAAGTTATTTTTAGAGCTCAAAGAACGGCTCAACAAAATGCTCAAGCTTCAAACTTGCACAATGCTTGGTTTTCTATTAGTCCTCAAGCGGCTGGTTCTCCATTGTATGAGGTAAGTAGATCTTTGCATAATAAATTAAATCCAGGTAACTTGCCTGCAACATCTTTAGCTTCTCTATCAGATGTTCGTGCTAATCTTATTATTGGACCAGATTCATCTATTAATACTAATTATACGAATGCTCCTGATTATAGAAATGGTGACAGATTAATTATTAATAAACATGGAGGTAAATTCTCTGCAACGGAATCTGCATGGGCAAGAACATCTACGAACGGTAATAACAATTCTTTCAAAATCATGAGATTGGCAGAAATGTATACGATAAAAGCAGAAGCTAGAGCCAAAGTAAGTGATTACAACGGTGTTAGAGATGCAATCAAATCAATCAGAGATGCTAGAAATGGAGCGGTTACTACACTTGCTGCACCTGCGTCAGATGTCGCTGCATGGAAAATGATCTTAGACGAAAAAAGAATTGAATTCGCTTTCGAAGGTTATAGATATTTAGATCTAAAAAGATTAGGTACATTAGCTAACTCTGGTATTGATAGAGATCCAGCAGATTATAGTTCATTAACTTCTAATTATCCAGGAGGTAACCCGAATAATTTGCCTTTAACAAGCTTTAAATTTACATTACCAATCCCTAACATTGAGGTAAATGTAAATACTGCAATTGTACAAAACCCAGGATATTAATCAAATAAATAAAATAAAATGAAAAATATTATAAAATTATTTTCTATTTTCGCACTGTTCTTCATTGTAAGTTCTTGCGACGATAGTAGAGAAACTATTAGCTACGATGGCGAACCATCTGCTTACTTTTTAGATAAGTTCGCAGTAGTGAAAGGACCGGATGTTGGTTCAAAAGAATACAATGTACAAATTGGTACAATTGCTCCTCTTAGTGCAGCTACTACTTTTAAAATTACAAAAGTTAGTGGTAACGCAGTTGAAGGTACAGATTATACTGTAGAAAATGGTGGATCAGTTACTATTCCAGCAGGTGCTAATTTAGGTTTTGTGAAAATCAAAGTATTTGGTGCAGCATTATCTCAAAACGCTGCTAAAACATTAGTGTTCAGTTTAACTTCTCCAATTACTCAAGCAGAATTTAATAATACAACAAGTTTGTCCCTTATTTTTGGTTGCGAATCTGCTTTAGCAGGTGCATATTCTTTCTCAACTACAAATTTTGGAACATCTGCATCTAATTATCCTGGACCTAAAACAGGTACTGGAACTTTAACAAATGTATCTGATGGTTTATATTTAATCTCAGAAGCAAGTTTTGGAGCATATGATGTAATCTACGGTGGAGATTTTGCTTCAGGTGTAAGATTAAAAGATAGCTGTGGTAAATTATCATTTGATGGTAACAACCAGTACGGAGATTCTTTTAATATATCTAACGTATCTGTAAATGGAACTAAATTAACATTTACTTGGACTACATCTTATGGTGAGTATGGTACAACTGTATTAACAAGAACAGATGGAAAGAACTGGCCAGCTAATTTATATTAGTAATTAGTTTCTTAAATTATATCTTAAACCTCGCAAATTTGCGAGGTTTTTATTTGCTTAAATTTCTTATTTTTGCACTTAACATATTTTAATGAAGTACTTTATTTTAATTCTTACTCTTTGGTCCACTTTTGCATCTGCACAAGTAATAAACAAAACCGACTCTAATAGAGTGAGGAAAAATGATTCTTTGGTAATAGATTCAGGCACCAAAGATTCTCTTAAAATCTTCAAGCCAACAATACAAGATTATAAATTTCGTACACAGTTTAGTGAAAAGAAAATATTAGATACTGTTTTATCAAAAAATAAAGTGTTCATCTACACTCAATACAATAATGAAGATGATTTTGGATTATTACAGTTTGCAAATGTGGGTAGTGGTTACAATCCGTTAGTATATAAAAATAACGATGAAGCCAATCTTGCACTATTACCCGAAAACAAAGCGTATAATATCCTTTCTATTAACGACGTTAAATATTATGATGTAAAAACACCAACAACTTCATTTATCTACCATAGTGGTGTAAACAATGGCGCTGTTTTACAAACTACCTACACTCAAAATATTGGAGATCGCATCAACTTTGCTGTAGAATATTTTGGCTTAAGGTCTGCAGGAAATTTTCAAAGAACTTTAGCAGCAAACAACACGACTCTTTTTTCCGGAAATTATATTTCTAAAAATAAAAAATTTGAGGCTTTTGCCCATTTTATTCATCAAAATATAAATAATGAAGAAAGTGGCGGTATAGAAAACGGAGATAGTTTTCTCTCAGACAATACAGCTACCAGCAACAGAATTTCCCTTCTTCCAAATCTTGTAGGTTCAAATTCACAATTTGCCTACCGAAGATATTATTTCAGCAGTCAATTTACTCCTTTCAATTCGGAAAAATATCCATTTAGAATTCGCTACACGGTTTATCATCAAACCAACAGATATCAGTTTGGACAAGAGAGTGCCGAGGCATTTTATTTAGATACAAATACAGATGCTTTGCAAAATTACGTTTTAGGGGCAAGTAAATTTTCCAAAAATTTTAGCAATACTGTAAGTTTAGTTTTTGATAATGCAAAGTTTAAGTTGGATGGCGGTCTTCGTTACCAGAAAATAAAATTAGGAGTTTCGGATCCCATTACCATTAATAATATTGAAATTGGTACCGAACGAAATGAAAATAGAATAGGTGCAGTAGGAAATTTGGGGATTTTTCTCTGGGATAAAATTGACCTTAAATCAAATCTAGAATTTTCTAATGGAACAGAGTTCGGAACTTTTTTCAAATCTTCAAATAATTTAAAATTAGAACCGATAAAAGATTATTTCATCAATGCAAAAGTAAATTTTCAAACCGCTTCTCCAAGCTTTAATTATCTGGTAAATACTTCAATTTTCACAAAATTTAATTACCAAAATACAGATTTTAAAAATGAAAATCGAACGGAAATTGGTGGCAGTCTTCAATTAAAGTGGTTTCAAACAGAATTATTTGCAAATTATTTTCGGGTAGAAAATTTTACCTATTTTGATAATGTAGGTATTCCCAAACAAAGCCAAGAAGCTGTAAATATCGCTCAATTTGGAGGTGATGCCACTTTTAGTTATAAAAAATTTAAACTGAACACGAGATTGCAATTCCAAAATACACTAAATAATGAAGCGCTCTTTCCAGCTCCAGATGTTGTGGCAAGAGCCAATGTTTTTTATCAAACCAAGGCTTTCAAAGATGCTGCGGAAATTCAAACAGGTATAAAAGCTTACTATTTTACAAAATTTGATTCTAGAGAGTTTTTTCCAGTTTTAAATGAGTTTATTTTGCCAGGTTCTAGTCCTTTTTCTATTGGTGGACAGCCAATTGTTGATGCCTATTTTAATATGAAGGTGAAAAGATTTTTCGTATTTTTGGAGGGTCAACACATCAATACGCTGCTCATAAAAAATGAAACTTATTCGGCACCGAATTATCCCTACACAGATTTCAGAATAAATATTGGTATCGTATGGTATCTCATCAATTAAATTTACGATTTGAAAATTTTAGAAAACATAAACTTTACAGACTTAAATAATATTCCACAATTAATTAAAGATTTTTTGCGGGGCGATTTGGCAGATTTTACCAGCGATATGTTTTCCTTAGAAAACTTTCAAACTAAAATAGAGCGTAAAGAAAATTCCTTTTCCGCGGAAAAAAGATCAATTTTAGCAGATTGTTTGAAAAAGCAATTGGCAAATGTACATTTAAGAGAAAAGCAGACTGAAAACTTACAACTGCTCAATAAGAAAAATACATTTACTATTACGACTGGTCACCAGTTGAATCTCTTTTCTGGTCCTGCTTTTTTTATTTATAAAATTTTGCAGACCATAAAAACTGCAAGTTTTCTTTCTCAGAAATTTCCAGAAGCTCAATTTGTACCAATATTTTGGATGGCGACCGAAGATCATGATTTTGAAGAGATCAATCATTTTAAAACTGAGCATAATTTCTACGAAATAAGAGGAGAATCTGGAGGAGTAGTAGGGAAAATAGTTCCAGAGAATTTGCACTTTATTACAGAATTTTCTGAGGAATTTCAAGATTCTGTTTTCGGCACAGAGCTAAATTTAATTATAAAAGAAGCCTACAAATTGGGTAATAATCTTACCGAAGCTACAAGAACTTTAGTTCAAAGATTGTTTTCAGAATTTGGATTGCTGATGATTGATGGTGATGATGCAAGTTTAAAAAAACAAATAATTCCAATTTTTGAGGAAGAATTACAACATCAGACTTTAAAAAAGTATAGTTCTGATAAGGTAGATTTTTTAATTAATACGTACGGCAAAGCTCAAGTAAATCCTAGAGATATTAATCTTTTTTATCTCACAGACACGCGAGATAGGATAGAATTTGCGAATGGAAATTATCATATCGTAGACAAAAATATATCATTTACTAAAGATGAAATGATGCAAGAATTGCAAATGTTTCCCGAGAAATTTAGTCCAAATGCTTTGATGCGGCCAGTTTTCCAAGAGTTTATATTGCCAAATCTTGCGTACATTGGCGGCAATGCAGAAATAATGTACTGGTTGGAATTAAAAGATTTTTTCGCAAATTTAGAAATTCCTTTTCCAATATTGATTCCTAGAAACTCTTTTTTATTCCTAAAAGAGAAAACAGTAGAAAAAGTTGCTAAGCTTAAATTGGAGATTGTAGATTTATTCAAAAATTTTGAAAATATTTCTAAAAATCTGTTGCTAAACAATCATGAAATTTTAGAACATTTAGATTTTTTAGAAATTAAATTGAAAACTCAGTTTTCGGAAATGAAAACTTCTGCCGAGAGTACAGATATAACTTTCGGACAATTAGTAGTTGCGGAGGAAACAAGACAATTAAAATCTTTTGATCGTATGAAAAAGAGATTGTTGCGTGCAGAGAAAATAAAACAAAGCGAACTTCTAGATAGAGCTAGAAATTTGTTTACAGAAATTCATCCTTCTGGTATTTGGCAGGAAAGAGTTTATAATTTTAGCGTTTTTTATGCAGAAGAAGGAGAATCTTGGCTTCAATTTTGTCTAAAAGAAATGCCAATTGAAAATCCGGAATTGGTAATTGCGGTAATTTAATTTTAAAGCAGTATTTTTACCATTATTTTTTAGAACATGAATAAGTTTTTATTTTTATTTAGCATTTTATTAGTGAGTTGGGCATCTGCGCAAAAAACGCATACCGCTGCACAAGGTGATACTCCGTATGGAATTTCCAAAATGTACAATTTGACATTAGAAGATTTGTACAAATTAAACCCAAACTTAGAAGATGGGGTTTTAAATATTGGAGATAAAATTACCGTAGCAAAAGCTGGCACAACTTCTAATGCTACCTCCAGCAAAACTGCAGATATTATTTTGCAACCAAAGCAGACCATCTATGGTTTGACGAAACAATACAAAATTTCTGAATCAGAATTAAGAAAATTGAATCCAGATTTAGACAATAACATGAAAATTGGTGATAGAATTACTTTACCAACGGACAAAATTTCTAAATACGGAAACGGACAACCATTAGCTACAGAAGAAGTTTCTGAAGATAAGATTTCCAATGTAAAAGATTATGTGCAAGTAGAAGTTCCTACTTATACTACTACAAGTGTAAAAGACGATTTTTTATATTACACTGTTCAAGATGGAGATACAACTTTTGGTATTATTAATAAATTTAATGTAACCATAGATCAATTAATTACTTTGAATCCGCAGCTATCTAATGGTTTGAAGTCTGGAATGATTTTGAAAATAAAAAAATTAGCAGCTTCTTATATTAAAAAATCTGGCGATGCATTAAATGTAGTGTTCATGTTGCCATTTGGCTATGAAAATGGAGATTCTAAATATAGAGAAATGTCTTTAGAGTTTTTGACTGGAGTAAAGCTTGCTTTAGAAAGAAATGCTAAAAATGGTCAAAAATTAAATGTGAAAATTGTAGATGCAGGTAATGAATCTACCTTCAAAAAATCCCTTTCTCAGGTAGATAAAGATGCAACAGACTTAATAGTCGGGCCGTTTCTTAAATCCAATTTAGTAGAAGTTTTGGATTATGTGAAACTGAACAAAATCCCGGTGGTTGCACCTTTTGCAAACAGCGAAGATTTGCACTCCTATGAAAATTTGATCATTATAGAAACAGATCATCAAATATACGCCGACAAAATCGCAGAGGAAGTTCTGAAAACGTACAGCAATCAAAAAATTTATATAGTTGCAGGTAGTGAAAAGCAATACGCAAACTCAATAAAAGCTACCATTTTAAAACAATCGAAAAATGCAGAAGTTTTTATCATTTCTTCATCTTCAGAATTGAAGTTGGATACCAACATGATGACTGGGCAAGCTGCACCAATAATTGCAATTTTAGCTGATAATAGAAATTCTGAAGGTGCTGCTTTCGCCACCAAATTGTTAGAATTGTCTAGCGAAATTGAGGGTATCAGAGCTTTTAGTATGTATTATTCTTCCATATTCGATTCTAAACAAGAAAATCTTCGCCAAGTAAATTTGATGTATTTGGTAGATACAAAAATAAATATGGAAGGTTCTTTTGAAAAAGAAATTTTGAGAGATTACGAAGAAAAATATTGTAAAAAGCCCGGGAAATATGCTGTTGTTGGATTTGATGTTACCAACGATATGTTGAGCAGAGAAAATAGCAAAGGCGAAATTTTTAAGCAAATATCCAAAGCACAAACACAATTGGCTACAAAATTTGATTTCGTAAGAACCAACGGTAATGGAGCTTACTTAAACACAGGATATCGTGTTGTGCGTTTAGCTCCCTAAAGTAGTACTCAAAAATTAAACAAAACTCACTATCAGAATTTAGTTTTTTTAACGCTAAATTTGTAGAAATAATTAAAAGGATTTAATGAAGGCACTAGTATTTCCAGGTCAAGGATCGCAATTTGTAGGGATGGGAAAAGATCTCTATGAAATGAGAAAAGAAATAAAAGACTTGATGGATTCTGCAAACGAAATTCTAGGTTTCGATATACTTTCTGTAATGTTTGAGGGAGATGCAGAAGCCTTGAAGAAAACAGAAATCACACAACCTGCAATATTTATACATTCTCTTGCAAAGCTGAAAATTGCAGACGCAAAAGGAGTAGAAATGGTTGCTGGACATTCTCTAGGAGAATTTTCTGCTTTGGTTGCAAACGGTGCAATTACTTTTCATGATGGCTTAAAGCTTGTTTCTGCTAGAGCAAAAGCAATGCAAGAAGCTTGTGATGCCAATCCTAGTTCTATGGCAGCTATTCTTGGTTTAGATGATGCTACGGTAGAAAATATTTGCAACAGTATAGATGGTATTGTCGTACCTGCAAACTATAATTGTCCGGGACAATTGGTGATCTCTGGAGAAACTTCTGCAGTAGAAATCGCCTGTGAAAAAATGAAAGAAGCCGGAGCAAAAAGAGCTTTGATGTTACCTGTAAATGGAGCTTTTCATTCTCCGATGATGCTTTCTGCGCAAGAAATATTGGCAGATGCAATAGAAAAAACAAAATTTAGAAAACCGAGTTACCCTATTTATCAAAATATTACCACTACTGCAGTTACCGATCCAGACGAGATAAAAGCAAATCTGATTGCACAATTGACAGGACCTGTAAAATGGACTCAATCTGTACAGAACATGATCAAAGATGGAGCGACAACTTTTGTAGAAGTTGGTCCTGGAAATACTTTGCAAGGTCTTATCAAAAAAATTGATAAAACAGTAGAAGCTCTATAGATTTTTAAAAAATGGGTACATTATTTTCACCTGGAAAATTGTTGCTCACGTCAGAATATCTGGTTTTGGATGGCGCTCTAGCTTTGGCAGTTCCCACAAATGTTGGTCAAGAATTAAATTTTAATGAAATTGAAGATGGAAAATCGCTCATTTTTTGGGAGGCTTTTCATCAAGATCAAGCTTGGTTGAAAGTTAAAATTAATTACCAAAGTTGGGAAATAATTGAGACCAATTTGCCAAACGAAGCTGCATTTATTTTAAAAGTTTTAAGAGAGGTTCAGCGTTTATCTTTGAATAAATTTCATTCAAATACATCTTATCAGCTTCGCACCAATCTACAATTTCCCGCCAATTTCGGTTTGGGAAGCAGCTCTACTTTAATGAACAATCTTGCAAATTGGGCCGTAATTGACGCTTTTGTTTTAAATGATAATTGTTTAGGAGGAAGCGGTTACGATATTGCGATTGCAAAAGAAAATAAATCTATATTATTTAAAATTAATAAAAATTTAGCCAGAGAAGTTGAAGTAGTAGATTTTTACCCAGATTTCAAAGATGATTTAATTTTCGTTCATTTAAATCAAAAACAAGACTCTAGAGAAGGTATTTCGCTATATAAAAGTAAAATGAAATCCGAAGTTCTCATAGATGAATTCTCTAGAATTACGCAAGATGCACTTGCAACAGGTTCTCTATCAGATTTTTCTGCTTTAATGATACTGCATGAAGCTCTATTGTCAAAATTTTTAGAAATACCAACTACCAAAGAAAAATTCTTTCCAGATTGTCCGGTTTTTATAAAAAGTCTTGGAGCTTGGGGTGGAGATTTCATCCTTACGTCTAAATTTTCGGGATTTGAAAATTACTTCAAAACAAAAGGATATTTTACCATTTTTGAATGGTCAGATTTAATTAATTGATTTTTAAGTATTTGCAGAATATTATGTACTGACCAATATCACAGTAATCTCTTTTTTTAGAATTATAAATTTTCCGTAGATTTGGAAGACACGTAACTAGAAATATAATATTTGCTTATGAAAAATATGAAGATTATCGAACAATTAAACAAACTTGGCATTACAGGTGATCAAGAAGTGGTTTACAATCCTTCTTACGAAGAATTGTATCAAGCTGAAATTTCTGATAAAAATACGGGTTATGAAAAAGGAATTGTTACAGATTCTGGAGCCGTTGCCGTAAAAACAGGAGTTTTCACTGGAAGATCTCCTCAAGATAGGTATATTGTAGAAGACGATATTTCTAGAGACACCATCCATTGGGATGGAAAAGTGAATGTTGCAACGACACCAGAAATTTTTGCAAATTGTAAAGAAGCAGTTCTAAATCAATTGAGCTCGTCTAAAAAGTTATATGTTGTAGATGCTTTCTGTGGATCTAATGAAGATACCAGATTGAAAGTAAGATTTGTGATGGAAGTTGCTTGGCAAGCACATTTCGTAACGAATATGTTTATCCGTCCGTCTCATTTTGAATTAGAAAATTTTGGAGAGCCAGATTTTTTAGTAATCAATGGTTCCAAAACTGTAAATAAAAACTGGGAAGCGCAAGGATTAAATTCTGAGAATTTTGTAATGTTCAACCTTACAGAGAAAATGCAAATCATTGGTGGTACTTGGTATGGAGGAGAGATGAAGAAAGGAATGTTCTCTATGATGAATTATTACCTTCCATTAAAAGGAATTGCATCTATGCACTGCTCTGCAAACGTAGGAGAAGAAGGAGATGTAGCCGTATTTTTCGGACTTTCTGGTACTGGAAAAACAACGCTTTCTGCAGATCCAAAAAGATATTTGATTGGTGATGATGAGCATGGTTGGGATCACAACGGAGTTTTTAATTACGAAGGTGGTTGCTACGCAAAAGTAATTGATCTTTCTGAAGAAAAAGAACCAGATATTTTCCGTGCGATAAAAAGAGATTCTTTGCTAGAGAATGTTGTGGTAGATGAAAATGGAGTAGTAGATTATACAGATAATTCTATCACAGAAAATACAAGAGTTGCCTATCCAATTTATAATATCAATAAAATTGTATTGCCTTCCAAAGCAGGACATGCAAGCAAAATAATCTATCTTTCTGCAGATGCTTTCGGCGTATTGCCACCTGTTTCTATCTTATCAGATGAGCAAGCGCAATACCACTTCTTATGTGGCTATACATCAAAATTGGCAGGAACAGAAAGAGGAATTACAGAACCAACACCTTCATTTTCCCCAGCTTTTGGAGAAGCATTTCTATCTTTGCACCCAACAATGTACTCTAAAACATTGATTGGCAAAATGAAAGAACACGGTGCAAAAGCATATTTGGTAAATACAGGATGGAACGGAACCGGAAAAAGAATTTCTTTGAAGGATACAAGAGCAATCATCGATTCAATTTTGGATGGTTCTATAGATAAAGCGGAAACTGAAACCGTTCCTGTGATGAATTTAAAATTCCCTACAGCCTTGCCAAATGTTTCTGAAGGTATTCTAGATCCTAGAGCAACTTACGCTGCAGAAAGTGAGTGGGAAGCAAAAGCTAAAGATTTAGCGAGCAGATACATCAAAAACTTTGAGCAATATTGCGATACGGAAGAAGGTAAAAATTTAGTTTCAGCTGGACCGCAACTATAATTTTATTCTAAAAATAATAATGATCCTCTCAATTTTTTGAGAGGTTTTTTTGTGTACAATTTAATTTTTAAATGGATGAAAATGGATCAGATTTTCGTTAGAAGTTCTTATTCACACCTAAAACTACATGTCTTGGCAACAATCTTTGTGTGTACAAACTCTCGCTGATATTTGAAATAGAAAATCGCTGTATGCTTTTATTATTCAACAAATTATTAGCATTGATAAAAATATTGAATGCATGTTTTTTCACTTGATAATTGAACTTAATATCCCAAAAATTGGTTGTTTTTTGTTGCGCATTTCCAAATTTATAATATTCAAAAATAGATTCTAAACGCAGCACCTCACTAAAATTGTAATACAGATTCGCAAAACCTTTTTGGTCTAGATATTCTGTGTTGTTTACATCAGATTTAATGATGTTGAACGCCCAATCATATCCCAATTCGTAGTTTATTTTTTTTGTCCAGCCAGATTTCATTTCAAACCCTAATTTAATATTTTGAAACTGAGTCGCAATTAATGCTTGGCTATTTACACTATTTTCGTAGCGAGAATAGTTGTAATTTCCCAAGAGACTTATTCTAGATTTTATAAATTTAAAATACCTTCTCGTTTCAAAACTACCATTTAAATTGTCGTTATTTTTAATTAAAATATTTTGATTAAATGTATAATTCGGATTCACGATCGTATTATTAGAAATATAATCTTCTTGTCGAGAATAGTTGATGTTAAAATTAAATTTACGAGAAATTTCATCGCCCAAATTATAACTAAAACCAACATTATAAGCGGGCAGATTTTGAAAACCAACTTCACTTTGTCGAAAGCTTCTGTTTCCTTGATAAATAAAGTTTTGGTAAAAATTTTCTACACCAGTTTGGGAAATTCTCCTGCTTGCATTGATGTTGAAATTACCAGAATGTTTCGTTTTAAAACCAATGTTTAGAATGGGCGAAATATTGAATAAGTTGGTATTTTTTTCATTAAGATTTGCAGATATATATTGTGAAATCAAACCAAAACCATAACTCCATTTATCGTTTTTAAAATTATATTTCGCTTCAGAAAAAGCTTTGTTTTGAGTAAAGTCTACCAAGTTTTCATAAGGATTTTTATCAAATAAAATTGCTTGATTTATGGCATCAAAAACATTTAATTGAGAATTCAGGTGGTCTGTTCTGTATTCATTCCCAATTTGAATTTCCAATGTTTTATCTTTGGCAATAGTATTTAAATAAGAAAGCTTTGCACCACCAAATTGCATATTAGAATCTACATTTTGTTGAATTTTTCTTGCAGCAGGATTATTAAGAATAAATTTAAAAACATCATTTTCATCGGTGAATTGGTACGGTCTATTTTGATACATAAATTTTCCGACGGCTACAATTGCTTGGGTAGAATCTAGTTTTTTGGTGTACACTACTTTGTTTTCGCTCGCAAAAAGTTTGTTTTCCCCGTTTTGATTGTTAATTTTATTATTAAAAATAAAATCATTGTCATTATTTTCCTTCAACCAAGAAAGTTTGTTGTAGAATTGCAAGCTTGCATCATTCTTAAAATCTTTAAGGATTTCTACTTTCGCAATCACATTTTGGTTGCTTTGCTTCCAAGTATTGCTTTCTACATTGGTGAAATTCAAGCCCTCAAAATTAAATTTATATAGAGAATTTACGAAATTCCGGTTTTCTATATCGTTGAAAACGGTAACAAATTTTAGTTTCCAATCGTTTTTATAATTGTTGATGTAGTTGAGAGATACCAATTTATCATTATTAAAATTGGTTCTATTATCCTCAAACAAGTTATTTTTTTGGTGCAAATTAATCAATGAAATCAAATTGATATTGCCACCCAAATTCTCAACATCTTTATCCGAAGATGGGTTCATCAGATATTGAACGCCAGACATTTCGTTCAAACCCAAATTATTTTGATTGTAGAGCAGATAGATTTTTTTGCGTTTGGTAAAATTCATGAGGTTGAATTTTACTTGATAAAAATTTGTGTCGTATGTTGTGGAAGCGAGTGTGGTACTGCCAAACCATTTGCCTTTTGCATCTTCTTTTATGGTGAGATTGATGGCGATGCTTTCTGTATTTTGAATATTTTTGAGCAGTTTATTTTTAGAATAATTTTTAATGACTTGCACTTTTTCCAGCGCGTTTGCAGGCATGTTTTGGGTAAGCGTTTGGTAGCCTCGCTCGAAGAGATCGTCGTTTTCTATGAGTACAACTTCTACATCAGTATCTCCAAAGGTTATTCTTCCATCTTTCCCTACTTTCATACCGGGCAGTTTTTTGAGCAGATCTTCTACGTTCATTTCTGTACCGTTTGCAAATTTTGAAGCCTTGTATTCTATAGTATCTTTGGTGATGCGGATGGGTTTGTCTCTGGTTATCACAACTTCCTTTATCTCATATTCTTTTAAATGGCTGATGTTGATATTACCGAGATCGTAGGTTTTATCTTTCTCGTTTACGAAAAGGTCTATTTTTTTCTCATTATAATTAAAAGCTGTTATTTGTATCGTATATTTCCCAAGTCGCTCTACATTCAGCAGAAAACTGCCGTCTTTGTTGGTAAAACCAAAAGTTTCTATCTCGTTTTTTTCGTTTAGTAAGATGATGTTTGCTTTCAAAGAAACGTTTGCAGAATCAGATTGTACGATGCCTTTTATCTGTGTTTGAGCAGATAAAATTTGAGAGAAGAAAAGGAAAATAAAAAGGATGATCCTCATTTGGGGAATTCTTTGTAAAGATAAATTTAATAATAAAAAATGGCAGAGATTTTCTGCCATTTATAATGTGATATTAATGATTTAATATTTTGCTGGTTCGCTTTCCCATTCAAATATAGTTTCCTTTTGAGAATTTCTAACATTATCTGATTTGTTTTTTGCTCCAATAGGAAAACCAGCTAAAATTTGAGAGTTTATATCTAGTAAATATTCGTTTTCTCCTTTTATATAATCTTTTATGTAAATTAAATTTTTCTTTTTCTCATCTATATAATTTTGAAAATCTTCTGGTAATTTATAAGAAATATTCAAACTGATTTTTGTTGCATAAAAATTATGCATTAATGCTTTATCCGTGGCTTCTAAAATAGTTCCAGGTAAACCTTGAAGTTTCCAGGGACCAACTTGCATTGGTAATTCTGTAGTAAACCATGCTATAAAGTCTCTACCACGAAAACTACCTTCTGCTTTAATGCATTTATAACCAAGAATTGACTTTGTTTCCTGTAATATTTTCCAATTTATTTTTGGTATTTCATCTTTGATTAAAATCTTCACAGGTGGCATTTTCGTGCCTAGTTCATAAAGCAAACTATTTTTATCATTTAAAATAAAATATTGTAATTTTATTTTATCAAATTTTACTTTTTCAAATTGCTCAAAAGTTAAATTTTCACCTTGATTTCCATAACTAAAATACAGTATATCATCAACATTATTATGAATAAGGAATTCATTATAAGTATCTACTATAGAAATATTGTCAATTTTATACATGTACTCAATCACATTGGTCTGCGCCTTTATAAATACGTTGTAAAAAATAAATATTATAAAAATTTTTTTCATTATCAAATAGAATAAAAATGGGCTATATAGTAGCCCATGGTAATTTAAGGTTGAATTGATGCACCACGTAATCTTACCATATAAATACCATAAACTACACCATTTTGCGCTCCATTACATTCTGCTCCAGTTCCAGTAGTAATAACTTCCGATGAGGAAATTAGTATACCTTCAGAATCTCTTACAGTGACTAGTGTATTGATCGTACAATCTGCAACTTTTTCTACACTTTGCAATTTGTCAATTTTCACATCGTTACTAGCCATTGCCATTCCACTCATTCCTACGGACATTACAAGTCCTAAAATTAATTTTTTCATATTGTTTATTTTTATTTGGTTAAACAAGACAAACATAAAAAAAAAAAAATGAAACTGCAAAGGATTTATTTAGTTTTTTCTAAATAATTTAATAAAAGTACGATATGTTTACGGTTTCTCTGGTTCCTTTTCCCATTCAAAGGATTTTTCTAAATCGAATTCATGATTTTTAGATGTTTCTTGAACTACTGCACCTGAAGGTAAAGATGATAGTATTCTCGATCTACGTTCATTTAAATAAGTATTGTTTAAATCAATATATTCTTTATATGTTAAGTATTCATCTAAACCTAATGGAAATTTGAAAGATAATTTGGACTCCACATTAATATTGGGTTGGATGTTTTTAATAATTTTTATAGCTTCAAAAACATACATTTTTTCAGTGTCTGAAATACTTAAGATTGTGCCAGGTAATCCTCGGAACTTGTAGGGTCCATAATTTGTAGGAATTTCAGAAGTAAACCATGCTTCAAATTTTCTGCCTCTAAATTCACCCAACGCTTTTTTACATTTAAAGCCTAAAATATTTTTAATTTCAGAAGTTATTTTCCAATTATAATTTTGGTTTAAATCTTTATAAAATAATATTTCTTTTGAAAAAGAATTATCTTTAATTTTTAAATATTCATTATTATTAAATACAACATTTGTACTTTTAATTATATTATTATTTTCTTTTAAAAATTTTAATATCTCATCTCCCCTATCATAAATATTGAAATAAAATGAATGATTTTTTTCGAAAACCAATGCTTTATAATCTGAAATAATATTATTAGTATCATTATCAAAATTTATTATTCTATTATAAATTATAATTGAACTTTGTGCAGAACTAAAGCTAAATAAAAATATTGTAAGTAGTGTTATAATTCTCATGTGAATTATTGAATACTGTTGCTTTTCTTTTCAGGATGACAATCACCAAAACCATTATTAAATCTTTCAGTTTTCATACTAACACCATTTTCAAAATCACCACACAGCGCAGTAGGTAATGTATATGAAGTTACACTGGAATTGACAAGATCTCCACAAATATTATATTCATTTGTTCTTGTAAAAAATGTGCAACTAACAATTAATCCTTTAGAATAATTATATTTCATAGTCTCAATGCTTCGATAATGTAATTTATTATAACCATCTTTACCTGATTTGGCCAATGCAACTCCACTCATTCCTATGGACAATACAAGTCCTAATAAAATTTTTTTCATAATGTTTATTTTTATTTGTTAAACAGGACAAACCTAAAAAAAAAAAAATGAAACTGCAAAGTATTTATTTCGGTTTTTTTAAATAATTTAATAAAAGTACAAAATGTTTATGGTTTTGATGATTCTTTTTCCCATTCAAAAGACTTTTCTACAGAAAATTCTCTCGGATTTCCCTTCTTTACTTTCGTTCCAAGCGGTAAATTTGCAAGATCTTGACTTTCAAGATCAGCAGAATATTTATTAATTTCAAGGATAACTTTTTTAAATTGTATTGAATTTGTTCTATGACTGTCAAAAAATTCTGCAAACTTTGTAGGCATATTTAAATCCGAATTTATATATATTTTTGAAGCCTCTCCCTTAATAATTCCAGATTCATCTTCAAAAGCAAGTATTACACCTGGTAAACCTTTTAATTTCCACGGAAATGCATTATTTTTTAAGTCATAAGTGAACCAAGCTTTATATTTTCTTCCTCTAAATTCTGTAGTAGCTAAAGTACATTCATATGTTAACAATGTCTTTTTCTCTTTTTGAATAATCCAATTTAAATCTTCAAATTTATCTTTCATCAAATTTTCTTCAACATTCTTCAAAATACCTTTAAAATAAACCGGTTGATACATTGTGTCTTCTGAAAATATATAATTTAGTATGAACGATGTATTAACTCCATTTTAATTTTTTTTGGTAATATCTTCATAAGAAATACTTGAATCTGTTGAGAAAAAGAAATATGAATTTTTGGCATCAGCAATTAAAAACGCTTTATTACCTTTTAAAGGTTCGTAATCATAAATATATTCAACAACAAAATCTGCTTTTTGAGAGCTGACGCAAACAAAAACGAATAAAAATATAAAACATTTCAATTTTTTTACCATAGAATAAATTTAATAATTACTATCTAATGAGAACAACTGCATATATGTAGAGTTTGCGGCGTTGCTTCAGTTAAAGTTTTTGTAGTCGTAGTGATTGTACCTTCGTTCTGTCCTTCAGCGCATGTAATAGGTACTTGATCTCCAGCAATAGTTCCTTCATGACCTCCACAATGATTTAAAACAACGGTAACTTTTTGAGTGAAACATGTGGTAGATAAATCCACTTTACTAATTTCTTTAATTGGGTCAAGGGAATTTGCCATTGCCATTCCACTCATTCCTACGGACAATACAAGTCCGAATAATACTTTTTTCATAGTGCGTATTTTTATTTGTCAAACAAGATAAACCTAAAAAAAATGAAACTACAAAGGATTTCTTTAGTTTTTTTTAAATAATTTAATAAAAGCACAAAATGTTTATGGTTTCTTTATTATTTTAATAAATAATTTATAGCCAAAGAATATCCTTTCAACCCAAAACCAGAAAGTACGGCATCACAGGAAGCTGCAGTTACAGATTTTTGGCGAAATTCCTCTCGTTGATAGATGTTAGAAATATGAACTTCTACTTTTGGAAGCTTGATGTTTTTCAAACAATCTGCAATTGCAAAAGAATAATGAGAATATGCACCAGGATTAATGATTAAATTTTCATAATCTATTTTTTGAAGTCTATCAATAATTTCGCCCTCAATATTCGATTGAAAAAAATCTATTTCCGCGGTAGGATATTTTATTTTTAAATCTTCTAAACATTCTTCCATAGAAGTATTTCCGTAGATTTCTGGTTCTCTCGTTCCTAAAAGGTTAAGATTGGGTCCGTTTACTATTAATATTTTCATCAAATAAAATTTAAAAGTAAATATACCATTCAAATATTAATTCTACAAAAAGATTTTTTCGCAGTTCATAAAAGAAATCAAAGACTATCCCATTATTTTGGTTCATAGTTTTTCGTAAATTTGTAACTTCAAAAAAATCTCAAAACCTATCTGTGAACATTCATAATAAAAAGAAATTAATCAGTTTTTTAAAATACAAAAATGAATTTCAAAGCTATGGCTTAAAGAAAGTGCGCAGTTATGAATTGGTCTTGCATTGGTTGAGCAATAGATTAAGCAGAAATCAATTTCTAATACTTTCTGGTATTTTAGTAGGTTGCACCGCAGGTTTGGCAGGAGTTTTACTGAAAACTTTGGTGCATTATATTCATCATTTTATCATTACAAAAGTTCATTTCGAAGAGCAAATTTTTTTCTACGGTGTTTTCCCATTTTTAGGTATTGTACTCACTACGCTCGTGGTAATTTATGTGTATAAAGGTAATGATAGAAAAGGAATTGGTGCAATTCTCTACGAAATAGCAAAAAATTCTAGTATAGTTTCTTCCGTAAAAATGTATTCTCAAATAGTACAAAGTGCTATAACCGTTGGTCTTGGTGGTTCTGCAGGATTGGAAAGCCCAATTGCAGTAACTGGTGCTGCGATAGGATCTAATTTTGCACAAACATACAGATTGGGCTACAAAGAAAGAACACTTTTGCTAGCTGCAGGTGCAACAGCGGGAATTGCATCTGCGTTTAATGCGCCAATTGCAGGGGTAATGTTTGCTTTTGAAATATTATTAACTGGTGTTGTTTTTTCAGATTTCATACCTTTGGTTGTGGCAGCAGTTTGTGGCAGTTTACTGTCTAGAATATTGCTACAAGAAGATGTTTTGTTTAGATTTTATACACGCCAATCTTTTGATTATTACAATGTTCCGTATTATCTATTGTTGGGAATAGCAACCGGATTTTACGCGAGATATTATGTATATGTAAATTTAAAAGTTGAGCATTATATAAAAAATTTAAAATTTTCTCGACTAAAAAAAGCAGTTTTGGGAGGTGCTGCTCTATCTTTTTTGTGTGTGCTTTTGCCGCCACTTTTTGGCGAAGGATATGAAACCTTGAAATTAATGACGATGGGAAATCCTGCAGTCATCATAGAAAATAGTTTTTTTGGCTACCTAGATTTGGGAAGTTGGACAATCATCATCTTCCTTGTTTTAATTTGTTTATTAAAAGCTTTTGCGAGTTCTATCACTATTTTTAGTGGTGGTAATGGTGGAAATTTTGCGCCTTCTCTTTTTGCTGGTGGCACGCTAGGATTTCTATTTGCGCTTATTTGCAAACAATTTGGGATGGAAAATGTGCCGATGAGCAATCTCGTATTGGTAGGAATGGCAGGAGTAATGAGTGGCGTTTTATACGCACCTTTAACGGCCATATTTTTGATTGCAGAAAGTAGCCAAGGTTATGATCTATTTATCCCATTGATGATTGTTGCCGTAATTTCTTATCTTATGGCAAGGTGGTTTTCCCCAGTGAATCCAGAAATGCAACCAATGATAGATCGTGGACATATTTTTACAAGTGAGCACGATAGCAATCTTGTGAATTCTCTACAATTAGAAAGTTTTATCGATAGAAATTCTGAGGGAATTTTAGAAAATTCTCCTGTTTCAGATTTATTTTCATTAATAAAAAATGGGAAAAAAAATATATTTGCGGTATTAGATAAAGATCAAAACTTGAAAGGTGTGCTTACTTTGGATGATGTTCGCCCATATCTTTTTAATAAAGATCAAGAATTGCCAGAAAGTATAGAGAAGATAATGATAGTGCCACCAGCAATTGTACATTTAAATGATGATGCAGTTGCAATAATCAAAAAATTTGATGAAACTGGAGCTTGGCATTTGCCAGTGTTAGATTCGCAAGAAAAATTTGTTGGTTTTATTTCTAAATCGAAAATTTTAACAGGATATAGGCAGCTATTAAAAGAGTATAGTTAATGATTTTGGTCTATTTTTAAGAGATTAAATTTTCGGAAATTTCTTGCAATACAGAAATTGTAGCTTTTAGTTGGATGTCTTTGGTAGGATTATTCACCACATCTGAAGGACCATTTAATTTAACTTTAATGTCCTTTAGAAATTTTTCGTCGGTAATTAAATTTTTCATTGATAGAAGTTTAGGAAAAAATTTCTGCAAATTATCGAAACGGTAGAATATCAATTTATTAATTGCTTTTCTAATGATGGCTTCTCCAAAATCCAAAAGATTATAAATTACTACCGTATTTTCCATAGGAATTGGAATTGAATCTTCAAATATGCGGGAAGAGGTAGAATAGCCGGTGCTAAATTTCACGGTATAAATTTTTTCTCGCAGTTCTATTGGAAGTTCCGAAATGCTTAATTTATAATTAGCTTTTTTGTTTTTTTCTAATGTAGTGTCTGTTTTTTTATCATTTTGTCTTAAATTTTCTTCCTTAGTAGGCTTTAATCCAATGTCTTCCAAAGCTTTGTTGAGTTCAGAAATATATTTAGGATTGTGAGTAGAATGATAGTACAACTCTTCGCAAATTCTTAGTGGATGCTGCAAATTGTCATCATATTTTCTTTGGAATAATGCTTGAGTTTCATCAATTTGAAAGGGACAATATCTTGCTCCTCTTCCGATTAATTGCGCTTCCGACATGGTGGTTTTTCCAATTTTTCCAGCTTTGTGGTCGCTGTCTTTTGTATTGTATAGTCTTACAATATCAAAAAGATTGAGTACATCCCAACCTTCATTCAGCTTATCAACAGCAAAAACTACCCGATATTCATTTTTTACATCCTCCAAATTATTGATAAGCAATTGCTTTTCATCGCTATCATTTTTACTATTTACAGATATGCATTTTTCTATGCAGAAATCTTCCTTAATTTCTAATAATAAATTTTCTAGCGAAATATTCTTTTCTTTAAAATAATCGAAAATCTTTACAAAAATTTTTTCTGAATTTTTATTTCTAATCTGCTCTATTTCGACGGATTTTAAATTTTCTATCTTATATGCAAATTCCTCAAAAAAATTAATACTATCTGCAATTGTTTTAGATTTGAAAAGAATGACAGGTTTTATATTTTTTTTAAAATCTTCGAAAATCTTTCTTCGGTAAACACTTAATAGAACAGCTTGAAGTGCACGCTCAAATGGTTCTAGATCTGCTTGCAATAGCTGAACTTCTTTAGAATACTGGTCAATCCGAAATTGTTTTAAAGGATAATCGAAAATTAATTTATCTAAATATTTTTCTTTCAGATTTTCATTTTCCAGATCTGCAGTTGCCGTAAATTCTAGCAATAAATTTTCTGAGTTGGATTTGAAAATTTTATTTACTGTACTTTCCCAACTGAAAATCTCTTCTTGCTCGTCTTTAGAAAGTTTTCCTTTTTTGGTGTCAGCATTGATGTGGTGCGCTTCATCCGATAATAAAACTACTTTTCTATCTGCAAAATCTTCGTAGTTTAAGGCATTTTCTCGTGGTGTATTCAATTTTAAATGAAGACCTTGCACTGTAGTGAATACGATATTGATATCTTCTAAATTTACAGCTTCTAAATTTTCTACCTCTGCGATTTGGACCTTTTTATCTGCAAACGAAACGATATTATTGAACAAATATTTGGACGAAGAACTATTTAAAAAATTGTCTTTGGTTTTTTCAATAATATTATTGCTGTGTACAAAAAAGATAAAATTTCGATATCCACGCTCGTAAAGATCTAAAATTAAACCTGCCATCACCAAAGTTTTTCCACTTCCTGTTGCCATGTGAAACAAAAGTTGGAAAGATTTCTTATCATTAAAAAATGCAGAAAAATAATAATTGAAGCGTGCAAAAGCTTCTGCCTGATAGGGTCTTATTGCCAATTTAGGATTAAGATTTTGCACAATATTTTTATTGGTTTCAAAGGAAACAAAACCAGACTCTATAGCTTTTGATATTTCGGAATTCAGATTTGGCATAGATAAATTTATAAAAATCCTTTTTGTGCAATCACGATATTTTCTCCAAAAAGATCTATCAAATAAGAAATTTCTATCGGAAAAAATGAAGAAGATTGATCTTTATTAAATTTCACAGGACATTCTATTATCTTTTGATTGTTTTCAATGATCACTTTACAAAAATTTGCGCCATTGTCTTTTATCCTTATTTCGCCAGAATCTATTTTAGAATATACTTTTTCCATATCAATAATGGCATATTTTATAAAATCTGTACATTCAGCAATATCTGTTTTTAAGCAATTTGTAATGCCATAAGTGAAAAAAGCTGCTTTCATTTTGTAATATTCTGATTCTCGTCTCGCTTCGTGTATGTTTCCATCTCTTCTATATCTTATCGTAAAATCGGAATATTTCTGAAATTTTCTTTCTCTAAATCTTTCTTGGACCGTTTTTATAATCCCATCTTTCTTAAAAATGTAATCTATACCATTTTCCCTATCTATTTTTTCGGCATATTTCTCTTCCAATACTTCTTGCACCCATCCAATTTCATTATATATTTTTGAAACTGCTATATTTTTGTGCACAAAATCCGTAAAACTTCTATCGTCAGTATATTTTGCCATACAATTTATTTTGAATTATAAAATTGCTGATTGATTTTTACTATTTCTTTTGAAATATTATAAGTTTGGTCTTCGATTTCAGAATAATTGATGTATAATTCATTTTTATCCAATAAATTGATCAATACGATCTTCTGCTGGTCCAAAGTTAAATCTTCAAAGAGAGGAATATTTTCTTCAAATGAAGTCTTGGATATTTTGTAATTTCTGGAAGAATCCTCTAAAATAGATTTCCGTATTTTTTCAATATCGTTTCCGTTGTTCGCAGCTTGAATTTTTGCAATATATTGCGCATTGTGCTTTGCCAATTCTGCGTATATAAAATTTCCACCTCCGATCCAATTCACATTCTTAGAAATACCAGTTGTATCACCAGAAATTACGTTTTGAAGCCTTACAACACTATCATTTTCGCCATAGTCCATTTGCTCAATACCGATATATCTTCTGCCCATTTTGTGCGCAACTGCAGCTGTAGTGCCACTTCCAAGATGATAATCTAACACGATATCATTTGCATCAGTAGTCATTGCAATGATTCTCTGTAATAATTTTTCTGGTTTTTTGCCATTGCTAAATTTCACACCTCCTTCACTGGAAGGTGTTGTGCCAATGTCTACCCATAAATCCGAAGCCAAAACCCCAAAATATTTTTTATTCTCTTCTATTATAACTCTTTCTTGTAATGGCACAAAAACACCACCGTCATAGATAAGCACAATTTTTTTCAAAGAGTTTTCGTAGGCCTCTACAATACCTTTACTTTTATTGGCTAAAGCAAAATTTTTAAATTTTTCACCTGCTTTTTTAATGTTTTTTTCTAAGGAATAGATATTTTCTGAATTTTGAAGTGCATAATTTTCAAAAGCTTTTTTCGTTAGAAGATCTTTTTCCGTTGATGAAATGTCTAGATGAGTGAATTTTTCTTTAAATTTCTTAGAAATATCTTCTACAGTGTAGGTTCCATCTTTATTGATGACCTCATATTTGTAATTCAAATTAAATTCTGCTTTCGTATAAAAAGGCTTAAACCGGAAAGATTTAGATTTTGAATAGAATAAAATATATTCTTTTACTTTAAAAAGTCTTTCTCCGCGTTTCACATTTATGGCATTTACTCCACTTTCTGTGCTAGATTTTAAAACAATAGTTTCTCGAAAGTTTTCTTTTCCGAAAATATCATCACAAAGTACTTTCAAATAAGCAAATTCGCTGTCATCAACTTGAATGAAAAATGTTCCATCAGATTTCAATAGGTTCCAGGCAACTTCCAATCTATTTTTCATGAAAGTTAGCCAAGTGCTTCTGTTGAAACTATCATTGTATTGAAAACTATCATTGCCAGTATTGTACGGCGGATCGATATATATTAGTTTAATTTTTCCTTTATGGCTCTTTGTAAGAGAATGTAAGGCAATTAAATTATTCCCTTTGAGGATTAAATTATCATTTATAGTGCATTCTTCTACAATATGTTCTCCATTTTCATCATATTTTTTCCAATTGATCAATGCTTTTGGTTCAAATAGACGATCAATTTCTTCAGAAGCTAGTGTTTCATTCCAAAATATTTCTTGCCTTTTTTGATCTTCCTTTGTTTGTCCACCTTCTAAAATGCAATCTTTGTATGGGAAATCTAATACTACTTCTTTTGCTTCCGTTAGGTATTCTCCATTTGCAGTGAGCCCAATTTTATTTTTAAAAGACGTAAAACTATCTGGTAAAAATTCTTTGTTAGAGATAAATTTTTGGAATTTAATTTTATCAAATATGAAAATATCATCTACTTTCTGAAAAAAAATAGAATTACTTCTTTCGTCTTTCATCAAAACAGAAAGTAATTTTGGATCTAATCTTAAGGCGGCTTCTACAATTTTGTTTTTAAAAACGTCTGTACCATCTGAAAATTCTTCAATTTCTTTTAAAATATTTTTAATATGTTCAAATGAGTTCATAGATTTTCAGTAATTGATATTCTTATTTTTATAAAGATTTGCGCTATCAAATATAAACATTGTGCGTGAAGTAGAAATTAAAGAGGACGATTTTATTTAAAATAGATCCTATTAAGAAGTTTTAAATAGTATTGCCTTACATAGATTTGGCGATATTTTTATTTAAAAATAGATAAGCAGTATAGAATATTTTAAAAACGAAAAAGTTTTAAACAAAAAAAAAGAATCTCAAAATGAGATTCTTTTCAAAAAATGTAGCCCGTAGGGGAGTCGAACCCCTCTTACCAGGATGAAAACCTGAGGTCCTAACCGATAGACGAACGGGCCATCAATTAGTTTATGCTAATGAATTGACATGCTTAGCCAATTTGCTTTTTAAGTTGGCAGCTTTATTCTTGTGAATAATGTTTTTCTTTGCCAATTTATCTAATAAAGAAATTACTTTAGGTAATTGCTCTACTGCTGTTGTTTTATTTTCTTCAGCTTTTAAATTCTTCATTGCAGATCTTGCGGTTTTGTGATAAAACCTGTTTTGCAATCTCTTCGCTGCGCTCTGTCTAATTCTCTTTAATGCTGATTTATGATTTGCCATAATTGTTTCTAAAATGTGGGTGCAAAGATATAAATTATTTTAATATTTACAAATTTATTTTTTAAAATTTTTTAGTAGCCTATAGAGGAATCGAACCTCTGTTGCAAGACTGAAAATCTTGAGTCCTCACCACTAGACGAATAGGCCAAATGATTTAGGACTGCAAAAATAGAAATATTTATTGGAACTGCAAAATAAAAATGATTATTTATTTACTTTTTGTAAAGTTGTATCTGTAATTCCCATTTTTTCTAGTTGATCTTGTAGTGCGACCGCCTCTTCTAAGGTGCTTGCTTTCCCCCAAGTATAGTAGAATGTCCTACCTTCTTTCTCTCTTTCTACATCCTTCAATTTGGAAAGAATAGGGGAGGAATTGCTTAATTTACTTTCACTCACTGCAACTTCAATGGTATAATATCCTGAGTTTAATTTCTGATTTGGTATAAAACCTACCGCGTAAGCATTGCGGAAACCAGCATCTTTTGATGTTTTAAGGTTATTATCCCTTATTGATGCGAAATTGGTAACGCTGTAGTAATACTTATAAAAACCATTTTCTTTAATGGGTAAAATGTATTTTAAACCACGCAATGCAGGGTGTCCATCTGTATATTTCATGTTAGTACTCATCAAAAGAATTCGGAAATCATTTTTAAGGGGAGTTTCTACTGGCTTTTCTTTTACTACAATCGTAGGCGATGGACTATTGTTTACTTTACTATAATATTTTTGTATTGCATCATAAATTTCGTCGGCTGTCTTTTTTTGTCCTTGTTCTGATGAAAGATAGACTGCATCTTCTGGATTATTTACGAAGCCGGTTTCTACCAGTACGGATGTAGTAGCACTCATTCTCAAGATGTGCAAATTGGTTTGCTTCACACCTCTCGAAAAACGGCCGCCCTTATCAAAATTTTCTTCAATGTAACCGCCAATCAATAAACTTTTTTCTAAATATTTACTTTGTTGAATTTTCAGAGAGATAAGAGATTCTGGAGAATTTGGATCATAAGATGCGAGTGTTTGCTTGTCTTTATCGTTTAAATATATGACATCATTTTCCCTTTTCGCAACTTCTAAGTTTTCTCTATTCTGTCCTGGTCCTTGCACGAAGGTTTCTGTACCTCTTGCAGTTGCAGTTCTACTCGGGGAGGAATTTACATGTATAGACATAAAAAGATCTGCTTTACTGCTGTTTGCAAGATCCGTTCTGTCGGTTAAAGAAGGATAAAAATCTGTTTTCCGTGTATATATTACATGAAAATTTTTGTTTGCTTCTAGCATCGCTCCCAATTTTAGAACAATTGCTAAGGTAATATCCTTTTCCATTGGGTAACCAAAATCGTACTTGCGATTCGCGCCTATATCCGATCCGCCATGTCCTGCATCCAATACAATTGTGAATTTCTTTTGTGCATTAGAAATGGAACTAAAGAAAATTAATGCTAGAAAGAAATATTTTTTTAAACTATTCGTTTTAATCATCTGTCAATTTTTAAAAATTGTTTAATTTTGACCCTTTAATAATTTAAATAAATAAATCAAAATCAGCTTCAAAAATATATTACATATATTACTTATCCTAATTTTTAACAATATTTTAGCACAAAGAACTGCTAAAGTTTTGCCAAAAGTTAAGGACAGTAATATTGTGCAACGCAAATCTGATACCGTAATTGTTAAAAAAGAACAATTAACTTCCATTTTATACACAAAAGCAGACGAAACAAGATCTGATGTTGCCAAAAAGAAAGTTACTTATTTGATTGGAAATGCACAAGTGAAATATGGTGATATGCAGATTGATGCAGACTATATTCAATTAGATATTGCTGCAAACACTGTATTTGCAAGAGGTAAACAAGATAGTTTGGGGAAAATTGTAGGAGCAGCTTCTGCAACTCAAGCTGGAAAAACCTATGAGTATACAGAGTTTAATTATAATTTAAAAACTGGACAAGCGATCGCTTTTAATGCTAGAACAGAAGAAAGTGAAGGCGTAATAGTTGCCCAAAAAACTAAAAAATACAACGATTCTGTATTTTTTATGAGACGCGGAAAATATACCACAGATGAATATTTTTTGAAGAAAAAAGACTCACTTTCAGATTATTATCTGCTTGCTCCCAATATTAAACTGGTAAAAGGGAAGAATAAATCTTCTGTTATCACTGGTCCTGTACAGCTATATATAGAGCAAGTGCCGACACCGTTGATCATGCCTTTCGCAATTCTACCTTTCAGTGACAAAAGGTCTGCAGGAATTTTAATACCAAGTTTTGGAGAACGAGAAGATGTTGGTTTTTTCCTAAATGGAATTGGATATTATCAACCGTTAGGTGAGCATTTTGATTTAAAAATTTTAGCAGATTATTATACAAAAGGAAGTTATAACATACGACCAGAGGTAAACTATGCCAAGAAATATAAATACAATGGTAATTTAAATCTAGATATTGGTAATACAGTTCGAGGAATTAAGGGTCTAGATGATTATTCTAAAACTGCGACTTATAGAATTTCTTGGCGCCACTCACAAGATACAAAATCTAATCCGCTGCTTACATTTGCAGCTTCTGTAGATGTTGTGAGCAATAAGTTTTATAATAATAACATCAATAACAACTATATTTTCAACCAAAATACGCTTAATGCACAACAAAATTCTACATTAAGTGTTACTAAAAGATTTTTGAGATTACCGATTACCATCACCGGAACTTCTTCATATTCTCAAAATTTTTCCAGTGGTATTGGTAGCATTAGATTACCACAAATGAATGTTGCAATCAATCAATTCTATCTTTTTACTCCCAAAACGGGAATTCGTGAAGGTCTTTTAGAGAATATCAATGTAAATACGGGTTTCAATTTCACCAATTCTTCCAACTTTGAAGATGGTAAAATCTTTCAAAAAGAAATGTTTGACAATCTGCAGACAGGTCTTACAAATTCTATTCAGTTAGCCACAAATACTACGGTTGCAAAGTATTTTACCGTCAGTTTGGGTGGGCAAATAAATAATGCATTGACTACAAAAACTTTGTCTAAAGAATATAATCCTGTATTGAATGTAATAGAAGATACTATGAATAAAGGTATCGCAGGATTTTCTACCTTTACGACGAATGCAAGTATGAATACAACTTTGTACGGCACAAAAATATTTAAAAAAGGTTCTGCAATACAAGGAATTCGCCATGTGATTACACCTTCTGTAGGATTTTCTTATTCACCAGATTTTTCTAGAGAAAATTTTGGATACTACAGAAATTACAATACTATTGCAGGTGCACTTACTCCATATTCTATCTTTGATGGCGGCATTGTAGGCTCGCCTTCTTCGGGTGAAATTGGTGCACTTACGTTTTCATTAAATAATAATATTGAAATGAAGGTAAGATCTAAAACAGATTCTACGGGTAGTAAAAAAGTAAAGTTGTTTGAAACTTTAAGCATAGATGGAAGCTACAATTTTGCAGCAGATACCAATCCTTGGTCGGCATTTTCTATACGTGGACAAACTTCTGTATTTGAAGGTAAATTAAACATTAATACGAATTTAACATTAGATCCGTACGAAACTATATTTCTTGCAGGCGAAACATCTGGAACTAGAAGCAATAATTTTGGGGCGTTTAGCGTGCAAGGTTTTGGTTTGCAATTATCTTATCCTTTGAGTGAAGCAATTTTTGGAAAACAAGAAGATCTTTCTAAAAAATATAAAAGCAAGGGAGAGATCCGAAATGAAGTCTACTATTTTGATGAAAACAACTACGCAAGATTTCAGCAACCATGGACTTTAAACATTAATGCGCAATACAGCTACACAAGAAATCTAACATTATTTGGAACCAAAGTTGCATCTGTGGGATTAGATGGAACTATGAATCTTACCCCTTATTGGAGCATTAATGGTAGCACATTCTACGATGTGGTTTCCAAGAAATTAGACTACACAAGAATAGGTTTCACAAGAGATCAAAGAAGTTTCTCTATCAATTTTAATTGGGTTCCTTTTGGCCAATTTAAAGTGTATGATTTCTTTATTGGGATAAAAGCAAATATTCTTAGTGATACGGTGAAATACGAAGAAAGAAGTTTTCAACAACCTAACGCTGTTTTCTAATTTTTACAACTAGCTTCTTTTATTTTTAATTAAATGATATATTTGCGGTAATCTAAAAAATCTTTACATGAAGAAAATAATTTCAACTACAAATGCACCTGCTGCAATCGGACCGTATTCTCAAGCGAATATGGCAAACGGAGTATTATACATTTCTGGACAAATACCAGTAGATCCTGCTACAGGAAAGTTAGTAGAAGGTATAAAAAACGAAACTCATCAAGTGATGAAAAACCTAGATGCAGTGCTAAAAGAAGCAGGTTTGAGTTTCAAGAACGTAGTGAAAGCGAGTATTTTCTTAAAATCTATGGACGATTTTGCTGTGATGAATGATATTTATGCATCATATTTAGAAGAAGGGTCTTATCCTGCAAGAGAAACAGTACAAGTTTCTTGTTTACCAAAAAATGTGAACGTAGAAATCTCTATGATAGCGCATCAAGACTAGTATTAATGAATATTTTAAGAAATATTTTTGCAATTTTAATAGGTCTTGTGATAGCAGGATTGGTCATTACATTTGGTGTAAGGATCAATACCGAGTGGATCACTTATGAAAGATTTTCACCTTTCCAAAATTGGGGCAAGTTTCTAAAATCTGTACAAAACGACGAGGGTTTTTTCTTATATCTTCTGTTTTTATCAGGCTTATCAACTACTTTAGGTGGTGTTGCAACAGCTATTCTGGTAAAATACGCAAAGGTTGCTTATGCAATTTTGATTGGTTTTGTAATGCTTTTCATTGCAATGCTGGATATTATTATATTTCCATATCATCCTACTTTTTACAAAATATGTGTGTTCCTCACTTTCTTTCCATTTTCTTGGATGGGCGGAAAAATAACCGAAATTATTTATAAAAGAAGAAATAAGCGAAGAGAGAAATTATTGAAAATAAAAAAACTTCGAGAATAAAAAAAACGCAGTCTGAATATTTCAAACTGCGTTTTTTAATTTTCGCTAATCGCTAATCGCTAATCGCTAATCGCTAATCGCTAATCGCTAATTCTAGTTCGGCATTGCAAAACCTCTCGTATAGATTTGTCCTCTTGGATCTGCAAATTTTATTTGTACATTTCCTTTGAAGTTATTCAAAATTTTCTCTACATCTTTTTGAGAATTTATAGGTTTCCCATTGATCTCCATAATAATGAAATTATCTTGAATTCCTAATTTTCCTAAAACGCCATTTCCAGTTACATTTTTGGTATAAACTCCATTGTCTAAACCATAATTGGTTTTAAATTCTTTGGTTAATGGTTCAAATTCTGCTCCTATTTTTTCCGAAACTGTAAGGTCTGCTTTCGTTCTAGATGAGGTGTTTCCTTTCTGATCCTTCAAGGTAATGGATGCATTATATGGTTTTCCATTTCTCATATAGCTTACTACCACTTGATCTCCAGGTCTTTTGCTACCAACAGCAAGGGATAGATCTGCAAAATCTGTGATAGCCATATCATTTATTTTAGTGATGATGTCTCCTTCTTTAAGTCCTGCATCTTCTGCACCACTATTTTCTGTTACACCTGTTACGAAAATTCCATTACCAGCTTTTATATTGGTTTTTTTATCTTTATTGTATCCAGCAAGTTGCTCATCATTCGATAAATCTAGGGAATTAACTCCTAAGAAACCTCTTTGTACAAGACCAAATTTTTTGATGTCTTCTACTATTTTTCTTGCAAGATTAGAAGGTACAGCAAAACCATATCCTTGGTAATATCCATTCGTAGATGCAATTGCAGAATTTATACCTACCAATTCTCCATTCATATTTACCAATGCACCACCAGAATTTCCTTTGTTAATGGCTGCATCTGTTTGTATAAAACTTTCAATAGGATTTGTTGCCGTTCCTTGTCCAGAAAGAATACCAATTCCACGTCCTTTTGCAGAGATTATTCCCGCAGTTACGGTACTATTTAATCCGAGGGGATTTCCGACAGCCAAAACCCATTGCCCAACTTCAATCATATCAGAGTTTGCAAAATTCAAAAATGGCAAACCTTTATCTTCAATTTTTAACAAAGAGATATCTGTATTTGGATCCGTACCAACCAGAGTTGCGATGTATGTCTTTCTGTTGCTCAGAACTACTTCCAGTTTATTAGCGCCTTCTACAACGTGGTTATTAGATATAATGTAACCATCTGGTGAAATTATAACACCTGATCCTAGACCTGTAGGCATATTATCATCTCGCTTCTTTTGTGGAGCACCAAAGAATTGCTCGAATATATCCATATCTGATGGTCTAGATGCATTGCTATTCTGGTAATTTTTAATCGTAACAACCGCAGGAACTGTCGTCTTAGATGCCTTTGTGAAATCTTCTCCTAGAGCAGTTGCGCTCAAATTGGTGAATGTTGTGTTTTTTGATTGAGAAAAATATCCGGTATCTTCAATAATACCGTTATTGTCCATATATTTCAGTGCTCCTACAGTAGTTGCACCAGAAAGAATTCCCACAAAAGCAAATGGCAAAAATTTTTTAAATGTATTTTTCATTTTTAATTTTGTTTAATTTATTTTTTATCCACATCAAATTTAATGCTAGATAGGTATAATATGCAACAGAAGTGTTTCAACTTTAACGATAGTTTAACAAGATTTAAGTTTTTCTTAAAAAAATTGTGACAAAATTTATTCGTTTTCGCTTGAAAAAATAAAATTTGAAGATTACAAGGTATAATTTGTCAGTTCTCAAAAAAAATATATTTGTTTATCTTTGTATTTTAAATTTTCTCACTTAAATCGTTGATAGCATGCAACTGTATAACAAATTAAGCGCAGAAGAAAGAATAAAACTTATAGATGAAGCTGGTAAACAACGGCTCACCTTATCTTTCTATGCGTACGCCAAAATCTCAGATCCCAAACAATTTCGCGACGAATTATTTATTGCCTGGAATGCTCTTGATGCATTAGGTAGAATTTATGTGGCCCAAGAAGGCATCAATGCGCAAATGAGTATTCCTGCAGAAAATCTAGAAGAATTTCGAGCAACTTTGGAGGTTTATGATTTTATGAAAAGTATAAGGTTGAATGTTGCGGTGGAACAAGACGATCATTCATTTTTAAAATTAACCATAAAAGTTCGCCATAAAATAGTTGCAGATGGTTTGAATGATGATACTTTCGACGTTACGAATAAAGGAATTCATGTGAAAGCTAATGAATTCAACGCATTGTTGGAAGATCCGAATACTATTGTGGTAGATTTTAGAAATCATTACGAAAGTGAAGTTGGTCATTTTCAAGGTGCAATAACTCCAGATGTAGAAACATTTCGGGAAAGTTTGCCAGTTATTAACGAGCAACTACAAGATTTTAAAGAAGATAAAAATCTTTTGATGTATTGTACAGGCGGAATTCGCTGCGAAAAAGCGAGTGCTTATTTTAAACATCAAGGTTTTAAAAATGTTTTTCAATTGGAAGGTGGAATTATAGAATATGCCCGTCAAATAAAAGAAGAAGCTATCGAAAGCAAATTTTTAGGAAAAAATTTCGTTTTTGATCATAGATTAGGTGAGAGAATTACAGATGATATCGTTTCAAAATGCCATCAATGTGGAAAAGCCTGCGACAACCATACAAATTGCGCGAATGATGCATGCCACTTATTATTTATTCAATGTGATGAGTGCAAGGCAATGATGGATAATTGTTGCTCTACCGAATGTTTGGAAATTGTGCAATTGCCTATCAATGAGCAAATATCTTTAAGAAAAGGCTTGGAAGTAGGCAATAAAATCTTTAGAAAAGGAAGGTCTGAAGTTTTAAAATTTAAAAATTCTGGAGATCCAGTTCAAAAATCATTTGCGAAAGTAGAAGCTAAAACTCCAGTAGTAAAAGTGAAAAAAGTTTTAATTGGCAAAGCAGAACATTATTTTGTAAAATCTAGTATCGCGCAATTTTTAATTGCAAAAGATGAGGTTGCAATTGGAGATTCAATTTTAATATCTGGACAAACCACAGGGGAACAAGAAATTGTAGTAAATGAAATGCGAGTGGACAAAAAGCCAGACGAAAAGCTTGCTAGGGAAGGAGATGTAATTACCTTTAAGACGGAATTCCGTGTACGAAGATCTGATAAGTTGTATAAATTGGTCAAAATTTAAATGATCTAAAGGGATTTTAATATGACTAAAGAAGATATCAGGAAAAAATATATTGCTTTGCGAAAAAATTTTTCAAAAAAAGAAATTCTTGCAATGTCTTTGGAAATATTTTCTCAATTTTTAGAAAATTTCGAAGTTTTTTCTGGTCAAAATGTTCACATCTTTCTTTCGATAGAAAAATTTAATGAAGTAGATACGCAGATTTTCATTAATTATTTTAAAGAAAAAGGCGCCAATATTTTCGTTCCAAAAATGATAGGAGATCAATTAATTGCAGTACAATTAAAAGAGGAGGAGTTTTTGGTAAAAAATTCTTTTGGAATTTTGGAGCCAGCTTCAATTATAAATGAATGTGCCAATTTCGATTACGTGATCACACCACTTTTATATGTTGATAATCTAGGTAATAGAGTTGGCTATGGAAAAGGATACTATGATCAATTTTTCAGCGAGATAAACAAAAATGCTAAAAAAATTGGGGTCGGGTTTTTCGTTCCAGATGAAGATGTTGAAGATTTTTCAACTACCGATGTCGCGTTGGATTATTTAATTACCCCAGATTTTATGCTGTCATTCAAAGGTTTAGAGAAAAAATCGAGAAAATAGAATTTAAATTCTTTTTTAAATTTTTTCGGAGCAGGTACCAATATAAATTGTGATTTGTGATCAAACTTTCCGATACTTTTGCGCTCTTTATCAAAATACTCAACATTAAATTTTGCAAAGTTGAGCGTGTCTTTCTTATAATAAACATCGTACACTTCCAGATTGTTCACTTTTGCGGATTTCACTTTTAGGCTCTCCAATTCTTTGAATAAAGGTTTTAATGTGAGAGAATCTGGCTTGTAGAAATAAAACTTTATTTGTGCATGTATAGAAGAATCTATTTCTGTGTTTTTATTTCCGGCGATGTAAAGTGAGGAAAGATCAAAGACATCCTGTACTTTTTGGCTGGTGATAGAATTGATGGCTTGCACACTATCCATTTGTTGTGCAGGGTACGTTTTTTTGTTGCTGCTGTTTCTTAGAGTATCTAGTTCGCTCACATCTTGTGATTTTTTATCACAGGAAAGGATTGTAAATAGAATCAAGAATATAAAAAATAGGTTAAGGTTTCTCATTGTCGATTTTAAATTTGATTGCCACAATTTTCCCTTTGTCTTTTGTCATTTCTATAATGTTCAAATTTTTCAAAGAAGTAGTTGGTATTGTAAGCAATGTTATGTATTTCTGACGATTTAAAGTTTCTACACCGTAAATCTCACTATCAAAAACTTGATATATTACGGCATTTTCTGCAATTAAATTTTCTAATTGTCTTCTTTTTTGCTTTATTTCTTCAGCAGTTTCTCGCATATCTTTCTTAGAGAATGTGTAAACTGCCATTTTATAATCGTCTGGACTTAGAAGTATGGTTTCTTCGTCTGGAGCATTATCTAAATTTCTATTTACCTCTAGGTTTTCATAAAAAGGTGAACTGATCACCATTTTAAGATTTTTATCCTTTGTGGAATAGTAGAATGGCTCTTTTGGTTTAATCCGATAAAAAATAGGCGATTCGTTCTCTTTTATTACTTTTACTTCTAAGGTATTCGCGATTGCAGAGTTGCGATCTGCATCCATAAAATTATAAGTGTAGGTTTTTCCAAAAATATCATCTCCAAATCCTAGATAGCCTACAACCAAAGTGAGAATTGCAGTTAATCCTGTGAATATATATTCCTGAAATATTTTTTTTCTCTTTTTTGATGGTAAATTTGTAGTATTATTTGAAGTAGATAATTGCTTAACTTCTTCAAGATCAGAGTTGTTTATTTGTATAACTGGTATTTCTTCCTTGGTTTCCTCTACTGGTTTTTCTTCAACAATATTGTCCTTTTGAATTGGTTTCGGATCAATTTCCACCTTGATTTCCTGAAGTTTTGATGAATTTTCGGAAAAATTTTCTAATATTTCTTGTGCAAGAGGATGATTTTTTTTGAATTCATACCAAGAAATATATCCCGCATAGATAGATAATAGGTTTAGAATGTCTATTCTAGGGAGTTTAAGTACAGGGCTAGTCTTAAAATAGGTATAAAATGATTTCTCGCTGATGTTTGCTTTGCTATGTTTGCGCAAGTCTTCTTGGAAATAAATGATGTCTATTCCTTTCCAATTGGCAATATTATCGTCAGATGGAATATGATTTTCCAAATACCGTGCTTGGATTTCACATTTTAACTGTTCAAAATGAAGTATGTCTAAATCTTCCAAAATATTTATAAACGCGTAACACGTTGATTTATAGTTATTAAAAATTGTAAAATAGCTTTACAAATATATTACAATTAATTTTCTAAAACAAATTTTGTTCTCACTATATCTTTGTCCTGTTCAAATAAGAGAACACAAACGAAATTATAAACAAATTTAAATCATTATTATGAAAAAATCAATTTTAATCGCTGGTATCGCTGCTTTATCTATTGTAGCTTGTAAAAAAGAAACTTCTGAAACTATGTCTAACGCTGATTCTACTGCAAATGCAATGGTAGATTCTTCTGCAATGATCGCTGATTCTGCTGCTATGGTAGTTGATTCTGCTGCTAGTGTAACTATGGATGCTGCTAAAGATGCTGCAACTGCTACTACTGAAGCTGGTGCTGATATGGCTAAAGATGCTGCTAAAGGTGCAGGTGAAGCTGCTAAAGGTGCTGCTGATGCTGCTAAAGATGCTGCAAAAGACGCTAAAGAAGCTGTTAAAACTGCAACTAAATAATTAGTAACATACTAATCAACTTTAAGTGAGGTTCGCCTCACTTATTTCTCAAATCTAAACTAACTTAAATAAAAAATATTATTATGAAAAAATCATTATTCGTAGCTGCTATCGCTGCATTAGCTGTTGTTGCTTGTAAAAAAACTGAAGTAGTTGTTGATGCTAACGCTACAGATTCTACTATGATGTCTGCAGATACAATGGCTGCTCCTATGATGGCAGATTCAACTTCTATGAAAGCTGGAGATTCTTCTACAGTTGTTGTTGAAACTCCTGCTGCTACTACTGTTGAAGTTGCACCAGCTGCACCAGCTACAAAATAATAATTTCTCAAGAAATTTATTTGAAACCGTTTCGATCTTTATCGAAACGGTTTTTTTATGTCGTTTTTTGTCGTAATATTTCGTAGCAGGCTATTGCAACGGCATTGCTTAAATTTAAACTATCTATAGAACCAGACATTGGAATTAAAACATTTTCCCCTTTGTTTCTCCAAAAATTGCTTAAGCCCGAATGTTCTGTACCAAAAATTATAGCAGATTTTTTCGCGAAGTCTTTACTCTGTATATTCTGCGAGCTATCATCCATAAGAGTAGTGAAAATCTGAAAATTATTTTTTTGTAGATATGCTACAGCTTCTTCATTTTCAAGATTGAAAATATTCATTCCGAAAATACAGCCAACACTCGATCTTATGACATTGGGATTGTAAAAATCTACTTTCGCATCTGTTACTATTACCGCATCTATTCCAAAAGCTTCGCAACTTCTCAAAATTGCACCTAGATTTCCTGGCTTTTCTGCACCTTCAACAACTATTATTGTAGAATTTTCTCTTATTTTTAAATCTTCTAGCTTGTTTTCTTTAGATTTATAAACTCCGATAATGCCTTCTGTATTTTTTCTATAGGCTAATTTATCGTAAATCTTTTCAGAAACGAGTTCTACCTTTTCATTTGGGATGTCATCTTTATAAATTTCTGGGGCAATGAACAAAGCTTCTATCTCAAACCCAAATTTTTGTGCGGTTTCATTTTCTTGTTTTCCCTCAACTAAAAAGACTCCAGTTTTTTTCCGAAATCTATTATCTGTTAAAAGTTTCGAAATGTATTTTATTTTATCGTTTTGTAAGCTTTCAATCATTTTCCAAAATTATATTTCTTCTTCCTCAGAAGTTGCTCTTGCAATTATGTTTTCTGGAAGTGCTTTTTTTGCTTTCGCTCCCATTTTTTTTAATTTCTCTACACTTGTTATTAAGTTTCCTCTCCCTTCTACCAATTTATTCATGGCGTTGTCATATTCACTTTTAGAATCTTTTATCTTGTTTCCAATTTTCATTAAATCACCTACAAATCCATCAAATTTATCATACAATGCACCTGCTTGTCTTGCAATTTCAAATGCATTTTCCTGTTGTTTTTGGTTGCTCCACATACTATCTATAGTTCGCAAAGTAGCCAAAAGTGTGGATGGAGTAACGATTACAATGTTTTTTTCGAATGCTTTGTTATATAGGTAAGTATCTTCATTCAAAGCAATGGCAAAAGCTGGTTCTATTGGGATGAAAAGCAGAACGAAATCTGGACTTTCCATTTGATATAAATTTTGATAGTTTTTATTTCCCAACTGTTCTACATGTCTTTTTATAGAAGAAACATGCTCTTTTAAATGTATGTTTTTTTGAATTTCTTCTTCTTCATTGATATATCTTTCGTAGGAATTTAGGGAAACCTTGGAATCGATCACCATTTTTTTTCCGTCAGGAAGATTAATGACCACGTCTGGTAAAACTCTGTTGCCATCTTCGTTTGTATGGCTTTTTTGCACTTCATATTCTCTGCCTTTTTCCAAACCAGATTTTTCTAAAACCCGTTCCAAAACTAACTCTCCCCAATTTCCTTGGATTTTATTGTCACCTTTTAATGCTTTGGTTAGGTTTAATGTCTCTTTACTCATCTGTTGGTTGAGATCTTGCAAACCTATAATTTGCTGCCGAAGTGCTGCATGATAATCGATGCTTTCTTTGTGTGTATTTTCTACTTTTTTCTCGAATAAATTTATTTTTTCTTGAAGCGGATCCAGGATGGTTTTTAAATTTGTTTGATTTTGAAGGGTGAATTTTTCTGTTTTTTCTTCTAAAATTCTGTTAGCTAAATTTTCGAATTCTGTTTTTGCGACTTTTTGTATTTTTTCAATTTCAGCTTTTTCGTTTTCCAGCGTTCTTTTTAAATTATCATTAATAGCGTTTAATTCTGTATTGGTGGAAAATATATTTTTATTTTCAATAATCAATTCATCTATTTTCAAAGTCTGTTTCGCGATGAATTCTTTGGTATCAATAAATTGATCTTGTAGTGATTGGTAAGAAGCTGAAATTGTTGAGAATTGATTTTTTATAGTAGATAATTCTATAGATTGTTCTTTATAAATGAATTTTTCATTTTCTATAAATCTGTTCAATTCTCCTATTTTCAGTTGAGAATTTTCAAAATTTGAATTTGTTTTTATGTTTAAATTATTAATTTCATCAAAAGAATTTCTTGAAACCATTGACGATTTTAAAAAGAAATATAAAATTGTAGCTCCAAGAATTCCACCAGCGAGAAAGCCGATGATTAAATATGTAATTTCCATTTTTCAAAATTACAAAAAGTAACAATATTTTGCTTTACGGATTTGGATTAAATATTTTTTGTGTCCGCAAGGATTTTGATGTTTTTTGCAACATCGTTGCTTTCACATTTTCTTAATTGTGCCGCAATTTGTGAGTACAGCAATTTAGGATTTAAAATTTGAGAAGCTACTTTTGCTGCTGCATAGTCTATAATGCTTTCTACAGATTCTTTCAAAAAATTTGGAGTATTTGAAGCAATAACTGCAGTTGCCCAAGAAGTATCTCTTGCTCTTGCGATGGCAAAGTCTAAGATTACATTGTCTTTTCCGTAGGAAATTTTGTCAATCAATTCTACGGTGTAGCAAATCTTATTTAAAGAATCTTGTACATTTTGATTAATTTCAGAAATGACCACATTTATTTTCCCAAAATCATTTTTCAAAGGATTTATTTTGCGATATGGCATAATGGAAGCTGCAGAAATTCCTAAATCTAGATTGATGTGTGCATTCATTCCCAAAAATATATGCTGAAGAATTAATAATTTCGGATTTTTAGCTGCCTCAAAAGCCATAAACCATGCATTTGTGCATTTTTTTCCAACTTTATAATTTTCCCAAGCATCTACATATCTATTTGCGAAAGCAACATCTAGAGCAATCATCCGATTGTTATCTTCAAACTTTTTTTGTTGAATTCCTTTCAAAACTTGCGCCGTCATTATTCTGTACGTGCAAGCAAAATAGCCAATTGGATTTTGGTTTTCCTTGCTCCAAAGTATAATTTCGTCTAATTTTTTTAAAACTTCTTCAATTGTTTTCATGGGAATCTTTTTATATAAATTTAACGATATCTATTGAAATATATTTCAATCCTTAATCCTCAAAAATTCCTTCGCTAATTCTATCATTTTCGGATCGCCGGTGTATTTTCCTCTTTCGTCAGAAAGTTTTACGGTGGGAATCCAATCATTATTTGGCGCCTGTACTCCAATCAATTTCATCACAATATTCATTGGTTTTAAACCGACATCATTGGTAAGATTGGTACCAATACCAAATGAAATCCCTATTTTTCCGCGGCAAGCTTTGGTTATTTCGTCCACTTTTTCCAAATTCAAACCATCAGAAAAAATAATGTACTTATATAAAGGATTGATTCCGTTTTTTTCATAATGCGCAATGGTTTTTTCGGCAAATTCAATCGGGTCTCCACTATCGTGACGAACACCATCAAATAATTTGGTGAATTTCTTATCAAATTGACGGAAGAAAACGTCTGTAGTAAAGGTATCCGAAAGTGCAACACCCAAATCTCCACGGTAAACATCTACCCAGTGTTCTAGTGCAATTTCATTCGCCATTTTGAAACCAAATTCTGCAGCGTGAAACATAAACCATTCGTGAGCATGCGTTCCTATAGGTTTGATGCCGTATTTCATCGCGAAATGTACGTTGGAACTTCCTATGAAATTTTTGCCAGAATTTTTTTGTAATGTATTCACAACCAAATCATGAACCAAATAGGAATGTCTTCTTCTTGTTCCAAATTCTGCGAAAGTAACTCCAAGATCTTGCAAATGTTCAGATTTCTGCAAAGTACTATCGATAATTTCTTCGTCTGAATCTCTATTTAAATTATTTAGATGGTAAAAAAGTTCGGAAATTAAGGCTAATAATGGAACTTCCCACAATATTGTTCTGTACCACAGACCTTCTACAGATACTTCTACATCATCACCATTTTGTGTAATTTTTACCTCCGAAGGATCATAATGATAGCCTGCCAAAAAATCTAAATAAGGTAAATCTAGATAAGGGCAAGTTTCTTTTAAAAAAGATTTTTCTGCTTTTGTAAGGGAAAGTTCTGCCATTGCATCAACTGCCTTTCTCAATTCTAAGCCAAAATTTTCTGGAAATATATGTGCACCTCTATTGATGAATTGATATTTCACGATTTGCCCTGGAAATAATTTTACAACTGCGTTCTGCATTGTAATTTTATAGAAATCGTTGTCTAAAATAGAGTGAAGGCGAATATTTATCATTGTAAAAAATAATTTAAAACAAAAATAGAGAATTCAATTTATTAGTCAAGATAAAATTGCGCATTTTTGCAGAATGAAAAAACTTTGGTTTCTTCTCGTTTTATTATTTACAACGATATTTGCTTTTTACTTTTTCATGGGATGGCATCAATTGCCATCAAGTCATCGCTATATTTATATGTTAGATGATGTCTATATTCATTTATCTTTAGCCAAAAATTATGTAGAGAATGGAGCGTGGAGTATTAATTCTACTGGATTTGATAGTGCATCTTCATCTATTTTGTACACTTTGCTGTTGAGTTTTTGCATAAAATTGTTCGGGAATTGGGAATATTATCCATTAGTTATCAATATATGTTTTGGATATTTCACGCTTTATGCATTTTATAGATACTTCAAAGATTTTTATGGAGCTGCGGAATTTAAATGGGCCTTGTTTCTATTGCTGCCTTTTACGATGCTGCATTTCACGGTTTTGATTGGGATGGAGCATACAATTCATATGTTTTTGATGGTGTTGGCGGTTTATTTTATCCATAAAAATGTTGAAATTAATTTTTCATCCAGATTTGAATTTGTTAAATTATTAATAATTGTTTTTTTTCTAGCTACAATTCGGTTTGAAAGTATGTTTTTCACGTCTGCTTTAGCTGTAGCGCTTTTTTTGAGAAAAAATATTTATCAAGGAATTTGGGTATTGATAATAGGAGTTTTCCCAATTTTAATTTTCGGATTATTTTCTATAAAAAATGGCGGCTACTTTTTTCCAAATTCCGTCATGATTAAAGGCAGTTTCCCTTCAGGAAATCATTTTATTTCTAATATGTGGAAAATTTTCGAAGTTGGAATTCTTTTCAATCCAAGTTTTTATAAATGTTTGTTCTTTCCTTTCGTATTAATAATTGCTCATTTAGCAAAAAAATACAGAAAATTTGATTTTAGAAATACTTTTTTTAAGAAAGAAACTTTAATAATTGCAATGGTAATCACTGGAATTTTGCATGCTTTATTTTCAGTTTTAAAATATAGGTATGAGAACTATTTGATGATCGCCTTTTTAATGGTAATAGCACCGATAATTGCAGATTTTTTCAAGAATTTTAAACGAGAAAAATTGAATTTTGGTTCTGTTTTAAATTTGTTTTCTATTTTTATGATAGGTGTATTTTCAATATACAGGTTTGGATCTGTGCATTATCCATTGGTTTATTCTAGCAAAGGCATCAATGAACAGCAGATAGAAATGTCTAGATTTCTAGGGATGTTTTACAAAAATGAAAAAGTTGTCGCAAATGATATTGGCGCAATTGCTTATTTTAGCAATGTTCAGCTGTTAGACATTGTAGGATTAGGAAGTACGGATGTTGCAAAAAATATTATAGAAAATAAGCATGAAACTGAAGATCATTTATTAGAAACTCAAAACAGATTTTTATCAAATTACATTTTAAAAAATAATTACAAGGTTGCCGTCATCTATCCTGGTTGGTTTCCTGGGAAGCTTCCTGCAAAGTGGTTTCCTGTTGCATCATGGACAATTTCAGAAAATAGTTTTGGACCGGCAAGAAAAACGGTAGTATTTTATGCGCTTTCAAAGGAAGAGATTTTGCCGCTGAAAAAGAATTTACAGAAATTTAATTTGAATAAAAACATTGGCGAAAGCTATTATCCTATTCAGATTTATACTGGAAAAAAATAAAAAAAATAATAACTCAGTTCTACTAGTTGCCAGTTCCAAATATAATCATTACTTTTGCCCCCTAAAATAAAAAGCAATTAAATGCCTACTATTCAACAATTAGTTAGAAAAGGAAGAGTCGCAATTACCAAGAAGAGTAAATCGGCTGCCCTTGAATCCTGTCCTCAAAGACGAGGTGTATGTACAAGAGTATATACTACCACTCCAAAGAAACCTAACTCTGCACTACGTAAAGTAGCGAGAGTAAGACTTTCTAATGGTAAAGAAGTCAATGCCTATATTCCCGGCGAAGGACACAATCTTCAAGAGCACTCGATAGTATTGGTACGCGGAGGAAGGGTGAAAGACCTACCGGGAGTACGTTATCACATCGTAAGAGGTGCATTAGACACAGCTGGTGTGAGTGGAAGAACGCAAAGACGTTCTAAATATGGTGCAAAAAGACCAAAAGAAGCTAAAAAGTAATCATTAACATTTAAGGTACAAAACAATGAGAAAGACGAAAGCAAAAAAAAGACCGTTGTTACCGGATCCAAAATTTAATGATCAACTGGTAACGAGATTTGTAAACAATTTAATGCTAGACGGTAAAAAATCTATTTCTTTTAAGATTTTTTATGACGCAATGGAATTGGTAGAGAATAAAAAAGGAGAAACTGAAAAAGGTGCTTTAGAAATCTGGAAAGATGCATTAACTAACGTAATGCCTCACGTAGAAGTACGTTCTAGAAGAATAGGTGGTGCGAATTTTCAAATCCCTATGCCTATTAGAGCAGATAGAAAAATTTCTATGGCTATGAAATGGCTAATCAAATATTCTAAACTTCGTAATGATAAATCTATGGCTCTTAAATTGGCTACAGAAATCATCGCGGCAGCTAAAGAAGAAGGTGCAGCTTACAAAAAGAAAGCAGATACTCACAAAATGGCAGAAGCAAATAAAGCTTTCTCCCACTTTAAATTTTAAGAAATGGGTAGAGATTTAAGATACACAAGAAATATTGGTATTGCCGCGCATATTGATGCTGGTAAAACCACTACTACAGAAAGAATTTTATTTTATACAGGTGTTAATCACAAAATTGGAGAAGTGCATGATGGTGCTTCTACAATGGACTGGATGGAGCAAGAAGCAGAAAGAGGTATTACAATTACTTCTGCTGCAACTACTTGTACATGGAATTTCCCAACTACTCAAGGTAAAGCTTTACCAGAAACATTACCATATCACTTTAATATTATCGATACACCAGGACACGTAGATTTTACGGTAGAGGTGAATAGATCTTTAAGAGTTTTAGATGGTCTTGTATTTTTGTTTTCAGCAGTTGATGGTGTTGAGCCACAATCTGAAACAAACTGGAGATTAGCTGATAATTACAACGTTGCGAGACTTGGTTTCGTAAACAAAATGGACCGTCAAGGTGCAGATTTCTTAAATGTTGTGAAGCAAGTGAAAGAAATGTTAGGATCTAATGCAGTTCCTATCGTTTTGCCAATTGGTGCTGAAGAAACATTTAAAGGTGTTGTAGATTTAATTAAGAATAGAGCAATTGTTTGGGATGAAGCAGGACAAGGAGCTACTTATGAAGTAGTGCCAATTCCTGAAGAAATGAAAGCAGAAGTTCTAGAATATAGAGAAAAATTAGTAGAAGCTGTTGCAGATTATGATGATACTTTGATGGAGAAATTCTTCGAAGATCCAGATTCTATTTCAGAAGACGAAATCAACGAGGCTTTGAGAAAAGCAACGATAGATTTATCTATTATTCCTATGACTTGTGGTTCTTCTTTTAAGAATAAAGGAGTGCAATTTATGCTAGATGCTGTATGTAAATATCTTCCATCTCCAATGGATAAAGAAGGTGTTACAGGTATCAACCCAAGAACAGACGAAGAAGTTTTAAGAAAACCAAGCGTTACAGAGCCTTTTGCAGCTTTAGCTTTTAAAATTGCTACCGATCCTTTCGTAGGAAGATTGGCATTCTTTAGAGCATACTCTGGAAGATTAGATGCTGGTTCTTATGTTTTGAATACACGTTCAGGAGATAAAGAAAGAATTTCTCGTATTTATCAAATGCATGCTAACAAACAAAATCCTGTAGACTATATTGAAGCAGGAGATATTGGTGCAGCGGTAGGTTTTAAATCTATAAAAACTGGAGATACATTATGTGATCTTGATAATCCAATCATTCTTGAGTCTATGGACTTCCCAGATCCAGTAATTGGTATCGCGGTAGAACCTAAAACTAAAGCAGATCAAGATAAAATGGGGAACGCTTTGGCTAAATTAGCTGAAGAAGATCCAACTTTCCAAGTGAAAACTGACGAAGCTTCTGGTCAAACGATTATTTCTGGAATGGGTGAACTTCACTTAGATATTTTGGTAGATCGTATGAGAAGAGAATTCAAAGTTGAGGTAAACCAAGGTGAACCACAAGTAGAATACAAAGAAGCTCTTACAGCTACTGCACAACACAGAGAAGTTTACAAAAAACAATCTGGTGGACGTGGTAAATTTGCAGATATTGTTTTTGAAATTGGACCAGCAGATGAAGATAAACCAGGTTTAACTTTCGTAAATGAAATTAAAGGTGGAAATATTCCAAGAGAATTTATCCCTTCTGTAGAAAAAGGTTTCAAAGATTCTATGAAAAATGGTCCTCTTGCAGGATTTGAAGTAGAATCAATGAAAGTTACTTTGAAAGACGGTTCTTTCCACGCGGTAGATTCAGATGCATTATCTTTTGAATTAGCAGCAAAAATGGGATTCCGTTCTTCAGGTAAAGCAGCAAAAGCGGTTATCATGGAACCTATTATGAAAATGGAAGTTGTAACTCCAGAAGAATATATGGGAGATATCGTAGGAGATTTAAACAGAAGAAGAGCTACTGTAAACGGAATGGACGATAGAAACAATGCTAAGATTATCAAAGCAAATGTTCCATTGTCAGAAATGTTCGGTTATGTTACTTCACTTCGTACACTTTCCTCTGGTAGAGCAACATCTACAATGGAATTTGATAGATATGAAGCAGCTCCAACACATGTTTCTGAAACAGTGATTACAAAAGCAAAAGGATAATCTTACTAAATTAAATTAAAATGTCACAAAGAATAAGAATAAAATTAAAATCTTACGATTACAATTTAGTAGATAAATCTGCTGAAAAGATCGTCAGAACTGTAAAAGCAACTGGTGCTATCGTAAACGGTCCAATTCCGTTGCCTACGCACAAAAGAATTTTCACAGTATTGAAATCTCCACACGTTAACAAGAAAGCAAGAGAGCAGTTCCAAGTAACTGCACACAAAAGATTGATGGATATCTACTCTTCTTCCTCTAAAACGGTAGATGCATTAATGAAACTAGAATTGCCTAGTGGAGTAGATGTAGAGATCAAAGTATGATGATTTAAGCTATAAGCTTTAGGCTTTAAGCAATTATATATAAATCCCCTTTCGCAAGATTGGGGATTTTTTTTGTAAGTCATTGCGAGGAACGAAGCAATCTTCTTTTCTAATTTTCAAAACTTACTATAATAGATATTCCTTCTAATAATTTTTTGGGCAGCAAGAACTTCGTTCGTAAACTTCAACTAAAGCATTCGCTTTAATTTTGTTTATGCCTTCCGTTCCCGCTCTTTTTTTCAAAAAGGAGCTTTACTCAAGTCTGCTGCGAGACTTTCGCTTTTCTACCAAATTTCTAAATTTTTCCATATATTTTTTTAGTAAATTAATTCTAAATTGAGTAAATATTGTTAAAATTTCAAAAATAACTTGCATAATTTTAATTTTGTTTTATATTAACCAATTAAAATTTTTATTATTAAAAATCGTTCTTACTTATCTATGTTATTATTTCTATTTACGTTATTAAGTGCATGTACTAATGATAGAAATGTTGAAAATGACTATTCTACCCTCATTTCTTTAGACCACAATTAGTTGTTTCTTAATTGTTTTTATGCTGCTAATTTATACATTTCCAATGGCTTTTTGAGTTTAATTCCTTGATGACTTCTGTTGTGATATCGCAATAACCATTTTTGTATTCCCAGATAAAGTTCTAATCCATCTTTCGCAGGATTTAAAAAGATATGCTGATATTTTAATGTTCTCCAAAACCGCTCAATGAAAATATTATCTAAGCACCTACCTTTCCCATCCATCGATATTTTTATATCCTCTTTTTTTAAATATTCTACATAACTCTTACATGAAAATTGAGTACCCTGGTCGGAGTTTAAAATATCCGGTCTACCATGAATTTTAATGGCTTCGCCCACCACTTTTAATGATTCCGAAGCGTCTAACGAATTGCTAATTCCCCAACCTACAATATATCTGCTATAAACGTCTATCACTGCTGTCATATACATAAATCCGTTTTTCATAGGTATATAAGTGATGTCTATTTGCCAAACCTGATTGGGTTTATTAATCTCCATATTCCTCAATAAATAAGGATAAATATATTTATTTTCCCCTTTTTGTGTGAGCATTCTGCGAGGATAGATTGGCATAATAGACGCCTTTCGCATCAAACGCCGAACTCTTTCGTAGCTCATATTTATTTCTTTTTCTTTCAGCATACACTTCATCGTAATCACTCCAGCAGTAGGTTCTTCCATAATATGCTCGTCCATAAGCTTCATTGCTTCCAAATTTTC
>NZ_JABSNO010000012.1 GCF_013294015.1 Frigoriflavimonas asaccharolytica
ACGAGTAGAAAAGGCGGAAGAGAGGTTGATAGAAGCGAATTTGCAGACGCAGTTTCCGAAAATAATGAACGCTACAAAGCCAACGCACAATTGTACCGAAAACGGCAAGAGATTAATGAGCATATTTTCGGTACAATCAAGCGACAATGGGGATATAACCACACAAATTTAACGGGATTGGAGAAAGTAAATGGCGAACACAGCTTGATCATGCTGGTCTACAACATCAAACGAGCGATGAATATTCTGGGCGTTCCGGAATTAATTGCGAAACTCAAAAACTGGAAGTCGCCTTACAAAGCGAAGTCTTGTTTTGTTCTTGAAACGACTTATTTTGAGCTTGTTTTCGGTTATGTAAAAAATACATTATCAATTGCAGCCTAAAAAACAGCGTGCTTAAAAACGCATTTATTGAGGTTTGAAAGGTTGATTAAATTGAATAATTAGGTGAAAATTGAGTTTTTTCACAGCCTGACGTTTGGCGGCTTGCAGAAGTGGCGAACTTCGTAACCGATTATTTTCGGCTAAGATAAAATTTCTTGCGAAAGATAAACGTGAATTTACCAAATATTTCGCCATTTTTGCAAACCGCTGTTACCGGCTGTCGCTCTCATTCAAACAAATATCCTTTAGAACCTCTTTTTAATTTTTTCAGATAGATTAACTTGTTTTCGATGATTTTTAAAGTATCGATATTCCAAATAGAATAGAGTTCTTCTTGGTTGCTATTCATCGTTCTTCCGTCAAATATTTTTCGATCTTTTGTGCTTCGATATTTTTCTGACAGAAATAAGCAGTTAGAATTATTAAAATAAGGTAAGTTGAAATTAAATATACTGTCAGTTAAAATTATTGAGTTTTGAATTCTATGATATTTTTTTTTGAATACAATTTTTCTATATTTTTCGTCAATATTTGTGCAAAAGAATTCATTAGTAATCTCCAAATCTTCAGTATCAATGATCTTAATTTCAAGTCTTCTGTTTTCAGTTTTTGCCGTGAATTTTTTCCCAATTAATTCATTAGTATTTGTCTTATTAGATGAACAAGAAAGTATCATCCAAAAACTAAAAAGATAGATGACTAATTTTTCCAAGTTCATTTTATGATGGTTTTTTTTTGCGATTGCCGGTAACTTGCATATATGTATCATAAAATGATACATATCCACCCAAATTTGTAGAGATATGTATCACAAAAGTGATACTTTATTTAAAAACAAATATAGTTTAAAATTCCGCAAGCTTTCAATAAAACTTCACCTTTTAGATTCATCATTCATTCATTCCACTTTGCTAATTACAACCTCGCGCTGTACAAAGTCTCCCGACTTTAAGTTACGTGCACAACTCACTAAAATTGCATTTATAGTTGAGGCATCCGTGCTTTCAGAAACAAGCACAAGAAACCAAGAAATCTATTTCTCAAGAAACCTAATAACAAAGAATTTTCCGAGTACATCTTTTAAATATTAAAATTTCAGATCTTTTGGATTCATTTTATTTCCCCAAAAAGTTAAAATCTCTATCACTTCATTTTTTAAACGATAATAAAGAGCAAAATTTGTCAAAATTAGAACTCTTCTCACTTCATTATTTGTATTTTCCACAATAATTCCGATGAGAGGATTTGCAATTAATAAAGATTCCATGTAGATAACTTCTTCAATAATCTTCTCTGAATAAGTTGAAGATTTATTGTTTTCAATCCAAAAATCCAGGTTTTTATAATATTGTTCCTCAGCTTCTGGTGTCCACTTTACCGTGAACATAGCAGTTTAGCTTTTTGATGCACAGATTCGCTATCTTTTAATTCTCCTTTATTTGCTTGCTCCAATCCTGTTCTTATAGATTCCATCTCCTCTATTGAAACAGAAACTTTTTGCTCAATATCTTTTCTTTCAAAAGAAACCTGCATCTTTTTTAGTAAATTTTCCAAAAATGTCTGCTCTTCGAAAGAATTGGTGTGTATTAGAATTGCCATAAATTGGTATTATATAATTAAATTATTAACAATTAAACTTACGAAATCTAAATTTAAATGATGAAATAAATATTATCATTTGCTATTACTTCTCAAAAAAACCGATAGAGCTCCCAATCCATATCGCATCTTTCTTGTTAAAATCTACATTCACCATTGCCACTTTCGTCATGCGCACAAGATTGTCCATCAGCGTTGGTGTAGCATCTTCCTCCTTCCAAAGGAAAAGCATACGGATCTCGGCTTTAGAATATTCACCATTCGTATCCAAAAATAAGGGCTCATAATGAACTTTTCTTTGTAGAATAAAATTTTCTTTATCCTCAATAGCATCAATAGTTTCCTGCGTAGGATCTAGATTTACCCCACTTCCTGCAAAAGAAAACAAAGGTTTCAATACAAAATTCTTCAAATCTTCTGTCGCAGGAAAATCGGGTACAAAATAACTCTTCGGTACAGAATCGTGCTCCAGCAGCGGCAATATATATTTAGAAATCTTAAAAAACCAATTCGGATGCGTGATCCATTTTACCTCCACATCTTCCCGAAAATCAAATTCGGTCACAAGATCTGGTATATTATCAATCTCATCAAAGATCACCCTATTATAAATTCTATGGATCGGAATTAATTTCCCCTCATTCTCATAAAACAATTTCTTACCCTGCTTTTTTACTTTCGTCAAACATACCGTTTTGATACCCAAATACTTTTCCGTCAACGCAAAATCTACAGCAGTTTTCTGTTTCTCTGGATAAATTTCTAACAAGATCACATTCTCAGGATTCTCTTCCCCAACAATCACATCCTTCAAAAATTGAATATACTGCGGCTTCGGCATAGAATTCCGAAGATCTTGCAAGAAAGGATACACCTCAGAAATCACCCCTTCATATTCCTCTTGAAAGGCATACAAAGTAGGGAAGGCTTGCAATTCTATCAGTTGAGGTACAATTTCGCCCGCTTCATTTTTACAAATTCCAAAATCTATCGCTAGAAAATGTGGTTTTGCATTATCATTCGGCACCTTACAATTTTCTGGAATGGCTTTCGCAAAAACCTCTTCAGGAATCTTTTTTATTTGTGCTACAATGGTTTCGCAAGCATCGTCTAGTTTATTCTTAAAATCTTTAGATAAAAAAATAGGACTCTCAGATAGTCGAAATCCTGCTTCTATACCAGCATTGTCTCTTATTTTATCTTGCGTCAATTGGTATTTTTCCTTAGAAAATTCTTCGTTGAATTGTTGTCTGTATTTTTGTATCATTCGGTAATAATATTAGTTTTTAATAAAGAAAAGGTTGAAAGAATTTTTAAGCATAAAGGGAACAAAAGCTAAAGAAGTTAAAACAAATTTAAAAGAGAAAATAAATATTTCATACTTATTTTATCCTAAAATTCATTCTATAAATTCAATAATAGTAATCTGCACTTCTCAATTTTTATTTACTTCAAAAATGGCGAATCTTCAATTTGTGCTTAGCATTTTAAATAAAGTTTGATAATGCTCTAAGTGTAGATTTTACGCAGGCACAGCATTATTTTTCATAATATTTTCTGTGGCATGCTGCAGAAATCTTGGTAAAATTTGCTGTTGTGTGAGTACTATTTTATCATCATCATTCAAGCGATCTACGGTTTGCAAAAATTTTTCTTTTCCGTATGCTTCTATCATGGCGTCTCTGTTCTTTTTTACCTCCAGATTTTTCATCATCCCTTCTGGATCAGCTTCTGGATGAAATTGTGTGCCAAAAATTTCTTTAGAAAATTTCACCGCCATCACCGCTCTATCTAAGTGTATGTGTGGTCGCATTTTCTCTAATGCCATGATCTCCATACCCAATTTTTCAAAACGTGCTTTGTTCGGTTCTACAAATTGATAAGCTCTAGAATCTACTGCATAGAAAGGTTCTGGTAAATTTTTTAATACAAAATCTTGCTCTCCTTCCACTGTTTTATGCATCGGCATTACCCCAAAAGAATAAGATTTTCTTTTGCAAATATTGCCTAATTTCCAATGGATACTCGCAATCTGAAAGGAATGACAGATAAGAAAAGCGAATTTTTTGTCTTCGTTTTCTATGTTGTGATTATAAAGGTCATTCAAAAATTTAGCGTAGGGTTTTTCCCACGGATGTCCTTGTTTGTGAGGTGTGCCTGGTCCACCAGAAGAGATGAAGATATCAAAATCTTTTACTTCTGGTATTTCATTTTTAAATCTTACATCAAATACGTGAATTTCTATATTCTCTTCCGCAATATTTTTATAATGCTCTGCAATTTCTTTTATGTTTCGCATTCCTTGGTTTGCCCTGTTATTGTTCATATCCAAGAGTGCAATGTTGATCGTCTTCATTTAATAATCTTTTAAGATGGCAAAATTACAAAAATTGAAATTAGACTTAAGATTCTGGTACCATTCCATATTCGGTTTCACTAATCATATAATCTACCACAGCTTTCAGATCGCCTGTTTCTTTCAATACCTGCAATTGTCTGTCTGCTCCAGTTCCGCGTTCCATGATGGTCCAAGCGTAATTGACCTCATCTCTGCAGTCCAATTCGTCTACCACATCATCTATAAAATCTAGAAGTTCTTTTAATAAATCTTTGTAGGGCACGCTTTCTTCTTTACCAAAATCTATCAGATGAGAATTGATACCATCTTTTGCAGCACGCCATTTATTTTCTTGCAACAATAATCTTCTATAACTTCGGAAGCTCAAATTTTGTTTGTGAAGCTTGTGAATTTTGGCAACCAAACATTGCATGATTGCAGCCAGACACACGGTTTCATCCAAACGCATGGGCATATCGCAAATTCTAAATTCTATGGTTGGATAGAAAGGATGTACACGAAGATCCCACCATATTTTTTTGGCATTATCTATCGTTCCTGTTTTCACCAATAGGTTTACATAATCATCAAATTCGCCAACACTACTAAAGTAACTCGGAATACCTGTTCTCGGAAATTTAACGAAAACTTGTTGTCTATAAGATTTAAAACCTGTATTTCTACCTACCCAAAACGGGGAATTTGTAGAGAGCGCAAATACATGCGGCAAGAAATAGCGCATGACATTTTGTATTTTCACACCTTCTTCTCTGCTTGGAATTCCAATATGAACATGCAAACCGAAAATTAAATTTCCTCTTGCAACATCTCCCATATCATCTACAATTTTTATGTAGCGTTCTCCTTGCGTAATGGAGTTTGTTTCCCAATTGGAAAACGGATGTGTGCCACCACCAGAAACGCGAAGGTTTTGATCGTGTGCAGTTTTGATGAGGTGCTTTCTAAGCATGGTTAATTCTGCTCGTGCTTCTTTGATGTTCCCACAAATACCAGTCTCCATTTCAATCATGGATTCGTGCATTTCATGCTTCAAATTTTCGCTGAGAACTGCTTTTCCACCTTCAATAATTTTGGATACATGCGACACCAAATCTCTCGTATCTTTATCAATAATTTGGTATTCTTCTTCTATCCCGATTGTAAATTTATGCATAAAAAATCATGATTATAAAGTTAAAGTAATTATTTAGCAATCAACATATATTATTGATTGCTAAACAATTATAAATGTTACTTAATTGTATTTTTAACGAAGCTTCCCCAAGAGATATTAGGTTTTCCTGGCTTGTATTCTTTGGCTTTTTCTATCGCAAATTTTGCAGCATGTTCTACCACCCAAGCAAAATTTTCTTCGCCCACAGATTTTAAATCTGCATCTGGTGCCGGATTACAAAAATCTATCGCGTAGGGAATTCCATCTTTTACTGCAAATTCTACGGTATTAAAATCATACCCTAAAGCTTCATTCATCTTAATGGTATAATCATGAATTGTTTTAAGAATATCTTTTAGCTGTTTTCCTTCATATTTAGATTCTGTTACGTATCTTAAATGATGAGGATTTCTTGGTTCGTAAGGCATAATGTGCACGTGTTTTTTGCCCAAACAATAAACTCTATAGTAATCTTCAAATACAATTTCTTCTTGCATCATCATTACCAATTCTCCAGTTTCTTCTAGTTTTTCCCAAAGTTCTTCGGCGTTTTCTACTCTGTAAACGCTTTTCCAACCACCGCCATCATGTGGTTTTATGTAAGCAGGAAATCCAACATAATTAAAGATATAATCCCAATCCTGCGGAAATTTCAAATTTCTAAAAGATGTTTCTGTCGTGTTTTCTGGCATTGCTTTAGAAGGCAGAAGCACAGTATTTGGCAAAGGAATTCCCAAAGTTTTCATCAAACAATTGTTGAAGAATTTTTCGTCTGCGCTCCACCAAAAGGGATTGTTCATCACGTATGTTCCCATCAAGGCTTCGTTTTTTAGATAAGCTCTGTAAAATGGAACGTCTTGTGAAATTCTATCGATTATTACTGCATATCCATAATCTCCTGCTTGCTCTAGTTTGTCTATTTGTACTGCTTCTGCAACTACATCTCCTTTTCCTAGTTCATTCACTTTATCTATGAAAGCCCATGGAAATGTGTCTTCCATTCCGAATAAAATTCCTACTTTTTTTGGTGCCATAAATTTTGATTTTTAATTTTTATATTTTTATATTATTTGTCTTTAATCAACTTTTTGATTTTTAATTTTGAACGCAGCGCGCGCAAAAGTTTTTTTTAAAAAATCCTTCGTCTTTGTCTCGTAGAGCCACTTCATGTAGCAAAGTTAATGCTGGTAGCAATATTTTTTTAAGAAAAAAATCTCCCCACAAACATTGGGAATACCATTCTCCAAAGTGGCCAATCGTGCCCGATCCATTGTCTTTCGTCATACCAATTGTTGATGCCTTTTGAATTTAAAATTTGAGCCATTTCTTTGGTTTGCTCTTTACAAATATCTTGGTCTGATGTGCTTAAAACAATATGCATGTGTTTATATTTCCAAGCTTCATCATTTTTCACAAATTCTCTCGGACAATTGAAATAAACCAATTCATCATCGTATCCATCCATAAAACTTCTGATCGTAAATGCGCCAGAAAGACAAAATAAATGTGAAAATAAATCTGGATATCTAAAAGCTAAATTGGATGCGTGATATCCACCAAAACTTGCTCCTGCAGCACCGATTCTATGTGTTTGATGCGCTTTTTGAAGATAAGGAATAAACTCCTGAATCATAAATTGCACCCATTTTTCGTAGTTTCTGATGCGATCTGCAGGATGTATATTCTTGTCGTACAAACTATATTTATCAATAGTTTGGATGTTGTATAATTTAATTTTCCCCTCATCTACCCATTGTTGCACGCTTTCGTTTAATTTAAAATCAAAATTTTGTGTGTAATCTCCTTTCGTGGTGGGAAACATGACGATAGGCATACCAAAATGTCCGGTAACTTCTACATCTAAACTCATCCCAAGAATGTGAGAATAAAAATTTGTGTGCTCTATTTGTGGCATATTTTATAGTTTTTTTGTTTTTAATTACTGTTAAGCAGTTGGTTTCATTTTGGGTGGCAAAATATTTAAAATATCTTGTGTAATTTTTACGGCAGCATCATCCAAACATTTTTGAATATTCTTTTCATCTTTATCTTTGTAAATGATGCCGATGTGATAATCTAAATCTAAAAATTGAGAGACATATTTGCATTCAAACTGTTTCGTATCTGGCTTTTGCTCTTTTGCTAATGCAATGATTAATCCCGCCGTAAAATCCGTAGAGTCTGCTAAAGAATATTTGGTCTTTTTTAATAAAGAATCTTCAATTTTTGCCCATTCTCTCCAAATATTAATTCCTGTAGAAGCTTCTACCAAATCTGGTATATGTGCACCGCCAACTCTGGAAGAAGTCTCTAAAAAGTACCATTTTCCATCTGCTTTTCCACGGATAAACTCTGTATGCGTAGCACCATAAACCAAACCAAATTTTGTTAAAACTTTTTTGTTAGCTTTTTCTAAGGCAATATATTCTTCAGAATTTTTTTCTAAGGTCTTTGTGCGAAAAACTCCACCTTCGTGCGAAACTTCCATCGGTGGCGAAAGATATCTGGAAGCAGAGGTGAAGATGATTTCTTTCTCAAAAACCAAACTATCTACATGATAAACATCTCCCGGTTTGAAAGATTCAAGTAAAAATTTGTGTCTTTCTTCGCCCAATTTTTCTATTGCAGGCCAAAGTTCTTCTACAGAATTTATTTTACTTATTCCACTTGCAGAAGCTTCAGATCTTGGTTTTAGAACCCATGGTGGAGGATTTTGAGCGGTAAATTCTTCTAATTTTGCATTATTAAAAATAGAAGAAAATTGCGGAACTTCAATTTCATTGTCCAAGGCCATTTGCCGCATTGCCAATTTATCTCTGAAGTAGCGATGCGTAGTTTGACCCATTCCAGGTATTCTAAAAGTTTCTCTAATAAGAGCTGCTTTTTCTACGTCATAATCGTCTAATGCGATTACTGCATCTATTCTGTTATCTTTCATCAAGTGGGAAAAACCTTGTACCAAATGATCTGTATTCCAAACAGAAGGCTCTAATTCTTGCATATAATAAACCTCGTCTATTGCATGCCATGGCCATTTTTTATCTTTTAAATTTTCTGATGTAATAAGTATAACTTTATTGCCTAGTTTTTTTATTTCATCCATAAATTCGTAGCCTTTGTAGTAACAAGAGATACAAACGAAAGTTTTTTCTGCCATATTCATCAATTTTATATAAATGTTGAATTATCAAAAAATTAAAATGATTTTTATTAAATAATTATTATCAATATTCTTAAATCTTTTTTAATGTGAAAATTCTATATCAATAATACAATGATTTTCTTTTAAAAACTAATTTTCAGCAATTTCTTTTAAGAAAATTTAACAAAAGTTGCACGCCATATCCAGTTGCGGCTTTTTCTTTCGCATAATTCACGTTTCCAAAGGCAACACCAGCAATATCTAAGTGTGCCCAGTTGGTATGTCCTTCTATAAATTGCTCTAAAAACTTACCAGCAATAATGCAATCTCCGATAGGTTTTAACGAAATATTTTTGAAATCCGCAACATCTGAGGAAATATCTTCTTTCCAAATATCCCACAATGGTAGATTCCATAATCTTTGGTTGGTCTCATTTCCGCAAGAAATTAATTCTTGTATCAATGCTTCGTTATTTCCCATCAAAGCGCCACAAGTATCGCCAAACATTCTCACGGAACTTCCCGTAAGTGTCGCCAAATCTATCATCACATCTGTTTTGTAATTTTTAGAAAGATACGATAGTCCGTCTGCAAGCGTCATTCTTCCTTCTGCATCTGTGTTCAAAACTTCGATTGTTTTTCCATTGTAGGCTTTTATCACGTCGCTTGGAAGATAGGCATCTCGAGAAACTGCATTATCCGTGATTGGCAATATTGCGATTAAATTTACAGCTAAATCCATCTCTTTTGCAGCTATTAAAGTACCGATAACGGCAGTTGCACCTCCCATGTCAGATTTCATATAGTGCATATTGTCTCCGCCCTTTATGGAAATCCCACCGGTATCAAAAAGGACACATTTACCAACCAATCCTATGGTTTTTAAATTTTTAGTGTTGTTTTGTGGTGTGTATTCTATAATTGTAAATGCTGCATCTTTTGCGCTACCTTGGTTTACACTTAGATAAGCTCCCAAACCTTTTTCTACACATTCTTCTCTGTTGAAAACGGTGTATTTAAAGCCTTTTTCGCTTGATAAATCTTTTAGAAAGCTGCTTATCAAATCCGCATTTTTAAGATTGGCAGGTTTGTTCAGCCATTCCATACAAGCAAATTGTCCGTTGCAAAGTGCGCTTGTATTTGCGGAAATCTTATTTAAAATTTCGGTAGAAAATTTATTGATATTTAATGAAAAGCCATCTTGCCAAAAGGTATGGTCTTTTTTCATCCCATATTGGTAAGTTCCTAGAAACAACCCATCAATTAGTGCTGAAAATAGATTTTCATTAATAAATTCTGCTTCGATTTTAGTTTCTACAGCCAAAAAATTTTTCTTTTTACTTTGAGAAAATTGATTCGCTATTTTTTGTATTTCGAATGGTTTTAAATCAGAATTTCCAACACCAATTAAATATTGAATTGAATTTTCTTCAGCATTTATATAGATTTCTTTTGCTTTTCCTTTAAAAAATTGCGCTATGTTTTTAGGGTAATTTTTCTGTTCTAAATTCCAACTTTCCTCTGTGAAAAAACTGAAAATTTGTTGAAAATTTGTCTCGTTTGTACTTGAAATTTTTATCATTATTTTTTTATTTTTAATCGTTTGCTTCGTAAATTTGTATAGGTGCGGTTTCAATCGGATTTTCACTATTGTCGTAGTAGAGCCATTCTACAGCTCGTGGAAATTCTTGCGACCAATAAAATTCGTTGTGTGTACCTTCCGGATTGATGTTTGTTTTGAACTCAAAAGAGAAAATATTTTGCTCATCCCATTTTACTAGTTGTTTTTCAAACATTTTAATTCTCTTCACCATTTTTGAGCCTTCTTTTTCGCCGCCATAGATGTATGCTTTAATTTTGTAAGGTTTGCGAAAACTCATCATCGGAAAATTATTGTTGGGTTCTATCCAAAGTGAGGGCGAAAAAATCATCAACTTACTGTAGACTTCTGGGTAGAGAAAACCACTATAAATACTGATTAAAGCGCCCAAAGAACTTCCGCCAATTCCTGTATTTTCTCTATCTTTTTTTGTTCTATAAACAGAATCTACATAAGGTTTCAAAGTATCTGTGATGAACCGAATATATTTTTTGCCTTCAGATCCGCTTGCAACCTTGTCATTATCAAATATGTATTCATTTATGCGGTCTTCGCTACCATGTTCTACGGCAATTACGATAACATCTCCACGAGAATATTCTGCAAGAATAGATAGCTTTTTGTCTATTTCCCAATTACCAAAAGGCGAACCTTCGTTAAATAAATTTTGAGCATCTTGTAAATATAAAACAGGATATCTTTTTTCAGAGCTGTAATAATCATACGGTAGAAGTGCCCAAATTTTGCGATACCTATCTAATTGTGGAATGTAAAAGTTTTCCGAAATAACTTCTACAACTGGATTGAATTCATCTTTAAATGGGCCCCAATTCAATCTCCATAATTCCACTACACTATCGCAAGATTTTTTGTTTTTTGCTATTTTTCTGTTGATGGTGATGTTTCCAAATCTATCTAGTTCCACATTTTCCCAACCAGCTTTTGTGAATTTAAATTCTATTTTTTCTGGCAATAAGTCGTCATCAATTTCGATACTATAACTCTCGTCGTTATTTTTTGTTAATTGAAATGCTGCGTCTTTTGGGTTCCACTTATTAAAATTTCCAGTGATATAAACGGGACGTTCATCTTGATCGATGGTTGTTAAATTAAAAATCATTACTATTTATTCGTCTGTTAGAAAGCACAATTTAAAAAATTTAATTCATTTTTCGGCGATAGTTTTTATAAATGATTGAATTGTTTATAATAACATTCTATTAATTCAAAATTAATTTTATTTAATTTCATTATTAAGGAAAAACGAATTATATTCGTACATTAGTTTCAATTCTAAACATAATTCAATGCAAAAAATTCAACCTTTCTCACTTTTTACAGAGGAAGATGTTTATCTTTTTCGGGAAGGCAAACATTACCGTTTATATGAAAAATTTGGATCTCATTCTGCGAAAGTAGATGGTATAGAGGGGATTTATTTTGCAGTTTGGGCACCAAACGCTGTGCAAGTTTCTGTAATTGGGGATTTTAATAATTGGCACTCCGAAGCGCATATTCTTTTTCCAAGATGGGACAAGAGTGGAATTTGGGAGGGTTTTATACCCAATTTAGTATGGGGAACTTTGTACAAATATGGCATTAGAACTACAAAAGCTGAACTTTTAGAAAAAAGTGATCCTTTTGGTTTAAGTTTTGAGCAAAATAGACAAGCAGCATCAATGGTTTCTACCAATTGGTTTGAGTGGAAAGATACCAATTGGATGGCAAATCGTTTCAAAAAAAATACGTTAAAAGCGCCACTTTCCGTTTATGAATTACATCTTGGCTCTTGGATGCGAGATCTAGCACTGCCAGAAGTATTTTTAAATTATAAAGAAATTGCAAAGAAATTAATTCCTTATATAAAGGAAATGGGATTCACGCATGTAGAATTTATGCCTGTAATGGAACATCCTTATGAACCAAGTTGGGGATATCAAATAACAGGATTTTTTGCTGCAAACTCACGTTTTGGATCGCCCCAAGATTTAATGTTTTTGATTGATGAATTGCATCAAAATGAAATTGGCGTATTTCTAGATTGGGTTCCTTCACATTTTCCGGGGGATGCCAATGGTTTGCATTATTTTGATGGTTCTTTTTTATATGAACATGAAGATCCAAGAAAAGGCTATCATCCAGAATGGAATTCTCATATCTTTAATTATGGAAGGCCGGAAGTAAAATCTTTTTTAATTTCGAACGCACTATTTTGGCTAGATAGATATCACGCAGACGGACTTCGAGTTGATGCTGTGACTTCCATGTTGCATCTAGACTATGCGAGAGAACAAGGACAATGGGAACCAAATATATTTGGTGGTAACGTGAACTTGGAAGCAGAAGAATTTTTAAAAGATTTTAATATTGCAGTATATAAAGAATTTCCAGATGTGATAACTATTGCTGAAGAAAGTTCGGATTTTCCAAATTTGACAAAACCCGTGCACGATGGTGGAGTTGGTTTTGGGATGAAGTGGATGATGGGATGGATGCACGACACGCTGAAATATTTTAAACAAGAAATAAACGATAGAAAATACCATCATCACAAATTGACTTTTGCATCCATGTATCAATTTAATGAAAATTACATGATGCCTCTTTCTCATGATGAAGTTGTGCACGGAAAAGCAAGTATGATCTATAAAATGCCAGGAGATGAATGGCAAAAGTTTGCAAATTTGCGCGCTTTGTATGTTTATATGTTCACAAATCCTGGCGCGAAATTGCTTTTTATGGGTAATGAATTTGGGCAAACAAATGAATGGAACTTCGCAGCTTCATTGAATTGGAATTTATTAGAACATCCTGTTCATAATGGTTTGCAATTATTAATAAAAGATTTAAACAAGCTATACAAAACAGAAACTGCACTATTTGAAAATCAATTTTCGCAAGATGGTTTTGAATGGGTGGAAGCCAATGATGAAGAGAAATCTACCTATGTCTACCTAAGAAAAGGGAATTCTGAAGATGATGTATTGATGATGGTTTTAAACCTAACATCAGAAGTTTTTGATTATAAAATAGGAGTTGATGAAAATACAACTTGGAATGTTATTCTCAATTCCGACGACAAAAAATATGCTGGTAGCGGGGTAGAGGCAGATTTATTTTTAGAAGAAAATGAGGAATGGATGAATCGAAAAAATTCTATTTCTTTAAAGCTACCACCACTTTGCGGTTTGGTTTTAAAAATGAAAAGAAAAGCACTACCAAAAAAAGTCGCTTCTAGAGTGCGAAAACCAGCCGCCGTAAAACCAGTAAAAAAAATTACAAAAAAAACAGATTCTATTTCTGGTGAAGTTGTGGATATAACTTCAGCATTAGTTGAAAAGCAAAAACCTGTAAGGAAAGCGACCATTACTAAAAAACCAGCGCTAAAAGTGCCTACAAAGCCTAGAACTTTGAAGTCGGAACCTATCGCAAAACCACTTACGAAAGCTCCCGCACTCAAAAATACAATCGCTGTTACTTCAAAATTAGTAGAAAAAAATGCAGCAACAACTTCAAAAAATTCTTCGACTGCCCAAAATGCTAAAAAGAAACTATAACCAAAAATTAAAGTAAAATATGAATATTTTTCACCTTTCTATGGAATGTTATCCTGTCGCGAAAGTGGGCGGTTTAGCAGATGTTGTAGGAGCATTGCCTAAATATCAAAATAAAATAAAAGGTATAAAAGCAAGTGTTGTAATGCCTTGGTATAATAAAAAATTCATTTACGAAAACGAATTTGAAACTGTTTTTGATGGTTTCATACATCAAGGTGAAGACATGCTGCAAGTGATAGTTTACAAAGAATTGAAAAGTACTTTGGGATTTGATTTGTATTTGGTGAAGATTCCAGGATTATTGGATCGTGAAAATCCTTATGGCTACAAAGACGAAAGTTATCAGTTTCTAGCTTTTCAACATGGTGTATTGCATTGGTTGAGTGCGATGCAGATTCGTCCAGATGTTTTGCATTGTCATGATTATCATACAGGATTAGTCCCATTCATGATACAGAATTGCCCCTCTTTTGAATTTTTGAAAGGTGTAAAAACTATTGGTACCATACATAATGGAGAATATCAAGGACAAATGCGTTGGGATATGGCTAAATATATGCCGTGGTTTGATAGCTATCAATGGGGACTTTTAGATTGGGACGGGTACATCAACCCATTAGCAGCAATGATGAAATGTTGCTCGGCTTTCAATGCTGTTTCTCAAGGATATATGGATGAACTCTACCAAAATCTACGAGGTTTGGAAAGTTTGGTACAAGCTGAACATGCGAAAGCATTTGGAATAATTAATGGAATAGATACAGAAGTTTGGGATCCGGAAACAGACGCTTACCTGGAGCATCATTACACAGTAAAAACAGCGGGTGAAGGAAAATTTAAAAATAAAAAGGCAATATGTGAAGAATATAATTTGAACCCAGATTTACCTTTGGTAGGTTTTATCGGCAGATTTGCAGGTGAAAAAGGAGCAGATCTATTGCCAGATATCGTTTGGAAAAGCATCCAACAAACTTATGGAGCATTAAATATTATCATTCTCGGTAGTGGAGAAACGCATGTAGAAAATAGATTGTTAGAATTAAATTATACGTACACAAATTTAGGATTAGAATTAGGATATAGAGAACCGCTTTCTCATCAAATATATGCAGGCGCAGATTTTTTGATAATGCCATCTCGTGTAGAACCTTGTGGATTAAACCAAATGTATGCAATGCGATATGGAACCGTGCCAATTGTAAGATATATTGGTGGTTTGAAGGATACTGTAGAAGATATCTCTACTGGTGGCGCAGGAATTTTGTTTAATGATGCAACTGTAGATGATGCTGTAAATGCAATCCATCGCGCTCTAAGTATTTACCATCATCCAGGTTTGATGGATGAATTAATAAATAGTAACATGAATTTTAATTTTTCTTGGGTAAAATCTGCTGAAAATTATGTAAATTTATATCAACAATAATTTAATACCTTGTTCAATAATTAATGAATCAAGAAATAAACATTTAAATAAACTAAAATATATGAGAGCCAACGTAATTTCTATAGTTTTAGGTGGAGGTAAAGGAAGCAGACTTTTTCCACTCACATATTCTCGATCAAAACCAGCAGTTCCTATTGCAGGTAAATATAGATTGGTAGACATTCCAATTTCCAATTGTTTGAATGCAGGATATAATAAAATTATGGTATTGACGCAGTACAACTCTGCATCCTTAAATTCACACATAAAAAATGCCTATCATTTTGATATTTTCAGCAAAGGATTTGTAGATATTCTTGCAGCAGAGCAAAATGTAGGTAACGATAAATGGTACCAAGGTACAGCAGATGCAGTTCGCCAATCCATGAAACATCTGGAAAAATATGATTACGATTATGTTTTAATTCTTTCTGGTGATCAGTTATATCAGATGGATTATAGAGAATTGATTGATTTTCATCAAAAAAATAATGGAGATGTAACGATTGCAACCATACCCGTAAATGCAAAAGATGCTACAGGATTTGGAATTTTAAAATCTGATGATGCAAATGTAATCACATCATTTATAGAAAAGCCAGATGCAGTAGAATTACAAAATTGGAAATCCGAAACCTCTGAAAAAAGCAAAGCAAATGGCAAGGATTATCTTGCATCCATGGGGATTTATGTATTCAGTAAATCTGTATTGGAGAAGATGTTTGAAGAAGATCCAGGAGACGATTTTGGTGGAGAATTAATACCAAATGGTATCGATAAATATAAGACATTAAGTTTTCAATTTGATGGATATTGGACAGACATCGGTACTATAGAATCTTTCTACGAAGCAAACCTAGACCTTTGCCAAGATTTTCCGAAATTTAATTTATTCAGCAGTTCGCCCATATTCACAAGAGCAAGAATGCTTCCTCCTTCAAAAGTAAACGGATCTTATGTGAAAAATGCTGTTTTTGGAGAAGGATGTATTATAATGGCGGATAAAATAGAAAATTCTATTATAGGAAATAGAACGAGGATAGATAAAGGAACAACAATTGTAAATTCCTATATAATGGGTGCAGATTATTATCAAAAAACACAATCCATAGTAGATAATGATAAAGCCGGAAAACCAAATATGGGAATTGGAAAATATTGCTACATAGATAAAGCGATTATAGACAAGAACTGTTACATTGGAAATGATGTAAAAATAATAGGCGGTAAGCATCTCCCAGATGGTGATTTTGAAAATTATTCTATAAAAGATGGTATCGTAGTAGTGCAAAAAGGAGCTACTATCAAGCCTGGAACAGTTATTAGTTAAATAATTTATTTTTCCAAAGAATTTAGAGTAGTCAAAAATATATTGGCTACTCTTCTTTTTTATTTTAATTTTGCAGAATGCGTTGGTTCAAATTTTCTATAATTTTCTTGTTGCTAATTTTGGGAGTATATACAGCTTCTATGTATATTTTTGTGAAAAAAAATTCCACAATCAAAGTTGAGCGAGATATCAATTATGGCATAGATAAAGTCTATCCACAATTTAATAATCTGCAAAAATTTTCTCGCTGGAATAGTTTTTTTTCAGAATCTAAAACATTTTTTACAGAATATTATCAACCTTATGAAGGCAATGGAAGTTCTATGAGCTTTTCAGATGATTCGCACAGCGGAGAGCTTCAAATTTCATATGAAAACCCACTTAGAACGTTAAAGTACCAACTGTATCAAGATAAAAATGCAACACCTACAAATATTACCGTAAAGTTTTTACCAGTTTCTACAGAAAAAACAAAAATAATTTGGACTGTTTTCACCCCAGAAAAGTCTGTTTTAGAGCGGTACTCAAATCTATGGTCAGATTCTGATTTTGTAGAAATTGTAGACAAAAGCATGACGAACCTAAAAACAGTTTTAAGCAATAAGATTGATAAAGAAGAACTACTTAAAGATATTAAATTTGATAGTTTGATGGTTGAAAACCTGAATGAGCAATTACTTCTTGGCGTAAACGTTACTACTTCTAATAAAAGTGATGCACTGTACAAAAATATTTTGCTGAATTATTCCAAAGTTACGAACTTCATTACCAACGATCTCAATAAAAAAGAAGACGAATTTGGTTTTCCAGTACTTATAACAACTGCTACAAACTTCAAAGACAAAGAATTATCTTATTATTTAGGTTTTCCCCTGTCAAAAAAAGTGACTATCACAGATAATAATTTTAATTTTAAAGAAATAAAAGCCTCAAAAGCATTTACAATTTACTACAAAGGAAACTATGCAAATAGGGTAAGAGCAATACAAACACTGTTGCAAAAAGCAAAAAGTGAATCATTAGATTACAGCGAAATGCAGCAAGTCTTTCTAGAAACTCCGACAGCAGACAGAGATGTTTTGATGAAATTTTCTCTGCCATTAAGATAATACATTCTCTTAGTACTTTTTTTGCTCAAAAAACAATGCAATAATCGGTTTTTTTTAGTAATTTTGATTTTTACTTTTTTTCAATAAATAAACACAGATAACCTGTAAATAATGGATAGATTTTCATTCTTAAACGCTGCACATTCCCAATTAATAGAGGATTTATATCAACAATACACGAAGTTTCCAGATTCTTTGGAGCCATCTTGGAAAGCCTTTTTTCAAGGTTTTGATTTCGCATTAGAAAATTATGGGGAAACTGAAGATGAAAATCCGGTTTCTAACGCTAATTCTAACCCTATTCAAAGTAAATTTGCATCTATAGCTGAAGGTGAAGTTTCTGAAGAAGTTAAAAATGAATTTCGTGTCGTTAACTTAATAGAAGCATATAGAATTCGTGGACATTTGTTTACCAAAACAAATCCTGTAAGAGATAGAAGACACTATGAACCATCTTTGGCAATAGAAAATTTTGGACTTACACAAGCAGATTTAACAAAAAAATTCAACAGTTCTATTTCTATAGGAATGAACGAAGCTGCTACCTTGAAAGAGATAGTAGATTATTTAGAATTGATATATTGTGATTCTATAGGATTAGAATATATGTACATCAACGATGTAGAAGAAAAAAAATGGATTCGCAATTGGATTCAAACCAATGAAAATCATGCTGTACTTTCCTCAGACGAGAAAACGGAGATTTTACTTAAGTTAAATCAAGCTGTAGCTTTTGAAAATTATTTGCATACAAAATTTGTAGGTCAGAAAAGATTTTCTTTGGAAGGTGGAGAATCTTTGATTCCTGCATTAGATCAACTAATATCTAGATCTTCCAAAAATGGAGTAGATGAGGTAGTTTTGGGTATGGCGCATAGAGGAAGATTGAATGTATTAACAAATATATTTGGAAAATCATACAAACAAATTTTCTCAGAATTTGAAGGAAAAGAATTCGAAGAAGACGTATTTTCTGGAGACGTAAAATATCATTTAGGTTCTAGTAAGGTGATAAAATCTGCTTCTGGCGAAGAAGTTTCGATACACTTAACGCCAAATCCTTCGCATCTAGAAACTGTTGCAGCTTTGGTAGAAGGTATTTGCCGCGCAAAGGTAGATATCAAATTTAATGGAGACTACAAAAAAGTATTACCAATAATCATCCATGGTGATGGAGCCATTGCAGGGCAAGGTATTGTTTATGAAGTTGCACAAATGATGATTTTGGACGGCTACAAAACCGGTGGAACAGTGCACATTGTTGTGAATAATCAAGTTTCATTTACCACAAATTATCTAGATGCAAGATCATCTATATATTGTACAGATATTGCAAAAGTAACATCTTCACCAGTGATGCACGTAAATGCAGATGATGTGGAAGCCGTTGTTCACGCAATTAATTTTGCTGCGGATTTCCGAGCTGAGTTTGGTAAAGACGTTTATATAGATTTATTAGGCTATAGAAAGTATGGTCATAATGAAGGTGATGAACCTAGATTTACACAACCAAATTTGTATAAATTAATTTCTAAACATGCAAATCCTAGAGAAATTTACAAAGAAAAATTAATCGATGAAAAAGTTGTTTCTGATGAGGTTTTAGAAAAAATGGAAACTGATTTTAAAGCACTTTTGGATGATAATTTTGATGCTTCTAAAGAAATCGAGAAAAACACGATGGATGTCTTCATGAAAGAAGATTGGGAAGACTATCCACTTGGTGAAAAAGGATCTTTGCAGAAAGCTGTAGATACAACTTTTGATATTACAGAATTAAAAAAATTGGCATTAGAGATTTCAACTTTGCCAAAAGACAAAAATTTTCTAAAGAAAATCACTAGATTGTTTGAAAATCGTGTAAAAATGATTGAAGGAAATTCTTTGGATTGGGCTTTAGGAGAATTGCTTTCTTATGCAACATTATTAAATGAAGGTTTCAACGTAAGGATTTCTGGTGAAGATGTAGAAAGAGGAACATTTTCACACCGTCACGCTGTTTTAAAAACCGAAGATACAGAAGAAGAATACGTTCCATTAAGACAAATTACAGATCAAAAGTTCGATATATATAATTCTCATCTTTCAGAGTATGGAGTTTTAGGTTTTGATTATGGATATTCTATCGTTACACCAAAAACTTTAACTGTTTGGGAAGCTCAATTTGGAGATTTCGTAAACGGAGCTCAAATCGTGATAGATCAGTATTTGGTAGCAGCAGAAGAAAAATGGAAAATGCAAAGTGGTATGGTAATGCTTTTGCCACACGGTTCTGAAGGACAAGGTGCAGAGCATTCTTCGGCAAGATTAGAGCGTTTGCTTACGCTTTGTGCAAATGAAAATATGGTAGTTGCCAATATTACTTCGCCAGCAAATTTCTTCCATTTAATGAGAAGACAAATGAAATGGAAATTTAGAAAACCTTTGTGCGTAATGTCTCCAAAATCTCTTTTAAGACATCCAAAAGTGGTTTCTAAATTGGAAGATTTTGCAACAGGAAGTTTTCAACCTATATTAGATGATCCTACTGCAGATCCTGCAAAAGTAAAAAGACTCGTTCTTTGCAGCGGAAAAATATATTTTGAGCTTCTAGAAAGACAAGAAAAATTGAACGATGATACAATTGCGATTGTAAGATTAGAGCAGATTTATCCTTTAAATACAGATGGAATTTCCAAAATATTAGATAAATATAATGCAAGAACATCTTTTGTTTGGGCGCAAGAAGAGCCAGAAAACATGGGTGCTTGGAGTTATATCTTACGTAATTTCCGAGAAACAAATATTGAAGTAATTTCTCCGGTACAAAGTGCAACACCTGCACCAGGAAGTCACAAAATGTTTGAAAGAATACAATGTGGAATTATGAATAGAGTTTTTGGCACAGAAGAAGCACCAGAAGCAAGACCTGTAACGGTGTAAATGGTGTAAAGCTAAAGTAAAATGTTTAAAGTGAATCGTTAGATTTTGAAAGATTAAAAAAAAATCAAATTCATCGATATCTTATTAGAATTTAAAATAAAAAAAATACAAGACATGTCAATATTAGAAATGAAAGTTCCTTCTCCAGGAGAGTCTATTACAGAAGTAGAAATCGCTTCTTGGTTGGTAAGTGATGGGGATTACGTGAAAAAAGATCAACCAATTGCAGAAGTAGATTCTGATAAAGCAACTTTAGAATTGCCAGCAGAAGAAAGTGGAATTATTACTTTAAAAGCTGAGGAAGGAGATGTAGTACAAGTAGGGCAAGTAGTTTGTTTAATAGATATGTCTGCAGAAAAACCTACTGACGCTCCAAAAGAAGAAGCTACAAAGGAAGAACCAAAACAAGAAGCTGCAAAAGTAGAAACACCAAAAGCTGAAGTAGCAAAACCAACCAGTTATGCTAGTGGAACTCCTTCTCCTGCGGCTAAAAAAATATTAGACGAAAAAGGTGTAGATCCTTCTCAAATTACTGGAAGCGGTAAAGATGGCAGAATAACCAAAGATGATGCACATACTGCAAAAGTAGCTGCAATGGGATCTGCTAATCTAACTACAGGAGCGAGAGGCAGCAGTACTTCCAAACTATCTATGTTGAGAAGAAAAGTGGCACAAAGATTAGTTTCTGTGAAAAACGAAACCGCAATGCTGACTACTTTTAATGAAGTAGATATGTCTGAAATTTTCAGAATTAGAAAAGAATTTAAAGATGAATTTTCTCAAAAACATGGAGTAGGATTAGGATTCATGTCATTCTTTACAAAAGCTGTAACCAGAGCATTGCAAATGTATCCAGATGTAAACGCATCTTTGGATGGTGACTATAAAATAAATTATGATTTCTGTGATATTTCAATTGCTGTTTCAGGTCCAAAAGGATTGATGGTTCCAGTAATTAGAAATGCGGAAAATATGAGTTTCCGTGGAGTAGAAGCAGAAGTAAAAAATCTTGCTGAGAAAGCGAGAGATGGAAGAATTACAATAGACGAAATGACGGGTGGAACCTTCACTGTAACTAATGGTGGTGTTTTCGGGTCTATGCTTTCTACGCCAATTATCAATCCACCGCAATCTGCAATTCTGGGTATGCACAACATTATCCAAAGACCTGTAGCTGTTGATGGGCAAGTGGTTATTCGTCCGATGATGTATTTAGCCATGTCTTATGATCATAGAATTATCGATGGTAGAGAATCTGTAGGATTTTTGGTAGCCATCAAAGAAGCAATTGATAATCCTTTGGAATTATTAATGAATGGTGATGCTAGAAAAGCATTAGAATTATAGAATATATCTATCAAATATAGAATCCCGCTTTTGAAAAAAGGCGGGATTTTTGTATTAAATTTCTAAATTAAAATTATGGTTTCCAAAATCACTTCCGAAATTCAAGTTTCAGTTCAACCAGAATACGATATAAGAAACAGTTTTCCTTCAGAGAATCGATTTGTTTTTAAGTACAATATTTCCATAGAAAATTTGGGAAATACTCCTATCCAAATTTTAAAAAGAAAATGGTTGATTTATGATTTAGGCTTTGGCTTTACAGAAGTAATCGGTGATGGTGTGATTGGATTGAAACCAGAAATAAAATTTGGCGAGAAATTTAATTATTTTTCTAATGTACAGGTTCGCTCTGGAGTCGGACACATGAGCGGATTTTACTTGGTAAAAGATCTTTTGACAGATGCTACTTTTGAGATAGAAATACCTCGCTTTTCTTTAATGAGTGAAGTTTTAAGTAACTAAGTAAAATTATTTAATAAACCAGTTACAAATTTTCAACACTAGGAAATATCTCCGAATTTCACAATTTTTATTTTTATAATTAATTTGATATTTTAGAAAATATTTTAAACAATATGAAATCCTTTTTCTACAAACTCGTATTTACTGAAAACCTTTATTTCGACTAATTTTTTAGTATAATCATTTTTGTAATATTAATTTACACAAAAACCTAGTTATTTATACCCATTTTTTTTGCCCGAATTTCCCAATTTTTTCTTGCATGAACTTGCATATCTTCTACAGAATCTATCTCGTCCATAATTTCTAAACCAAGCAAAGTTTCTATGATATCTTCCATCGTGACGATGCCAATTGTATTTCCAAATTCGTCTACAACTTGAGCGATATGAACCCTATCTTTGATGAAAATCTCAAATAATTCTGGTATTGGTCTTTCAGAATTTACAACACTCATATTTCTCCTGATGTCTAGTAATTTCTTTTCGCCTTCATTATTAATAATAGATTCCAAAATTTCATCTCTTAGAACAAAACCCGTAATATTGGTCATTTTATTTTCGTAGACAGGAATTCTTGAAAATCTAATGTTTTTATGAATTTCTTGAAACTTATTCATAGTCATTATTTCACTTTCAGCCGTTACAACTGTGAAAGGAGTCATTACATCTTTGGCTTTTACAGATTTGAAAACCAATAGATTTTTAATAACAGTAGTTTCATTTTCTTCAAATACGCCTTCTTGTTCTGCAGCATTGGTCATCGCAAGAAATTCCTCACGGCTCATTGCATTCACGTGTGCAGAACTTCCAACTGCTTTGGTTACAAACATCAGTAGCCACAATATTCCTGTGTATTTTAATGGAAAAATAATTACTTTTAAAAATGTAGCCGTAAATGGTCCTAATTTTTCCCAATATGTAGCGCCAATGGTTTTAGGAATAATCTCTGAAAGTATTAAAATAAGAAAGGTCATCACACCAGAAACAATTCCTACAATGTTGACACCTAGAATGTTGATATCGTACTCCAGACTTTCGGCTTGTACACCAACCAAAATTGCACCAACAGTATGCGCGATAGTATTGATGGTTAAAATTGAAATTAAAGGTTTATCTATATCCTTTTTATAATTGGCAATAGTTGTTGCATAAGCGTGACCTTCTTGCTTTTTAATCCGAATAAAATTGGGTGTAAAACTTAATAGAGCGGCCTCCAAAATAGAACATAGGAAAGAAAAAAAAATTGAAAGTACAGCGTAAATTATTAATAAAGTCATAGATTATTTTTTTACAAGTTAAAAAAAATCGATAAGAAAGTTGAGGAAATTTTGAATAGAAATCAAAAAAAAAATTTAAAATTTAAATTAGTTAATGCTAAACGATTTACCATTACCAAAACTACGTGTAAGAAACATAAATTGACATTGTATCATTTCTAAAATACCACTTTTAGTTCTCTCAACATTTTCACTACTTTATTTTCTTAATCAATTTTTCAAATTTTTTGGATTTAAAAACAATTTTAGGTTTGTGTTTCCCATCAAATAAAACCATAGCATTTCGTTTTGGTAATTTTGATATTTCTAAATAATATGTTTTATCATTTAAATTGAATTTTAAATCTTTTGCGTTAGTTCTTCCGATGTAAAAAATATCAGTTGCTGGTCCGTAATTATTGTAAAGTTTGTTAGTTGTGTTTTTAAATTTAATGCTTTCAATTTGTGATGTGTTTATTTTTTCATTTTCCACAAAATAGACAGTTTTGTTGGGTGCTGTAACTTCAAACCCAAATTTCGTTTTCTTGCCAGCTTCAACATTTTCTATAAATCTAGAATTGCAAGAAGTAAGACTTAATATAATTAATGTACTAATTAGTGTCAATTTTTTCATTCTAAATATTCCTGTTTGTAAATTTACGTTCAAATTTCTGTATTGCCGAAATAGAAAGTAGTATTTATAAAATTTTGTTCCATGCCATTATCCACATATAAATAAAGTCCAATTGGGAAAATAAAAAATGCTAAAAATATATCTATTAGCAGAAGTTTTATTTCCATTTTTCCATCCAATGCTTTTCATCATCTGTCAATATTTCTATATTGGCTTCGTAGTTTGGATTTGGAATATACCATTCCATTTCTGTGTAAAAATCGTTCAATTCTTTATTTTTAAAAATGTACCCACGCCTTGCAAAAGGTAGATTTCTCAATATTTTTCTTTGCAGATTGTTTTGTGGCTCGTTAATATTATCTATTTGATGATATGAAAAAGGAATGTATGATAAATTTTCGATACCTATATAATTTTGAGAATACAGTCGTAAATCACCATCAATCTTAAAATTTTTTTTCTGAAAAATAAGATTTCCTTTTTGTAAATGAAATTTTAATGCGTCTTTTTCTATAAATGAATTTTTTACACCAATTACGTTTTCTGTTTTTCCTATACCATTTACTAACCAGTCATTCGCTGATTTAAAAAATGATTTGTCTATAGAGAATGTTTCAAATTCTCCCATATCAATAATTAGCGTAAAATCATCTATTTGCTTATTAGACCAACGATTTGCAGCAGTTAGAACATATTCAAAATCGTAATTGTAATCAATTGAACCAGATAAATCGTAATTGTAGGTATGTTTTATAATGTTAAGTCCTTTTTTAAAATTAGCTTCAAAATGATAAACATAATAAAAATCAACATAATTACCGCTTTTGTTCCCTTCAAATTTCTCAAAATCCAACGATTTTATTTTTCCTTTTTTGTTATATAATGAATCCGAAACGTAGGCTACATTATACTTTAAAATTGTATTATTCAGTTCTACCGTAAAATCTCGCATATATGGATGATGCCCGTTTTTGGGTGCGCCATCAACATCTCCTTGTGGCGAAAATGCCTCAAAACCAACGGTTATTTTTTTGTCTTCATTCGGATTGAAAAATTCATAATAGACTGTTACTTCTATAAATTGATTTCTAATTTTCTTGAGTGTCAAAATTTCTTTTTTTACACTAATTTGAGATTCAGTGATTGGTATCAATTGATTCCCTTTCGCAAAAAAAGCCCCGTCATTCGCAAAGACAGAATAATTTATCAGAAAAAATAATATTATCAGAGTATGTCTTGTCATTTGGTATCGTTTTTTAAATCTTTGTAAACATCAATGTATTAAGAAATTTCGTGTATGATAATCAAAAATGGAAGCAGCCTCACATAGGATGGGCTTTTAAAAAAATAGCAAAATATAATGAATATAATTTATTTTTATAGCTATTTATCTTTTTACAATTTGCTGATATTGCTTCTCAATCTTGTATTTATTTTCACCAATTCATACCAAATTACTGATAAAAAACCGATACCGATACAGATCAATAGGTCTAAAATATCAGGTTGCTCAAACCCAAAGAAGTCAGTGAAAACTGTAACGAAAAGCAATAGTGCCGTGGTAAAAATCGTAATGCCAATCATGAGATAAATTAAATTGTTCTTATATTTTAAAGTAGTAAATATAGAATAGTAAAATGATCGATTGACAAGGGTAAGAAAAATATTGGCAGCAATTAGGACTGTAAATACCATTGTTCTGGTATGTGCTTCTGTAAATTCTCGATGTACAGCGTATTGGTAAACCATTAAAGTTCCAACTGTAATTGTTAAACCTTGTATAATGCTTGTTGTCAGTTCTTTTCTATTGAAAAATGTGGTGGTAAATGGTCTTGGTTTTTGCAACATTATATTTTTTTCCATCGGTTCGTTTTCGAAAATGATGGAGCAAGTTGGTCCCATGATCAATTCTAAAAAAATGATGTGAACTGGCGATAGTATATTCGGGAAAACCCAGCCTAAAACCAATGGAATAAAGACGGTAAGTATTATGGGAATATGTATGGAAATAATATATTGTATGGCTTTTTTTAAGTTGGTATATATTCTTCTGCCCATTGCAACAGCATCTACCATTTTAGATAAATCGTCTTCTAAAAGAATGAGTGATGCTGCTTGTTTCGCTATTTCTGTTCCCTTTTTTCCCATTGCAATTCCAATGTGAGCGGCTTTCAAAGCGGGACCATCATTTACGCCATCTCCCGTCATTGCTACAATTTGGTTATTGGCTTTCAAGGCATTTATAATTCGCAATTTTGCTTCGGGAAACATTCTGGTGAAAATATTGGTGTGCATTACTTTCTGCTGCAAATCTGCATCCGATAATTGCATCAGTTCGTCTCCAGAAAGACTGTTTTCGTAACCTTTAAAATTAATTTGCTTTGCAATGGCAGTTGTAGTTTTGGCATTGTCTCCTGTAATTATCTTTACAGCAATACCAGCTGCGTAAAAATCTTGTAAAACGCTTGCAATATTCTTTTTCGGTGGATCGTAAAATGCTACAATTCCTTTAAATATAAACGGAAATTCTTGCTGAGTTTCGGGGAAATTATTTCCTTTAAAATTGCTTTCTGCAACGGCCAAAACTCTGTAACCTTCGCTAGTTATCGTTTTTATAGCTGTTTCTATTTGATCTTTTTCAAATTTTGATAATTGGGAAATAGCCATCAAAGCTTCTGGTGCTCCTTTGGCCGCGATTATTCTTTCACCCTTATCATTTTCAAAAATGTGCGTCATCATCGGAGGTTTTCCACCTAATGGATATTCATGGATAATTTTGAAATTAGGACGTTCATCATTTTCAAATAAATCTTCATAAGCATTGTGCAACGCAATTTCCATGGGATCAAAAGGTATAGGTTCACTTGCCCACATTGCTATTTTTATAAGATTTTTTTCATCTTCTTTTGGTTCAGCAGGAGAAATTACTTGTAGAGAAGCCATGGAAAATACTTTTGCCAAAGTCATTTTATTTTCGGTGATGGTTCCAGTTTTATCTGTGCAAATTACTGTAGCAGAACCTAAAGTTTCTACGGTTTTCATTTGCTTCACCACAATTCCCATTTTCATTAATCTCCACGCTCCAATTGCCATAAATGCTGTAAATGCCATCGGAATTTCTTCTGGCAAAATGCTCATTGCCAAAGTAAGCGCCTTCAGCAAGCTATCTATTATATCATAGGAATGGAAATAATTAATTCCCCAAACAATTACAAAAACGACAGCGCCAAAAATCACTAATTTTTTTACAAAATTATTTATTTGTAATTCTAAGGGAGTTTTTTCTTCCTTAATGCTTTCTAAGCTTTTCCCGATTTTGCCTAGCTTAGTTTCATTACCAATATGAGTAATTTCTACAATTGCTAAACCGCTTGCAACCGTAGTTCCTTTAAAAACAAGTTGATTTTCTACAGATTTATCTTTGAAAACCGCAAATGATTCGCCCGTAAGAATAGATTCATTAACCGAAAAATCATTAGAATGAATAATGTTTCCATCTGCTGAAATAGATGTGCCTTCTTCTACAATCAAGTAATCTCCAATTACTAAATCTCCACTTCTTATTTCTTCTATTTCATAATTTCTGATTACTTTACAAGTGGGTTGGGATAAATTTTTTAATTTTTCTAAAGCATTTCTACTTCTCGAATCTTGATACAAAGAAATAACGGAAACAATAATAATTGCGGATAAAAGAAAAAATCCATCACCAAGATTTCCACTCACAAAATAAATAAGTGCAGCAACTAATAATAAAATAATCATTGGCTCTTTTGCCAAGCTTTTTATTGCAGCTACTATTTCATTTTCCTTTTTATAATTCAATGAGTTTGGTCCAAATTCCTTTCGAGCTAGCAAAACTTGCTCATTGGTCAAACCCTTAAAATTGAAATTATTTATAGGCATTTAGAAATATTTTTTGTTGAAATTTATGACTGAAATCAATACACAAATATAGCTCGTTTTGAGATGATTTTCCCTACGAACATCAGCAAAAAATATAATGTTTAAATATATTTATAAAAAATAGAACCTCTATTTCCCCTTATTAGTTACAGATTGAAAAAATCTCTCCACAGAATACATAGATAATTGTCCAGCTGGTCCGTTTAGATTGTACTCAAAACCATGTGTTCCCCACGGAATTGTGAGCAGATAATTTTTTACGCCATGTTTGTCTAGTTCTTTTTTCATTGCTACACTTTGGATGTGCCAAACGTGAGCATCATTAATCCCATGAGCTAGAAATGTGGGTGTAGAATTAGCTTTTACATGAAATAATGGAGATTCTGCATTGTATCTTTCTGGTACTTCCTCTGGTGTACCGCCCAGAAAATCCCTTTGCACAAGTTTGGAATCCATAATATTGATATTATCTGGATGTTTGTAGCTCCATGGCATTGCAACGGCGCCATAGAATGCTGCAACCCCTTTCACGCCGCTTTCATTTCCTGTATACGCCATCGTGAGAATTATTTGTGCTCCTGCAGATCTGCCGAGCATTACAAAATTTGTGGTATCAATTTTTAATTTTTGAGCATTTGCTCGCAGCCATTTGAAGGCGGAATGCAAATCTTCTTGTTGCGCCGGACTTGGATGTTTCGGAGCCAATCTATAATTAATAGTAGCAACTTGATAACCAACATTTGCAAAATAATTATTTACTGCAGCTATTTCGCTGTTGTTTCCTTGTTTCCAAGATCCACCATGAACAACCACAAGACAAGGGCGAATACCGGGAAGCGCAGATGGTGTAAAATTTAGTTCCAATTTTTCACCTTTTGGTTCTGCGAAAGTATAGGTTTTGAAAGGGATGTCTTTTGCACCATTTCCAGTAAACATTTGGAAAAAACTGAAGGGCTTTGTTTGATGAAAACCCATCATATCTGTATCTTTTATCCCATAAGCTTTTTCTAATTCTTGTGGCAATGTGCTGCCTACATTGTAAGCACGAACGATTGGCGAAGAAAGGATAAAAAAAGTAATAAGACTCAAAATGATGGAGGAATATCTCATTCTTTTAGCATAGAAACTCCAGACTGTTAATGCTAAAGCAACGAGCATGAAAATCCAAGGAAATTCTGGTACTGCGATTCCTGCATACCAAGTACTTTGACTGGGAACCGGAAAAAAGTTGACGAGTGAAAGTATGAAAAGAAATAAGATGAGGATAATTCGTATCAATGGATTTGGTTTTAAAATTTATATACGAGAAAATTTATTTAATAGACTTTTTTTTACAATATAGTTTATTATAATCTATTTTCGCCTAAGATATATCCAATTCCAAATTTGCGTTTTAGCAATTTCACAAAAGTTTTATGCTTTTATTCATCAATTCTTTTACTTCATCATTTCTTGTAATCATTAAATTTTGAAAACCTAGTAAAGAAATTTTTGCACAAACTTCTGCATCTGCTCCAGCTCTGTGATGATTGAAAGAAATTTGATGTGCATTCGCAAGATTTTTTAGCCCAAAACCTTTGAAATTTTTCCAAGATTTTTTTGCAATTGCGATACTGCATAGATAATTTAGTTTTGGCTTATAAAATCCATAATGCTCCAAACAGCTCCGCAAAACTCCCGCATCAAAACTTGCATTGTGTGCTACCATCAAATTGCCAAACATTATTGGTTCTAGCTCATGCCAAACTTCATCAAACGTGGGTGCGTCTTTCACATCTTCTGGCGAAATACCATGAACATTAACATTGTGAAAATTAAAATAGGGATAAGATGGCGGTTTTATCAGCCAACTTTTGGTTTCTTTTATTTCGCCGTTTTCTACGATACAAATTCCAACTTCGCAGGCGGAATTTCTTTGTCCTGTTGCAGTTTCAAAATCTAATGCGATAAAGTCTATCATATATTTACTCTAAAATCGTTTTCATTTCCCTTTGATATAAATCAAAAGTATGCAAATCGCTATGATTTCCATTTTCTATTTCTATAAATTTTTTCTCAATTTGAGGTTGAGATTTCTCAAAATTTTCAAATAATTTTTTACCAGATTCTATGGGAACTACCACATCTTTTGTCCCATGGAAAATATACAGCGGAACTTTTATTTTTTGAATGTATTTATCAGATTCAAAAATATAAGTCATTTTTGGTTTTATCTTTTGCGTAGCATATTCTGGAATCCAACGTGCAGCCATATCTTGAAGATTGCAAAAAGTACATTCTAATATCACTTTTTTTGGCGAATTTTCTGAAGCTATTTTTGCGGCAAATGCTCCACCAAGACTTATCCCGTAAACGATAATTTGATTTTCTCGATAGATTTTTTTAAGATAATCATAACAAAATTGCGCGTCTTCAAATAAAATTTTTTCAGATTTTGGACCCGTGCTTTTTCCGTAACTTCTATAGTCCATTACCAAAATATCATACCTAAAATCTGTAAATGCAGAAGCTTCTTTTCCCCATCTTACCAAATTTCCTGCATTCCCGTGAAAATATAAAATTACGCCTTTTGAGTTTTCAACGGTGAAATGGAGCGCATTGATATTGCCATTATTTGATGTTTCAAAATTTAATTCTTTAAAGTTTTTATCAAAGAAATATTCGTAGTTGGAATCTAATTTAATGGGTAGAAAAACAACTTTTTCTTGTAAATATTGAAGGATTTTGCTCATCTCAATCGGAAAATTTCTTGTAAATAATTATTTGCGATGGCTATAGTTAAAGCTTGTAGTAGAGGAATCCATATAATTTAATCTGGGATCAAAAATTTCTTCCATTGCTTTGTGGTATTCTTCAAACTGATGAATGTCTATATGTCCGGCTCCTAAAATTACATACAATCTAGTAAGTTTCGGATTAATTTGTGAAAGTTCTATCGCTGTTTTTATTGGCACTAAGTTGTCATCTGTTCCGTGTAGAATTTTTATCGGGCAACGCACATTTTTTAAGTAATGATGTGTGGGAAAATTAAATTTCATAAAAGGTTTTGCAGGCATAAATGGCAAATAGCGGTGTATCGTTTTTTCTAATGAGAAAATGGGCGAAGTGAGAATGAGCATTTTCGGACTATTTTTAGAAGCTAATCTTGCTGCAAAACCAGTTCCTAAACTTCTGCCATATACAAAAATTTTATCTTCAGAAAATTCTGTTTTCACAAGATCATAGATGAATTGAGAATCTCTTTTCATAGCATCAGTATTCCTTTTACCAGTGCTTTTTCCAAATCCACGATAGTCCATCATTACTACATCGTATTGCAATCTGGTGAAATCTATAGCGAATTTTCCCCAACCTTTAATGCTTTTTGTATTCCCTTTCAAATAAATTACAACCCCTTTCGGTTTTTCAACTTTAAAATGTAGATAGTTAATTTGTGCATCTTTTTCGGGAAAAACTGTCTTTTCTTCTGCTACCAAATTTTCATAAGCAAATTTAAAATCTTGCGGCAATTTCTCTGCTTGAAAAAAAAATTTGTGCTGGAAGAAATATATCAAAATTCCAATCGCCAAAATAGAAATGACGATGATGCTTGCTATTAAATAATAATTGATGTGCATAAAAATGGAATGAAAAGAAATTTTAATGAAAATCTTTCCTATTTCAAAAGTACAAAATTTAATAGTGAGATAAATTATCTAAATTCATTTTAAATGGTTTTGTGAAAAATGCTCTATCCATTTTTTTTATTTCAAATGGTTCTAGGAAAATGTTATGCTACAATCTATTTTTAATTTTTTATCATTAAAATTTATATCTTTTTTCAAATGAAAAAAAAACCCTCACAATATAAAAAGATGAGGATTAGATTTTTTGCTAATTTTTAAGAAGATACACGTGAATTTCATCTTTTAATCTTACGCGTTCTACCCGCAAATTATTTAAGATGTCGTCGGTTGCAGGTTCTGCATCACTTTCTATTCTATAGATTTCGTGATCTAACTCATCATACTTCGTAAATAAAATTTTGAAGTGATTGTCTTCTAATTTCAAACTTTGAATTTTTTGTTCAAACTCTGGAAATGCTTCCGCTAAATTGTGCTTTTTGATCATATCTATTTGTTTTAATTAATTATATAAATTTAGCAAATATTTAGTTTATAAAAAAGGACAAATGTCAGTATAGGGAAAATTTAAAATTAAAAACTGAAAGGTCTCTTCGGTTTTCAAGTAAATTTTAAAGGTAATTGGAAATTTGGGAATTGCTTTAAAAATTTACAAAATTTATATCTGTATTCGAAGTGCAAAAATCTGCGGAAAAAGTTGACGATAAATGTAAAGGGCGTCTTTCCAACCTTAATAGAATCTTATGCACCGGATATTTTCCAAGTTTTAAATCATATTGAAGGAACTATAATGAGTAAATTTCCTTTCCACTGTTGCAAATATTATAAAAAGAATTTATCTAAATAGAAGAAATATTGCAACCGAGACGATGTTTCTATTTTCCCAAGAAATGCTTAAAAACCAACCATTTCTGTTGGTAATAATTTTTTATTTGATGGCTTCCACGAAGTTTCCAAGTTGCAGGTATTGCAAAATAAAAAGCAAAATGTGCTTTTATAACTGCTGTGAAATGTGCAAAACCTTCTTTTTTAGCTATAAATATAGCTGCTAATCCGTCTAAAACTAATCGAGTTGGTATCACCCAAAGTAGAGTAGAGAATGGTAGATTTTTTACGAGCATGCTAAGATTATTTCGGAAATTTAAAAATGTTTTCCTTGGATTGGTTTTGTTTAAAGTTCCACCACCAACGTGATAAATAGTCGATTTATGGCTATAATAAATTTTTCTGCCAGCATTTTTTAATCTCCAACAGAGATCTATTTCTTCTTGATGCGCAAAAAAACGTTCATCAAAACCATTTTGTTTCCAAAAATCTACAGACCTTATAAATAACGAACAACCAGATGCCCAAAATATTTCTGTTTCGTCATCATATTGACCGTTGTCTTTTTCGGTATTTTCAAAAATTCTCCCCCTACAAAATGGGTAGCCCAGATTGTCTACAAAACCACCTGCAGCTCCCGCAAACTCAAAAAACTCGCGATTTGTAAAGCTTAAAATTTTCGGTTGAACTGCTGCAATATTTTCATCTTTTTCAAATAATTCTACAATTGGTGAAATCCAGTTTGCAGTAACTTCTACATCGGAATTCAATAGACAAAAAATATCTGCAATTATGGTTTTTAAACCTTCATTGTAACCACCAGCAAAACCATAATTTTTTTTATTAATAATTACAGAGATTTCTGGAAATTCTTGTTTAAGAAAAGCTACCGAATCATCCGTAGAAGCATTGTCAATCACATAAATTTCTGCAATTTGAGAATGGATAATAACTGTTGGTAAAAATTTTTCTAACCAATTTTTACCATTGTAATTTAAAATTGCAATTGCTACTTTCAAGATATTACGAGATATATTTTTTTATCAAATGATTGTATTTCCATTTTCTATGACTCCACAAATAATTTGCAGGATTATTTTTGATGGTTTGTTCCAACATGTTATGAAATTTTCTGACCACTTCATATTCCACAAATTTTTCTCCATCTGGCAAAATTTTGTAATAATTTACTTGATAAAAGCCGCGTTTGATCTTTTTCATATCACAGTACACAAACTCTAAATTCATGCGAGTTGCCAGTTTATCATAACCTATGAATGCAGGTGTTCTTTGGTGCAAAAATTCCAAGCCAACATCTACATGGAAATGATTGGGCGTTTGATCTGCCACAAACATATAGATGGAATTGCCATCATTTTTGTTGCGAAATATATGCTTCACTACATCATTAGCTTCTATACTTTCATTACCGAAACTATTTCTGATTTTCTTTAATTTTTCTTCCCAAAAAAGATTTTGCATTTTACGATATACGGGAAAAGAATGCTTCTGTGGTACAACAGTTGCGAGTGCTGTTATCCATTCCCAATTAAAAACATGACCGCAAAGCAATATGATATTTTTTCCGTCGGCATTTGCTTCCGAAAAAATATTTTGATTGATATGCTGCACTCTTACACGTAAATTTTCTGAAGATATCGTGAAAGATTTGATAGTTTCTACGATATAATCTGATAAATTTCTAAAAAATTCTTTGCTAATTTTCTTTACTTCCTGGTCACTTTTTTCTGGAAAAGAATTTTTGATATTATTAAAAACTATTTTTTTTCTGTATCCAGCAATGTGGTAGATTAATATAAAGAGCATATCCGAAAAAAGATAAAGCACTTTCAACGGGAGTTTAGAAATAAGAAGGACAATTTTGAATAAAAATTTCATCATAGAAAATGCAAATTTACTTAAAATTTACCTTCTAAATCTAACAATCTTGTTTTTTGATATAAAATAATGATTATGCTAAAATTTTCAGCCATTTCATTTTAGCTGCTGTGTATGGTGGATATTTTAGGTCTGGTTCTCCCCAAGTTGCTTTTTTCAAAATTGCTTTTTGATGTGAAAAGGCATCAAAACCATATTTACCATGATAGCTACCAAAACCTGAATTTCCAACCCCACCAAAAGGCAGATAATCGTTTGATAGATGCATCACAACATCATTTATACAACCACCACCAAAAGAAATTTCTGATAGGAAAAGATCTTGTTCTTCTTCGTTATTGCTAAATATATAAGCGGAAAGTGGTTTTTCTTTAGATGCAATAATTTTTAAAACTTCTTCAAAATTATCAAAAGATAATATTGGCAAAATAGGTCCGAAAATCTCTTCTTTCATTACGGCATCTTCCCATTGCACATTGTGTAAAATTGTAGGTTGAATGTACAAACTTTCATAGGTTGTTTTTCCACCATAAACGATTTTGTCATGATCAATTAATTTCTCTAATCTTTCAAAATTTCTTTCATTGATAATTCTTGTATATTGAGGAGAATCTGGAGTATATTCAAATTCTTCAATGTATTTTTTTAGCAGCAAGAGAAAATCTTCTTCAACATCTTTATCACAGTAGATGTAATCTGGTGCTACACAAGTTTGCCCAGCATTTAAAAATTTACCCCAAACTATTCTTTTCGCTGCAATATCTAGATTGGCATTTTTAGTAACAATTACAGGAGATTTGCCACCTAATTCTAAAATAACAGGTGTTAAATTTTTTGCGGCCGCTTCATATACAATTTGGCCTACTTTGGTACTTCCTGTAAAGAATATTTTATCAAATTTTTCTTTTAAAATCTCTGTAGTTTCCTCTACGCCACCTGTTGCAATGTGTAAATATTCTGATGGGAAGTTGTCATTAATTATTTTTTCCATTGCTAGCATTGTGTTTTCTGCAATCTCACTTGGTTTCAAAACGCAGGTATTTCCCGCAGCGATAGCCGCGACAACAGGAGAAAGGGAAAGTTGGTAAGGATAATTCCACGCACCGATAATTAAACAACAACCCAAAGGTTCTGAATAAATTTTGCTTGTCCCAATCTGGTTCGAAAGATTTGTAGTAGTTTTTTGCGGCCTCGCTAGATCCGAAAGATTTTTGAGGTAGTATTGGATATCTTTTAAAATGAAGGAAAATTCTGTAGCGTAAGTATCGAAAGCAGATTTACCAAAATCTTTTTGGATGGCTTCATACATCATCACTTTATTTTCAAGTAGTATAGATTTTAATTTTTCCAGTTGCGCTTTTCGAAATTCTATGGATTTCGTTTCCTGAGTTGAAAAATATTTTTTTTGCTTCTTTACTATTTTTGTAATTCCCATTATATTAATTTATAAGAATGTAATTTAATGAAATTTTTTCATAAAAAAACCGTTTCAATGCAATATTGAAACGGTTTATATAAATTTTGAAACTTCGTGACTACAAAATCACTCTGTTTGCTTCGTTATCCATATCAAATATAGATTTTTCTTTGATAACTTCTTTTCTAGCTTCTAATTTTGGTTTAGTGCTTTCGTAAGGAGCATCTGCGATAATTTCAAAAGGGAAATTGTACTCAACATCTCTGTGAAGTCTAACTACTGCTTCATATTTACCTGCAGTTTTAATCGTGTTTCCAGGAATTTTGATGTATTTTCTATCAATAACGATAGCTTTTTTACTCAATTCTTCAGAAAGATTTGCATTGTTTATAGAACCAAAAAGTTTGTTTGCTGCACCTACTTTAGTTTCAATTACAAGAGTTAATTCTTTTAATTGAGCAATTTTAGCATTTGCTTCTGCTACAATTTTAGCTTCTACTTCTTTTCTACTTTCCAAAGTTTCTGCAAGCATCGCTTTGTTTTTTGGTGTTGCCAATAAAGCTAAACCTTTTGGAAGTAAGAAATTTCTTGCATATCCTGGTTTTACGTCTAAAGTATCAAACTCTAAACCTAAATTTTCTACGTCTTTTTTTAATATAATTTGCATTGTTGTTGTCCGTTTTTAATTTTTGATAAATGATAATTGATGAAAGATCGTCGATATTATATCTATAATTTTCTTTACTAACATTCTCTAAAATCGTTAGAATTAATTTTAATTATTCAGCAACTATTTTGCTATAAGCCTATTGCTTACAGCTTATAGCTTTTATTTAAGTAAATCTGCTACATAAGGCATCAAAGCCAAATGTCTTGCTCTTTTTATTGCAGAAGACACTTTTCTTTGGTATTTCAAAGATGTTCCAGTGTATCTTCTTGGTAAAATTTTACCTTGCTCGTTTACGAATTGTAAAAGGAAATCTGCATCTTTATAATCTACATGCTTAATTCCAAATTTCTTAAATCTACAGTATTTAGATTGAGATTTTGTGTTGATGTCTACTGGTGTAAGATATCTTACTTCAGATTCACCACCTGCGGCTGCTTGTTGCGCCATATCGTCTATTGCCATTGTTCTTTTGTTTTAGGGGTTAAATTAAGCTTTTGAAGATTTTTTCTTCTGTCTTCTAGTTTCTGCATATTCCAATGCATACTTGTCTAGGTTTGTAGTAAGGTAACGGATGATTCTCTCATCTCTTTTGAATGCTAATTCTAAATCAGCAACAATAGTTCCTTCACCTTCAAACTGGATAAGTGTGTAGAATCCATTCTTTTTTAATTGAATAGGATAAGCTAATTTTTTTAGTCCCCAATTTTCTTTGGCTACTATTTTGCAATCTTTTGAAGTTAAAAGATCTTCAAACTTTTTTACTGCTTCCTCTACCTGCGCATCAGATAGAACGGGAGTTAAAATGAAAACAGTTTCGTAATGATTCATCATGTTAAAAATATTAATTATTTATTTCGAGGTGCAAAATTAAGGATTTATTTTTAATACAAAAACTTTTTTGGTAAAAATTTAGTGATTCTACAATTATTTCTATTCTTTGAAATTTAAATTTTATCTTTTTGGTCATTTGCGCTAGCTTAGTTCAAGAATTTACCATCTTATTATTTTTTAGCTAATAGCATTCAAATTTAGGTTTTAACATTCGATTTGCATATTTTTGTGAGCAAGTAACATATTATGGCATTTAAAAACTTTTTCAAATTTTCATTTAAAGATTTCCGTGGAGATCTATTTGGAGGTATTACAGCAGGTATTGTTGCTTTGCCATTGGCGTTAGCTTTCGGACAGCAAACAGAAATGGGTGCTGCTGCAGGACTTTTTGGGGCAATTTTCATTGGTTTTTTTGCTTCACTTTTTGGCGGAACCAATACGCAAATAAGCGGACCAACTGCACCGATGACGGCGGTTTCGTATCTCGTAATCAGTAGAGTTTTGCAACAATTTGATGGAGAATTAGAAAGAGCTTTGCCCACAATTTTAATGGTTTTTTTCGCTGCAGGAGTTGTTCAAATTATTTTTGGAATTCTAAAGATTGGTAAATATATAAAGTATATTCCGTATCCTGTGGTTTCTGGTTTTATGAGTGGGATAGGTGTTATCATCATTATTACACAACTGTTTCCTGTGCTAGGATATGAGCCAATGAACGATGAATCTTTAATTAGACAAAATATTCCGCGAGCAAAAGAAAGGCTATTAGATAAAATTCTGGTGAATGAAGCTGGTGATGGCATCAAAGTTTTAGATGATTATAAAATAACATTATATGAAGCCAAAAAAATTTCTACAGAAGAAATCAGAAATGAAGCCAAAATAATTACAAAAAGAGATACCGGAACCGCCGAAGGAACCGTGAAATTTTTACCAAACGCCTTGCAAAATATAAATTATCTTCATTTTGCAATGGTGATGCTTACCATATTTATTATTTATGGTTTCAAAAAAGTTACCACTAAAGTTCCAAGTACGCTAGTTGCGCTTATTGTCGTCAGTTTACTCGTCTTTTTAGTCGGCTGGAATCTTACATTAATAGATAAAATTCCGCAAGGATTTCCAAAGTTTCAATTGGGGAATATGATTGCAAACGCCAATTTTGGAATATTTTCAAACCACATTACAGATATTTTTTCTCTGGCAATTCTTGGTGCTATAGATTCACTTCTTACCTCAGTAGTTGCAGATAATATGACGAAAACAAAACATGAAAGCAACCAAGAATTAATAGGACAAGGTATCGGAAATTCTATGGCTGCATTTTTTGGCGGACTTCCTGGTGCAGGCGCAACAATAAGAACTGTAGTGAACATCAATTCTGGTGGAAAAACTAGACTTTCTGGTATGACTGCCGGTATCCTTTTGCTCTTTATTCTATTAGCATTAGGTCCTGTTGCTTCTATGATTCCTAAAGCGGTTTTGGCAGGAATTTTAATTACAGTTGGTATAGGTGTGATGGATTATAAAGGTTTGAAAGCCATCAGAAAAATACCAATTGCAGATGCTTTTGTGATGATTTTAGTCTTGGTTTTAACCGTGTTTTTAGGATTAATAGAAGCAGTTGCACTGGGAATGGTGATTTCTGCACTCGTTTTCATGAAAAAAATGGGAGACAATACCGCCAAAAGCTCAATTGTGCAGACGGTTGAAGAATTTGAAGAAAAAAATGAAACCTTAACACTCACAGAAAAATTACCAAAAAATTTAATTGAAGAAGTCTATGTAAAAGAATTTGGAGGGCCTTTATTTTTTGGAGTTACAGACGAAATTAAAGAAAAGCTATCTGCCATACCAGAAACAGCAAATTGTTTGGTGCTGATTATGGAGAAAGTAAATTATATGGATCAAAGTGGTGTTTTTGCGCTAGAAGACGCCTTTATGGTTATTAAAAACAAAGGAATAGATATAGTTTTGGTGAATCTACAAAAGCAACCAAGATATTTAATGGAAAGAATTCAAATTATTCCGCAATTAATTAGTGAAGATCAAATCTTCCTAGATTATCCTTCTGCAGTGGAATGGATACAGAAAAATGTGAAAAATATCTTTTGATAAAATTTAAAAATTGATTATTTTGAAATTATTTTACGTCATCCTTGGTGCTACACCAAAAGGTAGAAATACAGAACAACACGATGTTTTTTTTGGTATCGCAGAAAATGTCTACGATCTAATAAAAGATTTCAACGAATTTTGGAAAGAAGCCAAAGGGAAAATTCATATGGATGCTTACATGGAAGTGAATTACATCGATGGTTATGAGGTGAAAGTGGTGCCAAAACTAGCTGAAAAAGCAGAAGAAAATCTATATTTTATGAATCTTGGTGGTTATAAACCAGGTGTTTTTGTAGAATTGCACGAGCAGATATTAATGGTAGGCAAATCCCTATCTGAAATTACAAGAAGAGCAAAGAAAACAGACTTTTACAAAGAAATGACCTTCAAAAATTCGGAAAGCCATATTGATGATAAATATGGAGTAGATGTAGACGATTTGGCAAAAGTAACAGATCTTTTACCAAAAAAAATGAAAGAAAAATATTCCATTATTTTGGAGAAAAACGAAAATTCTACTTTAGAAAATGAAATCAATATTGGCTACTTTAAATTGAAAAAACCTAAAATTTAGTATAATTAAATTGAACGAGCTTGGAGATAAAATACCAATTAAGTTCTAGCAATTGTATATTATTTTTGAAAATATAAAAATCTACATATGAAAATAGGAATTCTTGGAGGCGGACAGTTAGGCAGAATGTTGATACAAAGCGCATTGAAATATGATGACGAATTCTATACTCTAGATCCCGATGAAAACTGCTCTTGTGCAAATATATCTCATTTCACCAAAGGGAATTTTAAAGATTACGAAACCGTTTTAAATTTTGGGAAAGATAAAGAGGTACTTTCTATTGAAATAGAACACGTGAACGCAGATGCACTTTCTGAGTTAGAAAAAGTGGGTATTAAGGTAATTCCCAATGCAAATATTATTAAAATAATTCAGCAAAAAATATTGCAAAAAGAGTTTTATAAAAATAATAATATTCCTTCACCAAATTTTCAAATTGTTCAAAATAAAGACGAAATTAATTTTCCTTTTCCCTTCGTACAGAAATTAAATACCGGAGGTTATGATGGAAAAGGTGTGCAAATCATCAAAAATGAACAAGATTTAGATCAATTTTGGGATGAACCATCTGTTCTAGAAAAATTGGTAGATATTGACAAAGAACTTTCCATCATTATCGCAAAAAATGAACGCGGCGAAATAAAAACTTTTCCGATTACAGAAATGGTGGCAGATCCTATATTGAATTTGCTCGATTTTAATATTTGCCCGGCAGATATTTCTGTAGAAATTCAAAATGAAGTGGAAAGTATTGCCCACCAATTTATCTCTGCAGCACATTCTTCTGGCTTATTTGCTATTGAATTTTTCTTAGATAAAGCAGGAAAAGTTTGGGTGAATGAAACTGCACCAAGATTGCACAATTCCGGACATCAGTCTCAAGAAGGAAACGCCAATTCTCAATTTGAACAGTATTATAGAACACTTGTAAATGCACCTTTAGCAGATACAGATTCATTTGGGTTTTCTGGAATGCTAAATTTAATTGGTGCAGAAAATTATACTGGAGAAGTATTTTACGAAGGTTTAGATCAGGTGATGAAAATGCCAAAAACTTACATTCATCTCTATGGAAAAAAAACGACAAAACCCGGTCGGAAGATGGGACATATCAATGTTTTAGCAGAAACAAGAGAAGATTTAATAGAAAAATTAATTCTAATAAAATCATTAATAAAAGTTATTTCTATTTAACCAGAATATATAAAAGTTTAAAGTTTTTCATTTTTTGTTTTGTAGTTTGTCACAAAAACACCAGAAATTATCAAAATTGCGGCAATCACAAATTTAATGGTAATCTCTTCATTTAAAATAAGCCATCCTAAAAATATTGCGACAATAGTATTTAGATAAGATAATACTGCAACTTGCGTTGGTAGCAATTTTTGTAGCAAATAATTGAAGCAAAAAAATGCAATGATGGATCCGAAAACTGATAAATAAATTACCGCCAAAATGCTAGTAATATTCCAACTTTGAATGTCAATTTCTGACGAAAACAAAAGCGCAAATATTAGCTGAACTACACCTGCAAATGAAAATTGATAGAAAAGCAACAGAATAATATCTGCATTTTTTTTTAATGTTTTTTTGCTGTAAACCGTACCAATTGACCAACCAGCAACTGCGAGAAAAAGCAACGTGAGACCTTTTTGATAATCTACGTTTTCCATATTTTCTAGTCCATTCCAAAAAACAAAAACGATTCCACAAAATCCCATTAATACACCAATTAGGGATCTTATTTTTATTTTTTTAACGATAAATATTGCACTTAAAATGAAAATTAATATCGGTGAACAAGAAGACACCAATGATGCTAAACTAGAATCTACATATTGTACAGCCACTGTAGTGAGACCATTAGCGGAGATCAACATTAGACCAGAAATCAAGAATTGTTGCATGGTAGTTTTCCAACCGAGCCATCGCAATTTTTTAGAAATTAATAAATATAGTAGCAAAATAAGGCCAGCAAAAAACTGACGAAGTCCGGATACAAACCAAGGTGGAATAGTTTCCACGGCAATTTTAATTCCTAGAAATGTAGTACCCCAAACTATTGCGACCACAAATATTGCAAGTATTAGTTTGATATTTTTAATATCCTTCAATTTCATCGCGCAAAGATATTTGTTTATCTTCTATCTTTAGTATCTTTACAAGGTAAAAAATAGAAATAAATGATTTCAATAATAATGGGCAGCAAAAGCGATCTGCCAATAATGGAGCAAGCCGCAAATTTTTTGAAAGAATTAGAAATTGACTACGAATTGACGGTCATTTCTGCACACAGAACGCCAGAAAGAATGTTTGAATTTGCAAAAAATGCAAAAATTCGTGGTGTAAAAGTGATTATCGCTGGAGCAGGAGGAGCTGCACATTTACCGGGAATGGTGGCAAGTTGCACCACACTACCTGTAGTTGGAGTTCCCATTTTATCTAGCAATTCTATAGATGGTTGGGATTCTATTTTGTCTATATTGCAAATGCCGTCGGGAATTCCTGTGGCAACTGTTGCTCTAAACGGCGGAACAAATGCCGGAATTTTAGCCGCAAAAATCGTTGGTATTTCTAATGAAGAGGTTGCAAAAAAACTAGAACAATATCAACAAAATTTACATTCTAAAGTGATGGATAGCATTGACGATATCAAGAAAGTGCATCCAAATTTCTTTGATCAATAGCCGAAGCCGCAATTATAATTATTATAACATTAGTAATGGAAATAACAAACTTTAATATTTTTTTATTGCTTTTTCTGCAACTATCGCAGCCGTGATTATTTATAAAATAATATCCAAAAAGACTCTTGCAATCACCAGTGAATTTTCAACTGAAAAAGAGCTAAAAGGAAATCTGGAGGATAATATGTTAATAATAGAAAATGCCTTACAGCAAGCAAACTTTAAGAATATAAAATTTGATAATGTTACTAAAATATTTCATGCTAAAGCTAATTTTTCAATTTGGTCTTTTGCTGAAAATATTGAAATTAAAATTGTAGAAAAAGAAAATTCTATTGTACTAAATTTTAAATCCATCTGTGTTTTGCCAACTCAAATTATTGATTATGAAAAAAATAAAACTAATTTCAAAAAATTTGAGAGAGTATTGAAGCTTGCAATATAATTTAAGATTTTACCAAAACAGACTTTATTTTCAAAAATATATTAAACAAAATCACAGCAACAATTCCGCCTAAAAGACCAATCAATAATTCTCTCAAAATACCAGGTAGCGTCTCTAAAAAATGATGGAGAAATTCGATATTGTGGAGGAATATATTTCCAGAAACCGTAAGTAATGCTATTGTTCCCACAATCGTTAATCCTTTTATCACATAAGGAAGCGCATTTATAAGTATGTTTCCAAATTTCGCTTTTAGGCTTTTTTCACTTTTGCTCTTTTTTACCAAATGGTATCCGGCTTCATCCATCCTTACGATTAATGCAACAATACCATAAACTCCAATAGTGGCAATAACTGCAATAAAACTTACCGTTAATATTTGATTTAATAGATCCGTGCTTTCATTGGCATTTAATGCAATGATGATAATTTCTAAAGAAAGTATAAAATCTGTGAAAATTGCATCTTTTACTCTAGTTTTTTCCAACGCCAAAATGTCTGCTTCATTTTCTACCGTTTGAATTTCTTTACTTTTTGGATGTGGAAATATCCATTCATAAATTTTTTCAGCACCTTCGAATGATAGATAAATACCGCCTAAAATTAATAAAATTTTGATCGCAATTGGTAAAAATGCACTCAACAAAAATACTATTGGAAGTATAATTAATTTATTTAAAAGTGAACCTTTCGTAATTGCCCAAAGTACAGGTAATTCTCTACTAGAAGCAAATCCCGAGGCTTTTTCAGCATTTACAGCAAGATCATCTCCCAAAATTCCGGCTGTTTTTTTTGCAGCAACCTTACTCATCATTGCAACATCGTCTAAAAGAACTGCAATATCATCTAAAACTGCGAAAAATCCTGAAGCCATATTTTTTATTTTGATTGTTGCAAAAATAAGGTAAATATTTAATTGTAGTAAATAATAACCAATAATATAAAACTTATTAAATTTAAATGACGTAAATTTTAGTATGAAAAACGCAATATTTGCTTTATTATTTTGTTTCGGATTATTCCAAATGGCTTGTTCTCAAAATTCTAAAACTACCGGAAAGAAAAATGAACCTCTTGCTATAAAACCTTTATCTCAAAATTCTTTCGCAATCGTTCAACTTTTTACTTCGCAAGGTTGCAGTAGTTGTCCACCAGCTGATGAACTTTTAAGAAAACTGAAAGATGAAAATACTGCAAGAAATTTATTTGTTCTATCTTATCACGTAGACTATTGGAACAGATTAGGTTGGAAAGACGTTTTTAGCAAAGAAAAATTTACTAAAAAACAATATAGTTACGAAAATAAGTTTAAATACGGCAGCGTTTACACTCCGCAAGCAGTGGTAAATGGTGCAGAACACACGGTAGGATCTAGCGAACGTGAGGTGAAAAATCTCATCAAAAAATATCAAAATTTGGAGAATAATAATTCTTTAAATATTACTGACTTAAAAATTGATGGTGAAAATATTACTTTTAAATATAAAATTTCTACATCGTTATTAAATCAAAACTTGATGATTGCTTTTGTAAAGAATGAACAAGAAACCTCTGTGAAACGTGGTGAAAACGGAGGTAGAAAACTAATATCTACCAACATTGTTTTAAGTGAAATATCTGAAATATTAGACACTGAAAGTAAATCAGTAAGTGCGAAAATAGAAAAAAACGATATAAAATTTACGGACATTATCTTTTATACGCAAGATAAAAATTTAAATATAAGTGTTGCGAAACAGTTCTCTGACTTTTAAAAATCAATTAAACTTCCATTTTTTCATTATTTTACTTTCACTATTTTTAAATCTAAATATTTAGACTTTTATTATTCGTAAATTTGCCTGCGCTTTGTTCGTCTTTTTTATAATTTTTTCTTGTAAACAAACCTATTACTTAATCTTTATAGTTGATGATGATTTTTGTAGATAGGAAAAAAGAACAATGACGAAATAACAATTTTACAGCGTTGAATAAAGCAATTACAAATAAAAACTAAGAATTGGAAAAAAAAATAAGTAAAGAATCTAACCTTCACGCACGAAATAAAAATAGGAATGGATATGATTTGGATGCTCTTGTACTATTACTACCAGAACTAAAAGATTATATAATTTTAAATAAATATGGATCCAAAACCGTCGATTTCGCCAATCCAAAAGCGGTGAAATTATTAAACAAGGCGCTATTAATTCAAAATTATGATATTCAATTTTGGGAATTTCCTGCAGAAAATCTATGTCCACCAATTCCAGGTAGAGCAGATTATCTGCATTATGTAGCAGATTTATTAAAAGAAAATAATTTTGGTAGAATGCCCAATAAGGGTAATATTACCGCTTTGGATATTGGAACTGGAGCAAGTTGCATTTATCCTATAATAGGTGTTGCCGAATATTCTTGGGATTTTATAGCCACAGATACAGATTCAAAATCTTTAGAATCTGCGGCAAAAATTATAAAAAATAATACAATCTTAGAAGATAAAGTACAATTGCGTTTGCAAGGGAATAGCAATCATATCTTCACAGGAATTTTAGAAAACAACGAAAAAATAGACATCTGTATTTGCAATCCGCCGTTTCATGAAAGCGAAGAAGCCGCAGAAAAGGCAAGCAGACGAAAATTGATCAACCTTTCTACTGAAAAAGTAGAAAATTTTGCCTTAAATTTTTCAGGAAATAGCCAAGAATTAATTTATCCAGGAGGTGAAATTCAATTTATAGAAAATATGATCCGAGAAAGTAAAATTTATGCTAAAAATATAGGTTGGTTTACCACTTTGGTCTCAAAAAATTCTAATTTAAGCAGGATCTACAAATTATTAGACAAGATTTCAGCCACTCAAATTGAGACGATAGACATGGGAACGGGAAATAAACAAACCAGAATTGTAGCTTGGAAATTCTAAGCATGTAGAAAAATTGATGCTGAAAAACTGCTTACAAAAAGTTGTAAATCTCTTGCAGTTAGAAGACAAATTCAAATTATTAATTAAAAAAAAAAGGAACAAAATTTAACTTTACTTAAATTTTGTTCCTTTTTTATTTTATAAAGCTTTAGAATAATGCTTCCTTTTTAAAATTTAGTAAAGAGAATGCCTTTTACCTTTATTTATTAAAAAAATCCATCAAATCTAGATAGTTTTTCTGGTTTACACCATGTCCGCTCACATATTCTCGAAAGGTGAAGTAGCAGCCTAAATGATACAAATAATCTGCAGCTTTTCTTCCCCAATCCAGAGGAATTATGGCATCTTCGGAACCGTGGGAAATGAAAAATTGTAGTTTTTCTAATTTCTTTTTATCTTTAGAGATGTTTTCTAAAATTTTCATTTCAGGATAGCAGCTCATACAAGCTACTTTGGTAAATAAATCTGGATTTTTTAAAGCCAAGGCATAGCTCAAAATTCCACCTTGGCTGAAACCTGCAAGATGCGTTTGATTATCTACCAAACCATATCTATTACTTACTTTCAATATGTTTTCTAAAAGGATATCCAAAGATAGATTGGCTTGCTCTACATTCACACGATTTTCTTCGTCGGCAAGATCTATATCATACCAAGAAAAACCTTCGTATGGAGTATTTCCTGGTGCACGAAAACTTACCACCAACCAATCTTTTGGCAGGGTAGGTTGAAAGGAAAAAAGGTCTTGCTCATTGCTTCCGTAGCCATGAAGTAGGAAAAGAATTGTGGTGCTTGGTGTAATATTTTCTGGTTCTCTTACGAGGTATTGTAATTCCATTTTGCAAAGATAATTTTATTTTTTGTGAGCATCAAGTATAAAAAATTAAATAGTATTACAATAATTTTGTAAATAATAGATAAAAAAAAAACGGCTAATTTGCCGCTTCTATTTATTTTGCTTTAATGTTTATTTCTGATTCTGCTAATTTCGACAGATCTTTGTCGCAGTTTTTTTCTTCGTTGATGGTTTCTTTTAATAATTTATGCACTTCTTTTTCCCCCAATAGTTTTGCGTAAGTTGCTAATGTTCCATAAGATGCAATTTCATAATGCTCTACTTTTTGCGAAGCAGCAATAATTGCTGCATCTCTAATTGCACCAATTTCTGTTTCCTCCATGATGCTTTCTGCTTCTTTCAAAAGTCCATCCATTGCGTCACATTTTTCTGCTTTGGGCTTTTCTCCCATCGCTTCAAAAGCTTTTTCTAATCTTGTAACTTGATTTTTTGTTTCGCCCAAATGCTTTTCTATGCCATCTTGCAATTTTTTAGAACTTGCATTTTTTTTCATTTTTGGCAGATTTTTCACTAGAGCTTTTTCAGCCCAATATAAATCTTTCAAACCATCTACCAGAAAATCTCTTAAATTTTCTGCCGCATCTTTTTTTGGTTGAATTTTCTCCGTTTCTTTCTTTTTGGTAGCCATAATGTTTTATTTTAAGTTAATGATTTACGTATTAATAAGATTTTTAATTATTAGTCTAAAAATTAATGTTTGTTATGTAAAATTATAAGTCTTGTATTTAAATTGCTTTCAAAATTTTTCAAAATATTTTCAATTTTTTTTAAAAAAAAAAGCGGCAATTTAGAATATGCCGCTTTTATTATTTTAGATTCTTTGGATAATGTAGTCGCTACCAACCACCACCACCGCCGCCTCCGCCGCCGCCGCCAGAAAATCCACCACCACCAGAACCACTTCCAGAACTGGATGGTTGTGTAGCAGAACTGGCGATAGATTGTGAGAGTGAAGAATTGAGTGTATTTCCAAAATTCATATTCATAACAGAATTTCCTACAAACCAATTTGTTTGATAATTTTCTTGTCCAATTGCAGAATTTTTAATCATGTTCTGAAATTTTTCGCCCCAAATTTTATCAACACCTAAAACCATTGCGAAAGGCAACATTTTTTCGAAAATTTGTGGTGTCATCTTTGGAGAATTGTGAAATTGCAAAGTTTTTTCTTCCGCAGTTCCTAAGTACATTTTAAAACCTTCTATTAGTGAAAGTGTTTCCAGCTTTTCTATAGATGGTAGCTTAATTAAATATTGGAAAAGAACAAATGAAATAAAACCTAAAACAATGAAAGCATAACTAGCATAAAAGCCTATGTTTTGTAAACTTCTATCATTTTTAGCAGAAATAAATACGATGAACAAAATCATAATGGTAGAAATTATCCAAAACAAAATTCTTGCAGATAGGTATCTTTCGTATGAAACTGAAAATAAAATAGTAAGTATTAATACTGCTATTCCTAAACCAACACCAATTCCTAGAAGTGCATCATTATCTGTGAAATTAAAACTTAAAAAAAGTCCAATGATATAAGCTCCTACAATAATAAGTGCTGGAAGTATTAGTTTTGATGAATTGTTTCCCTTATTCAAAAATTTATCATGCTGGAAACTTAAAGTAACTTTAAAATCATCTACAGCATTTTTGATATCCTCATCAAATTTTCCATCAAATGTTACCCTTTTTTTTCCATTAGAAAATAAATTATTCATCAAGTTAATTTCCTCTTTTGATAAAGTTTGATCTTGCTCTTTTTGTTTCTCTAGAGAATATTCTCTTCCGCCAAATATGCCAAGAATTCTTTTGTCGTCTTCAATAATTTTTAAAAAACCTTGAGTTGCTAAACTGACGATCGCAGCAGATATCATATTTCCGGAATAATATCCTTGCTGTAAATATCCAATAGAAGCGGGAGAAAGATTTTGCGGAGCATTAAATTGTGGGTAAATAGTAGGCTTTTCTGGATCTACACCACACTTTTGCCATTGAAAATAGAAATGAAAAAGCAAGCCCAAACCAGTGAGAATCATCGCAAATAAAACCCCATATTTTTCTATATCCGTTGGTGGAGGTGGAGGCGCAAAAAGTCCTTTTGCAAAACCGACAGCAATTGTCAATCCTTCGTTTGGTTGTAGATTTTTTGCAGACCATTCTATACTACTATCAGAAATTTTATTTACGGTACAATTTGATTCGGAACTTCCATAACTACCAGTATAACATGAGTTTTGTAAAATTTTCGCATTGTCTGGAAATACAACCTTTGCAGAAATTTCATCTACAGCAAAATCCCAAAGATTGCCATTCACATTCCAGTAAAACTCATCATATCCACTAAAAAAGCCAATTTGATTAGAAGATTTGTAGGTGATTTCATATTCATATAATCCTGGGTCTAAGAATATATCTTTATCTCCCACGTAAATTTGAAAATCTGAAGTTGAACTTTCTGTGTGGTATTCCTCTTCTTCGCCGTCTCTTTTTACAGAAATAATATTATATTTAATTTTTTCCTCTTTTCCATTAATGTTTCTATATTTTGGAAGAGAACGAAAAATACCCCTTTTTATAATATTTCCACTTGCATATACTTTTATTTTTTCTATTATGCTTACTTGTGCATTTTTATCTATAGAAATATCTGAATGAAAGGAAAGAATATGCTCATAATTAATTAATTCTGGTGCAGCATCAGTATCTTGAGCAGCTCCAAAGCTAAAAACTAGTAGAAATAGAGTAAAAAAGAAAGTTTTCATTAATTAAAATTTTACTTGCGGTACGTTTCTTTCTGCTTCATTTTCCAATTCAAAAAAGGTAGCTTTAGAAAATTTAAACATATTCGCAATAATGTTGCTTGGGAAAGTGTCTACCAAAATATTATTTTCTCTCACGGTTCCATTGTAATATCTTCTAGATTTTTCTATATCTCCTTCAATATTAGAAAGTTCGGATTGAAGCTGCATGAAATTTGTATTGGCCTTCAAATCTGGGTACTGCTCTGCAACAGCATTTAAATTGACCATTGCTTGGCTCAGGTTTTTTTCTGCAATTTCTTTTTCACCTACAGTATTTGCACCCATTGCTGCAGCTCTTGCTCTCGTTACGCTATCAAAAGTTTCTCTTTCGTGGGTTGCATATCCTTTCACAGTTTCTACAAGATTTGGTATCAAATCGTGGCGTTTTTTAAGCATAACATCTACACTACTAAATGCTTCTTCTACTAGTGTTTTAAGCTTTACAAGTCTATTGTAAATACCAACTCCGTAGAAAAAAATAAGTGCGACAATACCGACAACAATTAAAAAATAGATCATAATTTATAGTTTTTTAGTTAAATATTTTATGCTAAAGATAATGATTAAACAATTAATTTAATATTAATTATATTTAAATGTTACCAAAATGCGTACTACTTTAAAATTAGACAATTATATTGTAGAAAATATATTAAAAAAAACTATATTTGAATACTTAAAATAATTTAGCTCATGAAAAAAGTTTATTTTTTATCCAACAAACTAAAGTTTAGTTTTTTAGCATTAATAATGTTATCTACTTTTGCAATCTTATCTTCTTGTAAAGATGAAGAAACTGATCCTTTCGAAGATGTAACTATTCAATTTAAAGTAGAATCTACAGCAGGAGTAGTATTGAAAGCTGTGGTAACACAAATTGGTGTAGACCAAGCTCAAGAATTTACTTTCACTAGCAATGCCTATAATTCTGTACCAAGAATTGTGAGTACATCTGTTGGCGCTTTGCATTTAGCCGTAACTGCAACTGGAGTAGATGCAGATTCAAAGGTTACAGCAAAAATTATTGTAAACGGACAAGAAAAAGCAATTGATTTGGCACAAGGTGGCGGTTCGCTTACTGCAAAAGCTCAATACAATTTTATAAAATAAATAGATATAAATTTAATTTATTTAAATTTTCTGATAAATTTTAACCATGAAAAAACCGAAACATTTATTTGTTTCGGTTTTTTTTATTTATTTTTCTCTGGTTACAACAGGTCCTGGTTTTAGTTTTATAAGTTTTAATTTATCTAAAACAATCATGATGTAATACGTAACATCTATTTCATGCCATCTTACTCCACCAAAATTAGCTCTTCCGCCAAATTTGTGGTGATTGTTATGGTAACCTTCGCCCATCATCAACCAATCAAATTTTAACAAATTTTTAGAAGTATCAGATACCTTGAAGTTTGTATAACCATAGATATGTGCAAACCAGTTGATGATTACCCCATGTATTGGCGCCATAAATAATGCCATTGGTAAAAATAACCAGTGCCACCAAGCATCTGCAAATATTGCAAAAAATGTGATGTACACTATTGCCCAGCCAATTCTGCTTACCCAAGAGCTAGCAAACTTATCAAAGGATTTCCATTGAGGCACATTTTTAGTAAATTTTTCTTCTACTTCAATCTTTTCATTATTGATATCTGCGTAGATGTTTTTTGTACGCCACATCATTGCGAATAAATTTGGGTCATATTTCGGAGAATGCGGATCTAGTTCTGTATCTGCAAATGCATGGTGCATTCTGTGCATTACGCCATATCCGTATGCAGAAAGATAATTAGAACCTTGCGTAATCCACGTTAAAATAAAACACAACTTTTCGCCAAATTTAGACATGTAGTAGGTTTGATGTGCAGCATATCGATGCAAGAAAAAAGTTTGAAAAAATAAACCGGAGTACCAGAGAACGATGATGAAAATAATAATAGTCATATATTTTGAAAGATTTTAATCAAATTTACGAAATATAGAATGGTATAGTTCTAAATTTAGCATCGATTTGTATGTAAAGCATTGATTTTTTAATATTTAAAATGGAGAAATGGAAAGAAATAGTATCCTCGAACGATCCAAAAAACAAGAAAGAAAATACCCGCGAAAAACAAAATATTGCCGTGCAAAACATCTCGTTTTGTAAATTTAGAAATTGTTTCTCCGTTTGGTAAATTTTTCTTAGCAACTTTAATGTAATACCCAATGAAAATAGCGAAAAATCCACCAAAGAAAGCTATAATGTAAAAAAGTATAAGCCAGATCGTTTTAATACCCGAAACGTTTTTCAAGTTTTCAACTCTATTTTTTAATTTTTTATCATCAGTAATTTCTTCTGAAAAAGCATTTTTTTCTTTTAATAATCTTTTCGCAAGCAGATAATCAAAAGCATTCCACTCATCTCGTGCAGAAGTTATTTTTTGTAAATCTTCGATGGAATAATCTAATAAATAATAATCTTTCGGAATATTTTCTAATTGCATTTCTACATCTTTTTCTTCCAAAGAATAAATTTTCTCAAAATTTTCTGCTGCTATTTTTACGCTGTACTCTTTGTTAAAACTATTGTAGGCAAAAGACGGATCAAACCTTTGGGAGTGATTCTCTACAATGAATGGAATATCTTGGTTTTCTAAAAATTTTTTAAAAAAAGTAAGACTTTCATCATCATGAAATGTACGAAAAGTAATAAATTCAGAGTTCATAAAACTATTTACGCTATTTTCAAAAATTAGATTGCTTTCAAGATGAAATAATTTTTCTTCCCTTTCTGCAGAAGCAAAAATTTACCGTCTATTAAATCTTTTTCATTTGCTGTAAATTCTTCGGTCACTTTTTCTTTATTTATAGAAATAGAATTTCCTGCAAGCTCTCTTCTAGCTTCACCATTGGATTTTAGAAATTCACTTTTTGTTAATAAATCAACAATATTTGCATCGATTATCTCAGATTTTGGTAGTTCTTTTTGAGGTACGCCGCCAAAAATTTCTAGAAAAGTTTCTTCGTCCAAACTTACCAAATCTTCTGCTGTAGATTTTCCAAATAAAATTCCAGAGGCTTTTACTGCTTTTTCAAATTCTTCTTCATTATGAACCCAAATCGTAACTTCTTTAGCTAAAGTTTTTTGCAACAAACGTTCGTGTGGAGCTTCTTGATGTTTTATAATTAAATCTTCTATCGTTTCTTTTGATAAAAAAGTATAAAATTTAATAAATCTTTCGGCATCAGAATCTGTAGCATTCAACCAAAATTGGTAAAATTTATAAGGCGAAGTTTTCTTTTTATCTAACCAATAATTTTCACCTGCTTCACTTTTCCCAAATTTAGATCCGTCTGCTTTTGTAATTAAAGGTACCGTTAAAGCAAAAGCTTCTCCGCGTGCTTTTCTACGAACTAACTCTGTACCAGTCGTGATATTTCCCCATTGATCAGAACCGCCCATTTGCAATTTCACACCTTCGTTTTGGTATAAGTGCAGAAAATCATAACCTTGCATCAATTGGTAGGTGAATTCAGTAAAACTCATACCTTCGGCACCATCTTCACCGGTCAATCTTCTTTTCACAGAATCTTTTGCCATCATGTAATTTACGGTCAAATGTTTTCCAATATCTCTAGCAAAATCGAGGAAAGAGATGTCTTTCATCCAATCGTAATTGTTTACTAGTTTTGCTGTATTTTCTTCATTTCCTTCAAATTTTAGGAAGTGCGAGAGTTGGTTTTTGATACAATCTACATAATGATTTAAGGTTGCTTCATCCAAAAGGTTTCTTTCTGCAGCTTTACCAGAAGGATCTCCAATCATACCTGTTGCACCACCAACCAAAGCAATTGGTTTGTGACCATGCTGTTGAAAGTGCGCTAGAATTTTTATTTGAATTAAACTTCCGATATGCAAAGAATCTGCTGTAGGATCAAAACCAATATATGCTGTCGTAGTTTCTTTATTGAGTTGATCTTCCGTTCCTGGCATCATATCCGAAAATAATCCGCGCCATTTTAGTTCTTCTACAAATGAGTTCATTTTTAAATAATTTGCAGCAAAGATAATGAAATTGGGTTAAAAATTCGGTAGAAGAATTTTTAAAAATAGATGAATTTAAAAAGCTAATTTAATTTACTGATTCGCAGATTTTTGAAGGGAAGCATTTAATAAAGCTTCTTCTTTTAGCAATCTTTTGTAAACTCTTCCGCTCATAAATAAACTAAATTCATAAAGTAAAAGCAAGGGAATAGCTGCGGCAAACATACTGAACACATCTGCTGGAGTTATTAATGCTGCTACAACCAAAATTACAATAGTAGCATGTTTTCTATATGTCTTTAAAAACATTGGCGTTATAATTCCTATTCCCGTAAGGAAATAAACTATTATGGGGAAGAGAAATATCAAGCCCATACCCAATACAACTTGTAGAAAAAGGGCGGAATAATCTGTAAGATCAAATAATTGCGTGATGGATGAAGAAATATTAAAAACCAATCCGAAATTTATGGCCAATGGTAATATTAAAAAGTAACCACACATTACTCCCATCATAAATAAAATCCAAACAAAATTGATGACAAAAACAGAGTTTTTTCTCTCTCTTGGATGTAGTGCTGGTCTTATGAAACGCCACAGTTCCCAAATTAAATATGGAAAAGCAAGCACCATTCCACCAAAAATGGATACGGACATCATTACATTAAATTGTTCTAGCAACTTTTTTTGTTGTACTGCAAAAGTGCCTGGAAGATTAATGCTATTTTCACCAGTTAATTCCCTAGAAAAAAAATTAATAGTACGAAAAGTAATGAAATCTTGCCTCGTGGGACCAAAAAAAATGTGATCCATTATAAAGTTAATATTAAAACCAATTACAAGTGAACCTACAAATATCGCTATTGCAGCTCTCACCAAATGACCTCTTAATTCTCCAATATGCCCAAGAAAGGACATTTCTTTTTCTTCGCTCACTTTATTTTATAAGGATTAGGATGAAACATCTATTATTTTGCAAAATTAATCAATATAATTTTCTAAACTACTTTTTGTTCGATATGTTTTTTAATTAATTCCTTCGTCCAACAACCTATGAATATCTATAATTCCAAAATAGGTAGAATTTACTGTAACGATTAATTGTCCAATATTTTTTTGCTTTAAAATTTGCATCGCTTCTTTTGCGAGTGCATCTTTCTCAATGGTTTTTGGCGAAGTACTCATGATATCTTTTGCGGTAATTTTTGAAATATCGTCTGTTTTTGAAAGCATTCTTCTCAAATCTCCATCTGTAATAATCCCGATAACTTTATTGTTTTCTGTAACAGCAGTTACACCATGTCTAGAACTGGAAATAGAAAAAATAACTTCCTTTATGCTTGAATTTTCTAGTACAGAAGGTTTTTGGTCTGAAACAAATTGAGAAACGGATGCAAGATTTTTACCTATATTTCCACCAGGATGAAATTTTGCAAAATCTTTATCTTTAAATCCATTAATGTCCATCAAGCAGACAGCCAAAGCATCTCCCAAAGCCATTTGCACAGTTGTAGAACTTGTTGGCGCCAATTTTATCGGGCAGGCTTCCTTTTCTACAGAACTATCCAAAACGATATTGGCACTTTGGGCTAATTTGCTTTCAAGATTTCCCGTCATTGCTATCAATGCGGACGAGTAAGATTTTAAATAGGGTAGTAGCATCACAATTTCTGGCGAATTTCCAGAATTACTGATGCACAAAACAACATCTTGCTTTTGGATGACACCTAAATCTCCGTGAATCGCTTCTGCAGCATGTAAAAATTGAGATGGCGTACCTGTGGAATTTAAGGTTGCAACTATTTTATTTGCAACATGAGCAGATTTTCCTATACCTACAATTATTAATTTACCTTTTGCTTCGTTTATTACGGATACAGCTTTCGCAAAATTATCGTTTAATCTGTTTTTAAGATTTTCCAGAGATTCTATTTCTATTTCAATAGAATTTTTTGCTAGAGAAAGAATGGTAGAATTTTTCAAGTTAAGTATTTTTTTTTTAAATTAGCTACAAAGCCATTTTATAATGTTTAATAATAATTTTATAACTTTGGAATAAGATGCAAATTTAGCAAACAATTTTAGATGGATACAAAAAGCATAGATTTAAAAAAAGAATTAAAGAAATATTTTGGGTTTTCAAAATTTAAAGGAAACCAAGAGTCAGTAATAAAATCCTTGATGGATGGGCAAGATGTTTTCGTTTTGATGCCAACAGGAGGTGGGAAATCTCTCTGTTATCAACTTCCTGCATTAATTTTGGAAGGCACAGCGATCGTAGTTTCTCCGTTGATTGCTTTGATGAAAAACCAAGTGGATGCAGTAAATGGACTTTCTAATGTAGAAGGTATTGCACACGTTCTCAACTCTTCTCTCAACAAAGGACAAACGAAAATGGTGATGGATGATATTACGAACGGCATTACCAAATTACTTTACGTAGCACCAGAATCTTTGGTGAAGGAAGAATATATGGAGTTTTTAAGAAATGTAAAAATTTCTTTCGTAGCAATAGACGAAGCGCACTGTATTTCTGAATGGGGACATGATTTTCGTCCAGAATATAGAAATTTGAAATCTATTATTGATAAAATTGCAGATGTTCCTGTTGCTGCACTTACCGCAACTGCTACCCCAAAAGTACAAGACGACATCCAAAAAACTTTGGGGATGAACAATGCTGTCGTTTTTAAAGAAAGCTTCAACAGGGCTAATTTATTCTATGAAATTCGTCCAAAAATAAATATTGATAAAGAAATTGTGAAATTTATCAATAATCATAAAGGCAAATCTGGTATCGTATATTGTTTAAGCAGAAGAAAAGTAGAAGAATTTTCTCAAATTTTGCAAGTAAATGGCATCGACGCTCTTCCTTACCATGCAGGTTTGGACCAAAAGACGAGAGTTGCCAATCAAGATAAATTTTTGATGGAAGATTGTGACATCATCGTTGCAACCATAGCATTTGGTATGGGAATAGACAAACCAGATGTGCGGTTTGTAATCCATTATGATTTTCCAAAATCATTAGAAAGCTATTACCAAGAAACTGGGCGAGCTGGTAGAGATGGAGGAGAAGGAATTTGCCTAGCATTTTATGATCCAAAAGATATAGAAAAATTAGAAAAATTTCTGGCACAAAAAGCAGTATCAGAAAGAGAAATTGGTCTGCAATTGCTAAATGAAGTAGTCGGTTATGCAGAAACTTCTATGAGCAGACGACAATATATCTTAAATTATTTTGGGGAAGAATTTGATCCTGTAAAAGGAGAAGGTGCAAAAATGTGCGACAATTCCCTCAATCCACCAACTTTGTTAGACGCGACGAAAGATTTAAAAGTTGTGCTAAATATGGTAATGAAATTAGACGAAAAATTTAAAACCAAAGATCTAATCAATGTTTTGGTTGGTAAAGAAAGTGCAGTCACCAAGGCATACAAATTAGAAACTTCAGAGTTTTTCAATATTGGAAAAGCGGAATCAGAAAATTATTGGAAAAGTATTATCCGTCAAGCTACAGTGCAAGGTTTCCTTACGAAAGATATAGAAACATATGGCGTTTTAAAAATTTCTGAAAAGGCTGAAATAGTAATTAGTGGAAAATTTAAAGAATCTTTTTTAATAGCTCAAGATAAAGAATATGACTTAGAACAATTAAAATTTGCTTCTGATAATGCTCAAAATAGTGCATCGGGAGTTTTAGACGAAGTACTTTTTGCTCATTTGAAAAAAATACAAAAGAAAGTCGGAGAAAAGCATGGAGTACCACCATATACGGTTTTTATGGAACCAAGTCTGGAAGATATGACTATACAATATCCTATAACTATTGAGGAATTAACAAATGTATACGGTGTTGGTGAAAACAAAGCGAAAAAATTCGGTAAAGATTTTGTTGATTTTATAAAGAAATATGTAGAAGAAAATAATATCGAACGTTCTCAAAATAGCGTGATGAGAACCGTTGCAAACAAAAGCAATCACAAGGTTTTCATTATACAAAATACAGATAAGAAAATTGATTTACAAGATATTGCAAAAGCCAAAAATCTTACGATGGATGAACTTTTGAAAGAGATGGAAAGTATTGTATATCAAGGTACTAAGTTAAATATCAACTATTATATAGATGAAAATTTTGATGAAGATTTGGTAGAAGAGTTTATGGATTTTATGAAAGATTCTGAAACCGATTCTATGAAATTGCTTTTAGATGAATTTGGGCAAGATTTAAGCGATGTAGAAGTAAGAATGCTACGCGTGAAATTTATTTCAGATGTTGCCAATTAAATTTGAGTGATATGAAAAATCCGATTTTAGAATATAGAAAAGAACTGATCAATTGGGTGAATAATCTCGATGATTTGGAAATTTTATCTGAATTATTAGCATTGAAAGGTAAAGACAAATCGATTCCATTAGTTTCAGAACCACAAGAAGAATATGCTGTTGCAGATGATTTTGATGAAAGATTTGCGAAGGGAATGACAGGTGAAGAATTTCGTGAAAAAATTATTGAACATATTGATTCTTTACCTTGGGAAAGGTAATTATTTATTCAGATTTAGCATTGCTAACCTTAAATGAATTGGTTGATGAACTTTATGACAAAGAGTATTTTGGTTTCAAAGAATCTGCAGTGGATTACACCATGAAAATTGTTGATTTTATTGAAGCAAGAATTGATAATCCAAATATTAAATTATCAAAAAATAAATATAAAAAATACGGCAGAAAATATCTAAAATATAAAGCCAACCAAAGAACAACTTGGTATATTTTCTTTGATGATAAAGATGGAAAATTTTTGGTAAATTACATTATTAATAATCACTCGCACACTTTTTCAGAATTACTTTAATTTGAAAATTTTAAATTTTAAAACAATGAAAAACTCAATGATAGAAGTTAAAAAAAAGTTGATCGAGTGGATAGAAAATCTGGACGATTTAGAAATTGTTGCAGAACTTATAGAATTAAAAAATAAAAGCAACCAGCCATTGCTAGTTGAAGAATCTCAAGCAGAATATGCCATTGCAGATGATTTTGATGAAAGATTTGCGAAGGGATATACAATGGAAGAATCTAGGAAAAGAACAAGAGAATTTATATCAAACTTGCCTTGGAAGAAATAATCATTTTTACAGAACAATTTCATCAATCTATGGAAGAATTGGTAGAAGTGTTATTTAAAAATGAATATTTTGGTTTTGAAAAAGACAGTCAAAACTATGGAAACAAAATTTACAATTAATTTGAAGAAAATATTGAAAAACCAATTGTTAGAGTAAATAAAGAACTAAAATTCAGAAGATACGGCAGAAAATATCTAAAATATAAAGCCAACCAAAGAACAACTTGGTATATTTTCTTTGATGATAAAGATGGAAAAATTTTGGTAAATTACATTATTAATAATCACTCGCACACTTTTTCAGAATTACTTTAATTTGAAAATTTTAAATTTTAAAACAATGAAAAACTCAATGATAGAAGTTAAAAATAAGTTGATCGAGTGGATAGAAAATCTCGATGATTTAGACATTATTTCAGAACTTGTAGAATTAAAAAATAAAAGCAACCAGCCATTGCTAGTTGAAGAATCTCAAGCAGAATATGCCATTGCAGATGATTTTGATGAAAGATTTGCCAAAAGTTATAGTCTAAAAGATTCAAGAAAACAATCCAAAGAAAAAGTGCGAGAATGGTGGGGAAAATAACCTTCACTTCTAGATTTATACAGCAACTAGATTATCTTCAACAAGCGTTATATCAAGAGAAATATTTTTCTTCTATCGAAAATGTGGATGTTTATATTGATAAAATCTACGATTATATTGAAGAAAACATTGAAAAACCAACTGTTAGGAAAAACAACCAAGCGAAATTTAAAAAACACGGCAAAAAATATCTAAAATATAAAGCCAACCAAAGAACAACGTGGTATATTTTCTTCGATGATAAAGATGGAAAATTTTTGGTAAATTACATTATTAATAATCACTCGCACACTTTTTCAGAATTACTCTAAATTTCACGCTTACTTTGTCAAAGTTGTAATCTTTGACAAAGTTTAATATTCAAAATACATACTTTGCAAAAGAAAATATCCATCATATTTATACTTCCAGATCTAGAAACAGGTGGTGCAGAAAGAATTGTAACCACAATTGCCAATCATCTTCCGCGAGAAAAATTTAACGTAAAATTGATGCTGCTTCGTAAAGAAGGTGGTTATTTAGATTTTTTGAAAGATGACGTAGAAGTCATAGATTTAAAAACACCACGCATTCGCAATTCACTTTTTCCTATTTTAAAACAGATTAGCAAAAGAAAACCCGACTTGGTGTTTAGTGGTTTTGGCGAAGTGAATGCTTATCTGGCTTTTTTCATCAAATTTTTCTCTAAAACTAAATTTATTGCCAGAGAAACCAACGTAGTTTCTCAGCACGTTACAAGAAAAGAAATTCGTTTTTTCTATAAATTTTACAATAATTATCACAAAATTATTTGCCAAAGTGATGATATGAAAAATGATTTGCTCGCAAATTTCAATTTACAACCAGAGAAATTGATCAAAATTAACAATCCGGTAGATTTTGAATTTATCAATTCTAAATTAGTAAATGCAGTAAAACCAAGTGTTTATTTAAATGATTTCAAAAATGTGGTTGCCATCGGAAATCTATCTGCTAGAAAAGGTTTTGACAATTTGTTGAAAGTTTTTTCTCATTTAAAAGACGAAAAAATACAACTTCACATTTTGGGCGATGGTAAAGACAAAGAACTTTTGCATCAAATGAAATTGGATTTGAACTTAGAACACGTACATTTTCACGGGCAGCAAAAAAATCCTTATCCTTATTTAAAATTCGCAGATTTGTTCATCCTTTCTTCCCGTTATGAAGGTTTCCCGAATGTTTTGCTAGAAGCTGGAGCTTGCGGAACTTACGCTCTAGCCAACAATTGTCCAGGTGGAATTTCCGAAATTATCCAGCCAAAAATCAATGGCGAAATAGCAGATATAGAAAATCATGAAGCATTTGCTTCAAAAATTATTGAGATTTTGCAAGGTGATTTTAATAAAGAGAAAATTAAAAATTCTATTCAATCTCGGTTTTCTAAAGAAATGATTTTGGGGAAGTATGAAGAGGTTTTGGGGAGTTTTTAAATTTTTGAATTCAACTTGAATACAAAATTTACCCTTTTAAATATTAAAAACTTGCAAGAAGTTATCTTTTGAATTAACTTTGTGAAATGAAAAGGCAGATTGAATTTTACGAGCATTACTTTTTGGAATTTTATAATTCCTTAGATGGCAAAGTGAAAGCAAAGTTTCAATATGTTTTGGATTTAATAAGGCAAATTGAAAAAGTTCCTGAAAAATTTTTAAAAAATTTCAGCGGTGTAGATGGTTTGTACGAAATTCGGATTGAATACCAATCTAATATATACAGAATTTTTTGTTGTTTTGACAAAGGGAATTTGGTGATTTTATTTAATGCTTTTCAAAAAAAATCCCAAAAAACGCCAAAGAAAGAAATTGATAAAGCAATAAAATTAATGGAAGAATATTTTTTAAACAAACAATAAATTACATGGAAAAATATAAAAACATATCTAATTTTGAACAACTACTGGAAGTAGAACATGGCAAAATGGGCACAGAAAGTAGAGTGCAGTATGAAGAAAATTCTCAAAAATTCATCATTAGCGAAATGTTGAAAGAAGCAAGAAAAGAAGCAAATATGACGCAAGAGCAACTTGCAGAAAAAACTGGTACAAAAAAAAGTTACATTTCAAAAATTGAAAATGGAAAAGGTAACATTCAACTTTCTACACTTTTCCGCCTTTTTGAAGTTGGTTTAAATCGTAAAATTGGATTGACTTTTTTGTAAAAATTTCTATACAATCTCGGTTTTCTAAAGAAATGATTTTGGGGAGGTATCAAAAGGTTTTGGGAATATTATCAACATAAATAATTTCGATAATGAAAAATATTTTATTTCTAATATTAATTTTGTCTTGTCAAAAAAATATTGAGACAGATAGAAATATTGAACACTCGGTAGAAAATGTTGATGTACAAAATAATTTTGATAATTGGCAAAAAGGTTTTGAATTAACTCATAATATTGATATAGATACAATTTGGAATAAACCTGTCAGATTTTATTTAGAAAATAAAAATTGTAATCCAACAGCAAAAGATTTTTATTTCGGAAAATATAGACCATATGACGAGCCAAAAACTGCGGAACTGCTGGCTTTAATTACAACAGATGATGATAATTTACGGCCTTTTTACCGTTGGATTTTAAATAAAACAATACTTATCCAAGATGGTGCTTTGGGTGAATATACAGGTGTTCCGGCAAGAAAATATGCTGAGAAATATCCAACAGAGTTTTTCGAATATATGGATTACGATAAATCTGGAGATAAATATTTAGATTGGACTAATTCTATATCATACAGTGGAATGTATGATTTGGATGATTATAAAAATTCAAAAAAAATGCGAAAATATTTATCCAGTAAAATGAAATCCAATTGCAAAAACTGCGATGACAAAATGAAACCTAGAATTGAAAAATTTGCCAATGATTGTTTCCCAGATTAATTGTTGAAATAGCTTAAATTTCCAAACAAAATCTCATAGCCCTGATTGCAGCGGCATCCTTTTTTGCTTACCCTACTTTTTCTGTTAAAAATGAATTTTCAAGCAAAAAAGATATAGCGTAAAGCAGGTTCTCGGCTCCAAAATATGCAACAATTTATTCAGAGGATTGCTTCGTGCCTCACAATGACGTATTGCACAATTCTCACAATGACGTATTGCAGAATTATCGCTATGAGGACGTGTATTTTTTGTGATTGACAATAAATGAAATAGTACAATTTTAAAAGCCAAAATATTTCGTAAATTTGCAATACTAAAAATTTTAAAAATAAAAAATAAAAAATAAGATATGAGTCAATTTGATGTTACCGTTATAGGTTCTGGTCCTGGTGGTTATGTAGCGGCAATTAGATGTGCGCAATTGGGTTTCAAAACTGCAATTATAGAAAAATATCCTACAATGGGCGGAACTTGCCTTAATGTTGGTTGTATTCCAAGTAAAGCACTATTGGATAGTTCAGAGCATTTTCACAACGCTGCACACAATTTTGCAGATCATGGAATCATCATCAATGAGCCAAAAGCAGATTTGGCAAGAATGATCGCAAGGAAAAATGAAGTAGTAGATCAAACCACAAAAGGTATTTCCTTCTTGATGGATAAAAATAAAATTACCACCTTCGAAGGAGTTGGTAGTTTTGAATCTGCAACGCAAATAAAAGTAACTAAAAACGATGGTTCTACAGAAATGATAGAATCTAAATATACAATTATTGCAACTGGTTCTAAACCAACTGTTTTGCCTTTCATTACATTAGATAAAGAAAGAATCATCACTTCTACGGAAGCTTTGGAATTAAAAGAAATTCCTAAACACTTGATCGTAATTGGTGGTGGAGTTATTGGATTAGAATTAGGTTCTGTGTACAAAAGATTGGGATCAGAAGTTACAGTTGTAGAATTTATGGATAAAATTATTCCTACAATGGACGCTTCTTTATCCAAAGAATTGAACAAAGTTTTGCGTAAACAAGGAATGAAATTTAATCTTTCTACAGGCGTACAATCCGTTGAAAGAAATGGAGATACCGTGAAAGTAACTGCAAAAAATAAAAAAGGCGAAGAAGTAGTTATTGAAGGAGATTATGTATTGGTTGCTGTTGGTAGAAGTCCTTTTACAAAAGGGTTGGAAGTTGAAAAAGCCGGAGTAGATCTAGACGAAAGAGGAAGAGTGAAGGTGAACGAACATTTGCAAACCAATGTTTCTAATATCTATGCGATTGGAGATGTTGTAGCTGGTGCAATGTTGGCGCACAAAGCATCTGAAGAAGGAACGATGGTTGCAGAATTAATTGCCGGACAAAAACCTCATATCAATTACAATCTTATTCCAGGTGTTGTGTACACTTGGCCAGAAGTTGCTGCAGTTGGAAAAACAGAAGAACAACTGAAAGCTGAAGGTGTAGAAGTAAAAATTGGTAATTTCCCGATGCGTGCTTTAGGAAGAAGTCGTGCTTCTGGTGATGTAGATGGTTTTATCAAAATAATTGCTGATGCAAAAACAGATGAAGTTTTAGGCGTTCACATGATTGGAGCTAGAGCTGCAGATCTTATTGCAGAAGCCGTTGTAGCGATGGAATTTCGTGCGAGTGCAGAAGATATTTCTAGAATGTCTCACGCACATCCAACTTATGCGGAAGGCATGAAAGAAGCAGCGTTGGATGCAACTGCAAAAATTGCAATTCACTTTTAGAAGTAAAAAGAAAAAATATGAAGTAGAATGCGCAAGGTGTTCTTAATAAATTAGAGAAGTTTCGGCTTCTCTATTTTTTTGCTTTTTTGGACAGTTTGGATTTCGTTTTTAAATTTTCAATAAAGCATACGCTTTGATTATCAATTTTATCGAAAGTTAAATGGATGCTTCATTATATTACAAATAATTTAACAACTAGTAAATTTTATTAAAATATATGAATCAAAACTAAATTTTGGCACACTTGTAGAATATCAGCAATTATAACCCTTAAAAATTAAAAAAATGAAAAATTTCTTTACTACTTGTTTGTTATTATTTAGCATGAGCATCTTTGCGCAAGAACCAGGAAAATCTGGAGAACTTCTTAAAAATGATGCAAGATCTACCGAAATGCAAACACAGAGAAACAGTAACTCTGCAAAAACCGGCGAGGTTCAAACCCAAAGTAGTACAAATGTTGGGCGAAGCAACGAGAAAATTTTAGATAATTCTAACTACAGAAAACCTACGCAAAGCAATAACCAAAGACCTGTTTCTAATAGCAGCTATCGTTGGAATTATAATGTTGGAAACTCTGAAGTTTTTGTAAGAATTCCAGAAAACGGAAACTATTCTGTAGAAATTGACGATCAATATATGAGCAATTCTTCTGGGAAGTTTAGATTTTTTGATATGAGAGCTGGAACAACTATAATATCAATTTATGAAAATAATTATTTGGTGTATAGAACAAGAATATATGTGAAAAATAACTCGAGATTGGTGTTAGACTTCTTTTCAGATTATGGTTTGTATCTATTGGGAAATTTTCCAGTTCAAAATCAATCTTATGGAATTAATGAGTGGGATGATGTTTGGAATAATCCTTACGGCAATCAGAATGGCAACTACAATGGAAATTCTGGATATAACGGAAATTATAATGGAAAGGTGATGAATAATATTGAGTTTGATTATTTCACATCATCTTTAAATAAAGCTTCCGCTTTTGATGATAACAAAATAGAAATCATCAAAATTCAAATGAAAAAAGTTGCTTTTACAGCAAATCAAATTAAATTTTTGGTAGCAATGATGAAATTTGATAGCAATAAAATAAAAATTGCAAAACAAATGTATATCAAATGCGTTGATAAACAAAATTTCTATAAAGTTTATGAAGCTTTAGATTATGAAAGTTCTCGCAGAGAAGTGATGCAATATGTTGATAGCATAGATTAGAATAAATAAAATAGAGAAGTTTTTACTTCTCTATTTTTTATTTAAAAATTTGATAGTAAGTGTATTAACAATTTTTTATTCGTAATTTTATAAAAAATTATATTATGAAAAAACTTTATATCTTACTTATTTTGGCAATTGCACAATCGTCTTTTGCTCAAACGACCCTTACAGATGCTGCAAACAAACCTGTAGTTGGCAATTCTTACGCAGCAAATGCTGTTACAGGAACAGTAGACAATTCTGCAACTGGCGCAAGTGCAACATTTTCAAATCCTACAGTTACATCTGGAGCAGCTACTACAACTACTTTTGTTTCGCCAACAGCAGCGGAAATTACCACATTTCCAGGAAGCAATTTGAAACAGGATGATGGTTCTGGTACCGTTTTACTTTTTAAATCAACCGCCAACAAACTAGAAATTACGGGACTTACAAATTCTACCGCAACGCTAAATTTTGCAGCCAATAATGGTACATATTTACAATTTCCAACAGCATTCAACTATAATGTTACAGATAATGCACAAGGAACTTTCACTTCTACAGCTGCTTCTGGCTTGTTCAAAGGTACGATTGTGGGAACTTCTGGAGCTTCAGGAACATTAATTGTTGGTGGTAGAACTTTTACGAATGTGTTGCGGGTGAAAATTGTTCAAACTTACAATCTGCACGGTCCAACGGATACATTTTTTATATTTCCAATAGGCACTCTTACCACAACTTCCTATCTTTATTATGACAATTTGCGCAAATTTCCGCTGCTTACAGATACTACAGGAACCGCGGTTATTGCTCTTGCAGGTATCAACCAGACAGATAATTTTGCTATTGCACAAGACATTGTTTTTCTAGGAAATCAAGAAGTGAATGCGAAAAATTCTATTTTTATGTATCCAAATCCTGCCGAAGATATTGTAAATTTTGAAGGACTATCAAAAAATCAAAAATTGGTGAAAATTTACACTGCAGATGGTAGATTAGTTTTGCAAGATAAAATAGAAAACAATCAATTAAATGTATCTAAGCTAAGCTCTGGCAATTATTTCATTACAATTTCTGGAGATAATTCTGAAACAAAACCATTTAAATTAATTAAAAAATAGATTTTTATCTAAATAAAAAATGTTGAGAGGAGTTTAGGCTTCTCTTTTTTGTATAAATTTGATTCAAATATTCAAGCTAAATTTTAATTTATAAACGATGAAAAAAATTATTTTACTTACCATTATTTTAATTTCCACAATAATATCTGCGCAAGAATTAAGTCTTATCAAAAAAGCAGTTTCCGAAATTAATAAAGAAAAAGTGTACAGCGTTATAGAAATTCCAAATGATTATTTTGTAGATGAAAAAAATGAAGTTTTAGACAATGGACAAAGTTTAGAAGCTTATTACAAAAATAACAAACTGAAAAAAATTGTGCATTTTGCAGGAATTTCCTATCAGAATATTACCACAGAATATTATATTGATAAAAATAGGCTCATATTTGTTCTAGAAAAAAAATACCTAACTCAAGGTGAAAATGCATCTTTGAACATGCCAAAACTGATATCAGAAAATAGATATTATTTCAAAAATGATGTAATTATAAAAACAATTGGACAGGAAAAAGTCGATCAAGATTATATCAAAACTGTTAAATCTTTTTTAAATGATCTGAAAAAATTTAAAAAGAATTGATCTTTTAAATTAGTCATCTAAAATTGCCATTTTGTCACTTTACCTTCATTGGTATTTATTTTGAGAACTTAATTTTATACAATTAAAAAATAAAATTATGACTAAAGGCAATATCAATGTTTCGGTAGAGAATATTTTTCCATTAATAAAGAAATTTCTTTATTCAGACCACGAAATCTTTTTAAGAGAATTAATTTCCAATGCAACAGATGCTACTTCAAAATTAAAGCATTTAAGCAATATTGGTGAAGCCAATACAGAAATTGGAAGCATAGATATAGAAGTTAAGATAGATAAAGAAGGCAAAAAACTTCACATTATAGATCAAGGTGTTGGGATGACTTCAGAGGAAGTTGAAAAATACATCAATCAAGTGGCATTTTCTGGTGCTGAAGAATTTTTGGATAAATACAAAGATTCTGCAAAAGATTCTGGAATTATCGGTCATTTTGGTTTAGGTTTTTATTCTGCCTTTATGGTAGCGAGTGAAGTAGAAATTTTAACTAAATCCTTTAAAGATGATTCTACGGCAGTTCGTTGGGTTTGTGATGGTTCTCCAGAATTTACCTTAGAAGATTATCCAGAGAAAACAACACGTGGAACAGAAATCGTTTTACATATAGCAGAAGATTCTTTAGAGTTTTTAGAAGAATCTAAAATTAGAGAATTACTGACGAAGTATAATAAATTTATGCCTGTGCCAATTAAATTTGGTACCAAAACAGAGACACTTCCTTTGCCAGAAGACGCTGCAGAAGATGCTAAACCAGAAACAGTAGAAGTTGATAATATCATCAACAACCCAAATCCAGCTTGGACGAAAAATCCATCTGAATTAAACGATGCAGATTATAAAGAGTTTTACCACGAATTGTATCCAATGCAATTTGAGGAACCATTATTTAATATTCACTTAAATGTAGATTATCCTTTTAATTTAACGGGAATTCTATATTTTCCAAAATTGGCAAACAATTTAAATATTGAAAAGGATAAAATTCAATTATACCAAAATCAGGTTTTTGTAACTGATGAAGTAAAAGGTATTGTGCCAGATTTCTTGATGCTTCTAAGAGGTGTGATAGATTCACCAGACATTCCTTTAAATGTTTCCCGCTCTTACCTTCAAGCTGATGGCGCTGTAAAAAAGATTTCCAGCTATATCACCAAGAAAGTGGGCGATAAAATGGCTTCTTTAATTAATGAAGACCGTGCAGGATATGAGCAAAAATGGAATGACATCAAGATTGTAATAGAATACGGAATGATTTCCGAAGATAAATTCTTTGATAAATCTGAAAAATTCGCATTGTTTCCAACCGTTGATGGTAAATATTATTTGTGGAATGAATTGGCAGATAAAGTAAAAGATACGCAAACAGATAAAAATGGAAAAACCATTTATTTGTATGCTACAGATGCAGACGCTCAAGATTCTTACATTCAAAAAGCCAGAGACAAAGGCTACGAAGTTTTGCTTTTAGATTCTCCAATTGCACCGCATTTAATTCAGAAATTAGAAACTACAAAAGAGAATATTTCTTTTGCAAGGGTAGATGCAGATCATTTAAATAAATTAATTGAGAAAGATGAGCCTACAATTTCTAAATTGAAAGATGAGGAAAAAGAAGCTTTAAAGAAAACCATTGAAGAAAGTATTAACAACAATACTTACACTGTGCAGGTAGAAGATTTAGAAAGTACAGATGCTCCATTTTTAATTACGCAACCAGAATTTATGCGTCGTATGAAAGATATGCAAGCAACTGGCGGTGGTGGCGGAATGTTTGGAATGGGTAATATGCCAGAAATGTATAATTTGGTCATCAATTCCAACAGTAATTTAGCAGATAAAATTCTAAAAACTGAAGATGCGGATTCCAAAAAATCATTGATTAATCAAGCGGTGAATTTGGCGAAATTGTCTCAAAATCTTCTGAAAGGAAAAGATTTGACGGCATTTATTGAAGATTCTTATGCGAATCTTTCCTAAATTCATTGTTTTGAATTTAAAATTTGATATTAAAAAAATCCGACAAATTAGTCGGATTTTTTTTGCTTAATATATTTTATTGGTGTAAATCTGCGGAATTTGTAGAACTATTTTGCTCACATATTTAACTTCGTCGAACGTACGCTTCACGGATTTGCACACATTTTTTAAATATTAAAATATACCTTGAAGTAATTTTTCTATTTAAATCATCTTTGCATTAAAAGATTTAATAAGCTAAATTTGCACTTTGATAGATATCAATCACCAATTTTCAATCATTAATTATAATTTCCCAAATGATCAAACCCGGTAGAACGCAAACTTTAACCATCGCTGAAAAAAATAATTCTGGATACTTTCTAGAAGATCAAACTGGCGATAGAGCATTTCTTTCTAAAATTTTCGCTAACGATGATACAGAAATTGGAGATGAAATCGATGTATTTGTCTATCAAGATGATCATACTTTAAAAGCAACTACAGAAACTCCACTGGCCGAAATTGGCGAATTTGCGGTGATGGAATGTATACAGACTTTGCCAACTGGCGCATTTATGGATTGGGGAATCATTAAAGATCTTTTTATCCCATACAAACAACAGAAAGGCAAAATAGTAGAGCAGAAGCGGTATTTGGTATATATTTATATTGATGAAGCTACAGGATTGATCACAGGAACTACCAAATTTAAACGTAATCCGCAATACGATATTACGCCATTTGAATATGGAAATAAGGTAGATTTGATAATGATGAACGAAAGCGAACTTGGTTGGAATGTAGTCATCAACAAAGAGTATATTGGTTTGCTTTATTTTTCTGATGTTTACAAAAAATTGTATCCACTTTCTGAAGAAAAAGGTTTCATAAAAGCGATAAGAGAAGATGGGAAAATAGATGTTACGCTGCAATTAGATGGCTTTGAAAACATCGATGAATTTCGTCAGAAAATTTTAGATTACCTAGACGAAAATTTTGGATTGATGTATTTATCAGATAAATCTTCGCCCGAGGAAATAAAAAAAGAGCTAGAAATGAGTAAGAAAAATTTCAAAAAAGCAATTGGCGGATTGTATAGAGATAAAGTGATAGAAATACAACAGGATAAAATAAAACTAGTATAAAATAAAAAGGGAGATTTAAATTTTAAATCTCCCTTTTTTTTACACGTTCATCAATTTTATTCTCGATTTTTTATTAATAAAAATCCTTTGTAAATTCTTCCATCTGATAATTGCAATACATACCAATATGTGTTCGTTGGTAATGGTTGTCCGAGATAGGTTCCGTCCCATTTTATTTCTGCAGAATCTTTTTTATCTAATACAATTTTGCCAAATCTATCAAAAACGGTGACTTGTGAATTCTTGTAATTTTTTAAACCATCAATATTCCAGACGTCATTATTTCCATCATTGTTTGGGGTTATTACATTTTGAATTTTAAAAATTGTAAAGTCTAAACTTTTAATTTCGCAGCCTGAATTTGTTTTTATAAAAGCAGTGAAAGAACCATTTGCCAAATTAGAAAAAACATTGCTGTTTTGATAATTAATTCCATCTATAGAATAAAGATAATTGCCTGATGGCGCAACAAATATTGTTGCAGAATTATTGACGATTTCAATTCCGGTTATTGTACCTGCTATTGTTTCAGTTGCAATTATCTGTGCAGTATTGCTACATCCACTAGCGTTAGAAACTGTTACGGTATAAGTTCCAGATTGCGTTACATTGATCGTTTGTGTAGTTTCTCCAGTAGACCAAAGGTAAGTTGCAAATCCGCTTCCAGCATCCAAAACTGCTCGATTTCCTTTACAAAATTCTACATTGTTTACATTCAGCTGTGGTTTTTGTAAAAGCGTGATAGTAAGGTTTACTATTTTAAAACAACCGTTCGTATTGATTACTTTTACTTTAAATTGATTGATGCCAATGACTAGATTTACATTGCTAAAATTGGGTATGAGTATATTTGTGGCATCATAATATTCATAAGTAAAGACTGTCGGGTTCGCTATTATATTTCCATTGTAGTTGGATAAATTAATAACCGAAGAATTTCCGACAGAGGGATTACAAAAAGATACAGCATAATTATTTGCGGGAACCACATCGTTAGAAATAACAACAAAGATTGCGAGTTTTACATTACTTTCGCAACCGTTTATTGTTTGTGTAGCAAAATAAGTTTGTCCGTTTGCTAAACTTGTATTTGCTGGCAATAATATTCCCGCTGCATTGTACCATTTTATATTTATACCGGTGACTGCAAGATTTGCTAATGTAGCATTTTCTGTGGGGCAAAATGTTTGCGTAGCATTTCCTGTGGGTGGATTGGGATTTTCTATATTCGCCAAAATTGCAGTCGGCAAACTTTCGCATCCATTCACAGTTTGAGTGGCTGAATAGGTAGTTCCATTCACGAGTGGAGTGTTTGCAGGTAGTAAAATTCCTGCAGCATTGTACCATTTTATATTTGTGCCAGCAATTGTGATATCGGATAATTTTGGTTGATTAATCAAACAAAAATTTTGTGGCGAATTTGCAACCGGAGAATTTTGCGCCGTGATGATTACATTTTGCGTTTGTGTAGCTATATTTCCATTACCATCATTAAAATTCCACGTAATCACATAATTTCCCGCTTGAGAATAAGATAAAGGATTACTTGTCGTAGCAGTTATTGTTCCTGCGCAATTATCTGTAGCAGTTGGGATTGTAGAAATTATTGTTTGGCAATTTCCCGTAATATCTGGAAGTGTTGTACTATTTGGAATTGGCGGTAAATTGTCTCCAATCAAAACAGTGATGGAATGAGTTCCGCTACATCCGGAATTCGAAGATATTAAACAGAAATAAGTGCCATTATTTGTAACAGTTGCATTGGGGATTGTAGGATTTGCAAGGTTAGATGTAAATCCATTTGGTCCTGTCCAAGAATAAGAATCTCCGCCAGAAGCTGTTAAATTTAATGTATTTCCAGTGCAGAGTGGTGCGTTTGAAGTGATATTACCTAAAGAATCACAATCTTGCAGTTTTACAATATAACCATCATTTGCAGAACCTTGTGTTTGCTGAAAAGTTCCTGGCGTTGCAATACCAGAAGAGTTTTGACTGGACATTCCAGACATATAAATGTATCCGCTACTATCTTTTGTAACGTTAGAAAGTTGTGTAGCTCCATTCCCTCCATAGTAAGTTCCCCAAATTTTTTGATCATTTCCATCAAATTTTATTAAGTATGACTTAATAAATTGACCTGGTGTTGACATATATGCATTTGGTGTTGCAATATTTAAAAAACCAGAACTTGAAGCTAATCCTGTATGAAAAACACTACCTTGTTCATCTACATAAAATTGATTTTGAATATTACTATTCAACGTAGGGAAATAAGTTTTTGTAATAATATTTGTTGAAAGATTTACTCTATAAATCCCAACTGAATTTATATTTCCACCATTTTGTTGAAAAGTTCCTGGTATTATTAAAACGCCATTTAAAATTCTAGCTTCATAGGTGTAATCTTGTCCTGGTGTACCAAAATAGCTCGATCTTAAAAGTTACGTTCCATTATCAGATATTTTTGCGTAAAATATATTTGTACTTACGTTATTTGCCGCATTATTTCCTTGAATAGGATTAACCATAGGTATTTGAGTAGACGTGGTATTCCCAATTATTTCCAAAGTGTTGTTTTCGACAGCCATTATTTTTGTGAATGTAGAAGCACCATTTGATCCTCCAAAGTAGGTTGTCCATAAAAAGTTACCATCCAGGTCATATTTTGCTAGAAAAGCATCGCTAAAACCTCCAGTAGAAACTTTTGTAACCTGATAGGTATTTACAGCTGGCAGATTTATACTTCTTGTTTCTCCTGCTATATAAATACTACTGTTATTTACAAAAATAGAGTAAGCATCATCATCATTGCTACCACCAAAATATTTATTAAAAATAAATGCACCATTAGAATTTAGTTTTAAAACAAACGCATCATCATTATACGGGTTATTAGGAATTGTTGGTGTTAATACTGATGTGTATCCCGTAACATAAATATTAGAGGCTGCATCAAATCCTATATCTCTTGTTACATCTGAGTAAATTCCACCATAATAGGTTGCCCACAATTTCTGACCATTTTCTGTTATTTTACTTATAACTCCATCCACGCTTCCTGCCATATTCGTTTGGTAAGCACCAGAAGTTGCAATGTTATTCGTGCTTGTAGATGCGCCAATTACGTAAACAAAATTTTGAAAATCCGTTTTTACTTTTACTTGATCTTCACCATTTCCACCAAAAAAACTACCCCAAATTCTCACAGGAACTGGATCTATAATTAATGTTTTGCTTGTGTCAAACGGTTTTGAAATAGATAAACCATACACAGATTCTACCAAAGCGATAAAATTTACAGGAATTTTGCTATTTTCTTTTCCTTTTATCCAAGAAGCAGGGATTTTCTCAATTACTTCTCCAAATTTTGTAGAGATGGAAATTTCATTGTTTTTTAAAATATTTGCTCCGCCAGAAATTTTCAATTTAATATCAGAGACATTTCCCCCAGGTTTTACAATGAAATTATATTTAATAGGTGTTGTAGAATCCAGACTTCCTTCAAATTCTAAATCTATTTCTGGATATATATTTTTATACGTTACTTTTTTATAAAGATGTACATCTTTTACATTGATGATTTCTCCATTTTGCTTCGTCTGATAATAGTTTTCAAAATAAGAAGATTTACCTACACCAACAATACTTGCGTTGGGATTAGAATTTAATAATTCAATGTCTATTCTATGATAAATAGATTTATAATCAAATTTTTCAATTTCTGATAAATTTTGTACGCTAGATGTTTTTTTTTGATTATTTACTTTTTTTTCTGTTTTCTCAACCTCGTAAAAATCATAAGAAAATCCGTTCTTTTTTAGTTGCACGTTTAATCCATTGGAGTTAAACAGATAGAGAACAGCAGGATTTTGGTTTCCATTTTGATCAACAATTTGCCCTTTATTTTCTTGAAAACTTGGTTCAAAATTATTTTCAGTCGTTTGTGCAGAAAAATACGCTAAAAATAAAATTGAAAATAACGTGTAAAATTTTATCATATAATTTTTAATTTGAAAATTTAATCTATTTTCTTCACCAGCAAAATCCACTCTTCATCCAGAAATTTGTAGCCATGATCGTAAATAAATTGGTAGGTTGCACCATTTTTGTAGGTGATGATTTGAGTAATGTAATTGAAATCAAAACCTAGTGACACCAATTTTGTCTTCGTCGTTTTTGCTTTTCCTTCGGTGTTTATTCCATCCAAAATTCTAGAATTTTTTCGCAATATATTGTGGATTTGGCGCATAAGATTGCTAGTGTCTTTATTTTGGTTGTTGTTGTAGGTGTTTCTACAGCCATCACTACAGAATTTTTTATCAGATCTTCCGTGTATTTTATCTCCACATTCTAAACATTCCATTTGCAAAATATTTATTTAAAGATAGATAAATTGTGAAAATAAATATTAAAAAATTTATTATTTAATTTCTATGCTATTTTTTTTAGAAATCTCTTCTAAAACGTAGTGTAAAACTTTATCTTTTTTCTGTAAAATTTCAGTTGTACTTTCAATCATTTCAATATTTGGTTCTACACCTTTTTTGGTTTTTGTAAAAACTATATTTGGCGAAATTTTCATCAAACCGATGGGAAATAGAATCTTAGAATTAGGTAATTTCACAGTATTATACCTTCCTGCAACAGTGCCATCATTTGCGCCGCCAGTTTCTTCTCCTACCAAAATTGCGCGTCCGTCTCCTTTTAATTTTGATGAAATAATGGAAGATGCCGAAAAACTACTACCGTTTATGAGTACATAAATTTCACCTTCAAATGCATTTTTTCGTGGTTTTTTGGAGGAGAAAAGATTATTTCTTAACAAAATTTGACCGTCTTTTTTCTTCACAGAAAGTAAACTACCAAATGCATAAAAAGGGTAAGTGATTGCTGCCAAAGGTTTTGCAAGCCATGGAATACTTGAAAAATAATCTGCCCGAAGCAAAGAAGCGCTATCCGTAACTTCAATATCTGTAATAAATGGATATTTATCTGCGCCTAAATATCGATACAAATCATGGATTTCTGCAAGAGAACCGCCAAGATTATTTCGCAAATCCAAAATTAAATACTTTACTTTTTTGTCAGAAAGTGTCTGAAAACTTTCTTTATAAAAACTTTTAGATTTAACGCCAGAAAAAGTTTTTATCGTCATTAATACAACACTACTATCTTTAGTTTTAAAATCTATGCTTCTATTGTACGATCGCGTGTTTGGGTTGTAATCTTGGGTTTTTTGCTCTTCCTTTTTTTTTGTGTAAATTTTCTCCGCTTTCTTTTCCTTTTTACTTACTGGTTCTCTTTTTAAATAAAATATTTTTATTTCATTATTAAATTTAACTTTCAATTTCACACTGTCCAAAATACCATTTTCTACTGTAAAAAAAGTTGGCCATCTTCTAGACAAAGCGTATTTTTCATAGCTCGTATTGTATCCATCACTGGCAATATATGGTTTGTATTTTTCTATTAAAATTGAACTTTTCTCCTCATTTATTTCCAAAATTTCTGTGCCTACATCCATATTTTCAATTTTATCGGCATTGTCTTTCACAAAAATTTTATCCCCGTCTAAAATAAAATTATACCTGCTGAAAAGCCCTTTTTGTTTTTCTAGATTTTTAATTTCTTTCTTGGTCAGTCTTTTTGCAGGAATCATTAAATTTAAATGTCCTTGCTGAACTTCTGTAATCAAAGGAGCCAATTTTTGATAAAATTCTGATGGATTTAATGGCGATTTTATAGTGAATTTCAGACTGTCAAATTTAAAATCTAGATTTTCTTTAGATGTAAAACCATATAAATCTGGATGATTTTTCTGCAATTTCTTGTAGGTGAAATTCACATCTTTTTTTAGTTTTTCTACGGGAATTTTGGTCAAAAGTTGTTCGTTGTATTTCTTTACAGAAATGCATGAACTCAATAGTAAGACTAACAGAAAATAGTAGATTTTTTTCATAGTTATGCGTAAGGTGAAATTTGATAATCTGTGTAAATGTTTGTTTACTAAATTATTAATTTTTTCTAAAACTAAATAGATTATAATATTGAAAGAAAAAACTCTTCAAAAATTTTTTTGAAGAGTTTAATTTTTATTTTTAAATTAGAAATTTAAATAGCATTCACGATGGAATTTAATGTTGCACTTGGTCTCATTGCATCATCGGTTTTTTGCCAATTTGGTTTGTAATATCCACCAATATCTTGTGGTCTTCCTTGAGAAGCTATTAGTTCTTCATTTATTTTTGCCTCATCATTTTTTAATTGCTCAAAAATAGCAGAAAATTTTGTAGCTATTTCTGCATCTTTGGTTTGATTTCCCAAAGCTTCTGCCCAATACATTCCTAGATAAAAATGAGAACCACGATTGTCTAATCCGCCTAATTTTCTTGTTGGAGATTTATCTTCTGCCAAAAATTTAGCATTCGCAACATCCAAAGCATCGGCTAAAATCTGTGCCTTCTGATTGTCTAAAGTTTGCGCTACATGTTCCAAACTTGCTTGCAAAGCCAAAAATTCACCCAAAGAATCCCAACGCAAATATCCTTCTTGGATGAATTGCTCTATGTGTTTTGGTGCAGAACCACCTGCTCCAGTTTCAAAAAGACCACCTCCGTTCATCAAGGGAACTATAGAAAGCATTTTTGCAGAAGTTCCGAGTTCTAAAATCGGGAACATATCCGTCAAATAATCTCTTAATACATTACCAGAAACCGAAATGGTATCTTTTCCTTCTCTTGCTCTTTTTAGGGTAAATTTCATTGCATCTACGACGTTTAGAATCTGAATGTCTAAACCAGCAGTATCATAATCTTTCAGATATTTCTCTACTTTTTTGATGATTTCTCTATCATGTGCTCTTCCATTATCCAACCAAAAAACTGCAGGTGTATTAGAAAGTCTTGCTCTATTTACCGCCAACTTCACCCAATCTTGTATCGGTGCATCTTTCACTTGGCAAACACGGAAAATATCGTCTTTTTCTACATTTTGTGATAAAAGCACTTTGCCATTTTCATCCTGAACTTCCACAGTTCCATTGTTTGCAATCTGAAAAGTTTTGTCGTGCGATCCATATTCTTCAGCTTTTTGTGCCATTAAACCTACATTTGGAACGGTTCCCATTGTGGTAGGATCTAATGCGCCATGTTCTTTCATATCTTCTATAATTGAAGAGAAAAACGTAGCATAAGAACGATCTGGAATAATAGCAAGCGTATCTTCTTCTGTTCCAGCAGTATTCCACATTTTTCCGCCACCTCTCACCAAAGCTGCCATAGATGCATCTACAATTATATCACTCGGCACATGGAAATTGGTAATTCCTTTGTCAGAATTTACCATGGCTACTTTTGGTCCGTTTTGCATGGCAGCATCAATCGCTGCTTTTATTTCTGCTTCTTTTTCGTTGCCTTTTATTTTTTCTAAAAGACTTTCTAGTCCGTTGTTCGGATTTATATCTAAAGATGAAAAAGTATCTTTATATTTATTAAAAACATCTTGAAAATAGGTTTCTACAATAGCTCCAAATATAATAGGATCAGAAATTTTCATCATTGTAGCTTTCAAATGCGCAGAAAGTAAGACATCTTTATCTTTAGCTTCTTGAATAGCTTCTTTCGAGAATTTTTTTAGTTTGTTGAGGCTCATTACGGCAGAATCTAAAATTTCTCCATTTTTATAAGCTGCAGAATCTTTTAAAACTTTCTCTTCGCCATTTTCATTTTTGAAAACTATTTTAAATGTTCCTTCATGGTCCATCGTTACAGAAGTTTCTGTACCATAGAAATCTCCTTCTGTCATGTAAGCAACTTCTGTTTTGCTATCTTTTGCCCATTTTCCCATTCTGTGTGGATTTGCTTTTGCGTAATCTTTCACAGATTTTGGTGCTCTTCTATCGGAGTTTCCTTCTCTTAAAACGGGATTTACTGCACTTCCCAAAACTTTAGAATATCTTGCCTTTATGGTTTTTTCTTCTTCATTTTTTGGTTCTGCAGGATAATTTGGTACTGCAAATCCTTTGCTTTGTAATTCTGCTATTGCTTCTTCCAATTGTGGTGCAGATGCAGAAATATTGGGTAATTTAATAATGTTTGCTTCTGGTTTTGTAGCCAATTCTCCCAATTGTGCAAGTGCATCTTCTATTTTTTGATCTTCCGAAAGAAAATCTGGAAATGTAGCTAAAATTCTACCTGCCAAAGAGATGTCGGCTACTTCTATTTCTATATCTGCTGCAGTTGCAAATGCTTTTACCATTGGTAAAAAAGAATGTGTAGCAAGCATTGGTGCTTCATCTGTAAGCGTGTAGTAGATTTTAGATTTTTGCATGGTGTTTTATTTATGTTTAATTAATTTTAAAAAACAAATTTAAGGAAAAAAAATAATTTTATGGTATTTAGAATTTAATACATTTGTAATATCATAATATTTGAATTTTACAAATATTTTAATATAATCCTAAGATAAATTTAGTATGAAGAAAATTATAGTTTTATTTTTAACGATGACTTCCATCCTCACTTTTTGCCAAGATATTAAATTTTCTGAAAAAGAGATTAAAAATAAATTAGATTCTATTAAAACAGAGGGAAATTTACTGTATTCTTTTGAAAAAGCATCTTGGAATTCGAATGATATTGCGAGAAAAAATGTGGAAATTAAAGATTTGATAGGTGCATATCTTACTTATCAAAATGAAGAATTTGTGCGTACCGTTTTTTTAAATAAATCTGGAAGCGAAATAATTGCAGAGTATAATTTCAAAAACAAGGCAGAGATACCAACTAAAATAAATTTAGAGGTAAGAAGTTTATCTAAAATTGAAATAGATTTAAAGAATGTTCGACAAAATTTGATTTCCTACTTTTCAAATCCTGCCAATGAAGTTGGAGCACCGAAAGGATTTAGTTTAAACATTATTACAATACCTTTTGGAGCTAATTTCAAGACCTATTTAATACCAGGAACTTCCCAATCAAACGTAATACCTTTTGGAAATGATTATCTATTTATAACGGATAATAACGGTAAAATCTTGAATAAGAAAAAATTTCATTCCGCGATGATTCCCGTTTTTGGAAGTGATGATGAAGGAAATTTCTCTGCATCTTCTACACATAGCCATCTAAAAGAAAATCCTTTCCTTTCCGCTACAGATATTTGTACATTTAGATTGTATGCACCATTTACAAAACTCACGAAATTCTCTGTATTTTCGCCTGGATTGAAAAAAACTTTCGAGTATAATATGATAGAAAATACTTTAGAAATTGTTAAAAATCCATTTTAAAGTTGAATATTATAAATTCTGTTTTTAAGATTTTTAATTATAAAAGCTAGGTTTATTTATTACACTATTTCCAACTTTTTATTTTTAAATTTTACTTTTAAGACCTACCTTTACAGCAAATTATTAAACTATGATCGAGTGGAAAACCGTAAAAGAATACGAAGATATTACTTATAAAAAATGTGGAGGAGTTGCAAGAATTGCTTTTAATAGACCAGAAGTGCGCAATGCATTTCGCCCTAAAACAACATCGGAATTATATGACGCATTTTACCATGTTTCCGAAGATTCTTCTGTTGGTGTAGTTTTATTAACTGGCGAAGGTCCAAGCAAAAAAGATGGTGGACATGCATTTTGCAGTGGTGGAGATCAGAAAGCACGCGGAGAACAAGGTTATGTTGGCGAAGATGGTCGTCATCGTTTAAATATTTTAGAAGTTCAACGTTTGATACGCTTTATGCCAAAAGTTGTGATTGCCGTAGTAAATGGATGGGCAGTTGGTGGTGGACATTCTTTGCACGTAGTTTGCGATCTTACATTAGCAAGCGAGGAGCATGCAATTTTTAAACAAACAGATGCAGATGTTACTAGTTTTGATGGTGGTTATGGTTCTGCATATTTGGCAAAAATGGTAGGGCAAAAAAAAGCCAGAGAAATTTTCTTTCTAGGTAGAAATTATTCTGCAAAAGAAGCCGCAGAAATGGGAATGGTCAACGCCGTAATTCCACATGCAGATTTAGAAGAAAAATCTTACGAATGGGCACAAGAAATACTAGGAAAATCACCAATGTCTATCAGAATGCTAAAATTTGCTATGAATTTAACTGATGATGGAATGGTTGGTCAACAAGTTTTTGCTGGAGAAGCTACACGATTGGCATACATGACGGAAGAAGCAAAAGAAGGTAGAAACGCATTTCTGGAAAAAAGAAAACCAAATTTCGGTGAAGATGGGTGGATTTCTTAAAAATAAAATATGAATTTTGAAAATCTAGAAATTAAAGTTGAAGATTTACCTGATTTTGAAAAAGTAGAATTCAAATCTATTTCTAAAAAATATTTGTACGTTATTTTCTTTAATTGGACTATCATTGCTATTGTAGTTTTCACAGGGTCTTTAATTGTAAATTTTTTCCAGCGGCAATTATTTGGATCATATTTTAAGTATATACTTGGCTTTTTAGTATTTTTTTTAATTCTGAATTTTATATTAAGTTATTTCGGGTTTTTTAAAAAAAAATATGCCATCAGAAATCAAGATGTTATTTTTCAATCTGGTCTTATCAAAACTACAACGATTATAATACCTTTCAACAGAATACAGCACGTTAGTTTAGAAGAAGGTTGGCTATCTCGTGTTTTAGATCTTAAGGCGATTTCAATTTTCACGGCGGGACAAAGTGGTGGTGATATAAAAATTCCTGGATTAGATAATGAAGTTTCTCTGAAAATCAACCAATTAATTTTAAATAAAATTGAAGACGAAGTTTCTGAAGAGAAATCTGAAGAGAAATCCAGTGAAATAGATGGACTAGAGACAGATGAACAATCAGAAATCATCTTTGAAAATAGAAAGGATGAAATCTGATTTTTCTCTTCCACAATTTCAATCCAAAAAAGGAATTATAATTTTTGCCTTGATTTCCTACGGGAAATTACTTAAGAATTTTTGGTTTTTAATTGTACTTTTTTTATTTAAAAAGAAAGAATATACAGTAACAATAATCCTAATTGTTGCATTGGTTGCATTGATTGCTGTAGCCATAGAAGCTTATATTAAATATCAATATTATACTTACAAAATTGATTTTAAGAGCGATGAATTTATTATAGAAAAAGGCGTATTTAATAAAACAACCATACATCTAGAAAGAAATAAAATACAAGAAGCCAACGTAAATCAACCATTTTTGCATCGTTTGCTTGGTATATATCAGCTAGAAATAGATTCTCCCGGCACGGATAAAAAAGAGATCAGCATTGATGCAATATCTAAAAAAGATGCAGATTATTTAAGAAATTATCTTATTTCTAGCAACAATGAAATTTTAATTGATCAAAAAGAAATAACAGGAGAAGCAGAGGAAATAAAAATATCTGTTATTTCATTATTAAAATATGCAGTTACAGCAAACTACGTAAAAAGTTTTTTCGCCTTAATGGGTTTATTGGTTTATCTTTCTCAGCAAATATTTGATGGTTTTAATTTAAAATTGGAAGATATTTTAGAGAAATATTTTGCTATCGAAGATGTTTTTGCAATTCCAATATTTCTTATTATTTCAGCAATTGTAGTTTTTACGTTTGCGGCAATTCTTGTAAATGTTCTGCGCACATTTTTCGTTTATTTTAATTTGAAAATTGTAAAATTTACAGATTACTTCTCTATGGAATTTGGTTTATTTAATACGAAAAATCACATTATTTCTATCAAAAAGGTACAAATAATTACCATTACGCAAAATTATTTTCAAAAAAAATGGAACGTTTTGCATTTAAAATTTAGTCAAATAGGAGAAGAAAATGCGGGTAATGACAACAGCAATATTTTGGGTTGTAGCAAAACGGAAAAGGATAGTTTGGTGAATTTTATTTTTCAAGATTTGCCTGTATTTAATGATCTTATAAAACCGAATTTTAGATATTTGATTCCAAAAATTTTTATGTATATCTTCTTACCGTTACTTGTGTCGTATCAATTTTTATATGAAACAAGTTACTTTTTCTTGGGTTCTATGCTTTATTTTCTAATTTCAAGTATTGTGCTTTATTTCAGTTTTAAAAATTGCAGGTTGTATGCAAATTCAGGATATTTGCAAAAGCAAAGTGGAGCTTGGGACGTTGAAGCAAAAACATTGAAAATTGAGAAAATACAATCTATAAAAATTTCTCAATACTTTTGGCAAAAACAAACTGAAATAGCTACCCTCACAATTTCTACTGCAGGCGGAAGTATTACAATGCCAACTGCTAATGCTACGGAATTAAAAAATTTAGCAAATTATTGTCTTTATAAGGTAGAATCTTCACAAGAAAATTGGATGTAATATTATGATTCATTGGATAAAAGCCGCACGTTTGCGCACATTACCACTTTCTATAAGTGGAATTATCATCGGATCTTTCATCGCGAAATGGAGAATGGAAGAGACCTATCAATTGTGGGATTGGCAAATTTTTGCTCTTGCGCTGCTCGTTACGTTGCTTTATCAAGTATTGAGCAATTTTGCAAACGATTATGGAGATGGAGTAAAAGGTACCGATCAATTCCGAGATCCTTTGGCTGAAAAAAGAGCAGTAGCTTCTGGCAAAATTTCAGAAAAACAAATGAAATCAGCAGTTATTTTATTATCAATTCTATCTTTAGCAGCTACGTTTTTACTTTTGTACAAAGCGTTTTTTCCAGAATTTATGGAGCAGTTTTATATATTCATAGGATTAGGAATTGCAAGTATTCTAGCAGCAATTGGCTATACCATCGGCAAAAAACCTTACGGATATTTAGGTTTGGGAGATATGATGGTATTTATATTTTTTGGCTTGGTTTCGGTTTGTGGAAGTTATTTTCTGTTCACAAAAACCTGGAGTTGGGATATTCTTTTACCAGCTACAGCAGTTGGAATGATGAGTATGGCAGTGCTAAACCTCAACAATATGCGAGATATAGAAAGCGACGCAAAAAGCGGAAAGAAAACTTTGGCTTTAAGATTAGGCTTCAAATATGCAATGATTTACGAAATTGTATTGCTGCAAATTCCTTTATTATTAATTTTAACATTTTTAATGATTAATAATTTTCAAACTCAAGGAAAATATTATGCATTTATCGTGATGATTTTAATTTTCCCCATTATGGCAGTTCGCCGCAAAATAATGGAGGTGAAAGAGCCAAGAAATTTAGATCCTTTTTTAAAACAAGTAGGACTTTTAACTTTGGTAATGGCTATTTTGTTGGCATTTGGGTTGAATTATTTTAAATAATGACCATTGCATTTGCGAATAGAATTTTTGCTATTTTCAATATGATATTATTAAGTTATTTTTTAAAAATAACATTTTCTATAATAATTAACGAAGGTGGTGCAATGGGAATCGGATATTTGTTGCTGCCATATTTAATTCTTGCAGACCTATTTTTTATACCTTCAACCTTAGATTTATTTACTAAATTTAAAAATAATAAATCACTTTTATATTTAAATATTATTGTAGCAAGTCTCATATTTCTGTATATTTTTGCAATCTTATTAAATTAATAAAAAATGAAAACAACCTACCTCGGACAAAATTGCTTTTTGTTCACATACAAAGAAAAAAACATTCTTACAGATCCTTTCTACAATTTTGGAAAGGAGAAATCTAAATTTGATATTTCTGCCCAGAAAATTGATTATATTTTAATCACTCATGCTCATGGAGATCATATTGCAGACGTAAAAGAAGTTCTAGATTTGCATCCAGAAGCTATTATCATCGGTCAGCCAGAAATTTGTGGCTATTTCAATCATCCAAATTCTATCGATATTAATTTTGGAGGCTCTGCAAAAATTGATGATTTAAAAATATCTATGGTATCCGCAAGTCATACCAGTTCTTTTCCGGATGGAAGTTATGGTGGCGAACCTGCAGGATATATTTTCAGATTTCCAGGAAAAAACATCTATTTTGCAGGAGATACGAGTGTGATGTCAGATATGGAATTGTTCCCAAAATTATTTGGAAATATAGATTTAGCGATATTGCCGGTTGGTTCTCATTACACAATGTGCGCAAGAAAAGCGAGTTTTGCCGCAGCAGAATTATTAAAAACTAAAAAGGTAATTGGCTGTCATTTCGATACTTTTCCGCCGATTGAAATAGACCACAAAGAAGCACATCAACACTTTGCAGTTAGAAATATTGATTTTACTTTACCTAAGTTAGGCGAAGTTTTCGAATTGTAATTGATTGAAGTAAAAAAGAAAAGGAAAATTTAAAAGAAAAAAAATGGCAAGCTACCTAAATCACACCGCTACAACCGTTTACCTTTGCTGCGTTCCCACTCTGGAGGATTCACAGGAGCTGGTTGTTTAGGACTTGCCGTTGCAAATATACAGCAAAAATTCAAAATTCAAAATTCAAAATTCAAAAAATAATTTTAATTCGAAATGAAGACATTTACAAAAAGCGTTTATACTATTGGTTTTGTGATATTTATAGCAATAATGATTGCCTTTTTTACCACAAATATTTTTTTTAGAAATGTAGATTACTACAAAAATTCTATCATGTTGAGCGCATTTCTCTTGCCAATACTATTTGCAGCGGGTGCTTTTATTTCTGTTACTACTTACAGCAGGTATAAGAAAGTTTTAAGTTTTAAAGAAGCGTATGGAAGAGCATTCATGCCAATGTTTGTCGGCGGTTTTTTAAGTGTGATTTCTATGTTTTTGTATATCAATTATATAGATACTTCTACCAAAGATTTGCTCAACTATCAGTATATAGAAAGTTATAAAAACTCTTTGGAAGAAGAATATCAAGAAGCAAAGCAGGTTTTGCGCCCAGATTCTGCAGAAATGCCAGAATTAGAAAAAAAATATCAAGAAGGAAAAATGAGAATTGCGCACAAGGTTTCTTTAAATGAAGACATGTTTACCATCCGATATTTTGCGTATGTATTCGCGGGTTTTTGTATATTTTTCTTGTTTTTGGCCTTATTCTTTGGAAGTTTTTTCCGTACTAGAATTTCAGAATTGGAAAATTTGGAACCAAAAGATTCTTAAATTTGAATAAAATTAAATTTAATACGTATCTTTACTAAAATTACACGTAATGACTACTAAATTAACTTTAACTATCGAGAAAGATGTGATAGAAAAGGCCAAAGTGTACGCAAAAGGTACACAAAGAAGTCTTTCTGAAATGGTTCAAAAATATTTAGAAAATCTTGTTAATTCAAAAGTTTCTAATGAAATTTCAACACCAATAGTTGATAGAATTGCCGGTAGTTTACCTTTACCAGATAATTTTGATGAAGACAAAGCATTGGATGAATATTATTCCAAAAAATACAGTCTTTGAAATCCTTTTACATTGATACCAATATTGTAATAGACTTTATTTCGTTAAGAGTTCCATTTGGAATTGCGGCAAAGTCTATATTTGAATTGGCTGAAACGAAAAATATTAAATTGTATGTCTCTACACTATCAATAGCCACATCGCATTATGTTTTAAAAAAGATTTACAGCGAGGAAGAAGTGCGCACTGCTATTTCTAGTATTTTAGATTTGGTGGAAGTCATACCATTAACAGAAGATGTGCTGCGAAAATCTCTAAATTCAAGTCACAAAGACTTTGAGGACGCACTTCAAATTTTTTGTGCTCACAAGATTGAAAATTTATCTGCAATTATTACGAGAGACTTAAAAGATTTCTCTACCGCAGAAGTTCAAGTATTAGCACCAGATGAAGCATTATATTATATCCAAAACAAGTTAGAAAATTAAATGAATTTATCCATAGTAATCCCACTTCTAAACGAAGAAGCCAGTCTAGAAGAATTATTTTCCCGCATAAAAACTGTTTGCGATTCCCACAATCTTAGCTACGAAGTTTGGTTTATAGATGATGGTAGCACAGATCTTTCTTGGGCAATTATAGAAAATCTTGCCACGCAAAATACAGAAATACATGGAATTAAATTTTCCAAAAATTATGGCAAATCTCAAGCACTTCACGCCGCTTTCGAGAAGGTGAAAGGAGACATCATCATCACGATGGATGCAGATTTACAAGATTTCCCCGAAGAAATTCCTGGTTTGTACCAAAAAATTACCGAAGAAAACTACGACATAGTTTCCGGTTGGAAAAAGAAACGTTTTGATAATGTGATGACCAAAAATATTCCCTCAAAACTTTTCAATGCAGCTGCTAGAAAAGTGTCCGGAGTTACTCTAAATGATTTCAACTGCGGACTAAAAGCCTACAAAAAGCAAGTCGTAAAATCCATAGACGTTTATGGCGATATGCACAGATATATCCCAGTTTTGGCCGCAAATGCAGGCTTTCGCAGAATTACAGAAAAGGAAGTAAAACACCAAGCCAGACCTTACGGAACTTCAAAATTTGGCACAGAAAGATTCGTTCGTGGCTTTTTAGATTTAATAACACTTTGGTTTGTAAGCCGTTTTGGTGGCAGACCGATGCATTTTTTTGGCGCAGTAGGAACACTCATGTTTATTTTCGGCTTCATGTCTGCGCTTTGGCTCGGAATTTCAAAGTTAATAGACGTTTCTCGCGGAATCTACGGGCATTTATTGGCAAACAATCCCTGGTTTTTCATCGCATTAACGATGATGGTTTTAGGAACTCTGCTTTTCATCGCAGGATTTTTGGGCGAAATGATGATCAGAAGCAACAGAGATCACAAAAATTATTTTGTAGAAGAAACGATTTAAAAAAAATATAATAATTATGGCAGCTATTTCCGCCTTCCGTTCCCAATCTTTTTCATTTTTATTCAAAAATAAAAAAGGATTTCCACTCAAGTCGGGCTGCAAAACATCTCCGAAACAAGATTTTAGATTAATGAAAAATTTACTATTAATTGGTATCATATTTTCTATCATTTCCTGCGGAAAAATTTCCCCAGAAGGAAATATCACAACCAAACAATTAGATTTACAACAATTCTCAAAATTAAATTTAGATGGTAACTTTAGAGTTTTTTATATAAAAAGTTCCAAAAATTTTGTGGTTGTGGAGACCTACGATAATATAAATTCAAATTTAGATATAGAAGTTGAAGATAAAACTTTAACCATCAAAGAAAAAAGACCTACCGAAGCTGTTGATTTCTACAATATTACCATCTATTCTAAATATGATATCAACGATATTCAGATTTCTAAATTGGCAGAGATGAATCTTTCTAGCGAAATAAAAACCGATCATTTTAAACTTTTCTTAAAAAATAATGCTAAATTTATTGGGTCAATACAAAGCAGAAGAACAGATTTGGAAATGGAGCAATTGAGTAGAGCAAATTTTACAGGAGCTTCTACAAATGTTTTTTTAAAAATGAAAGACACAACGAATTTAATTTCACCATATTGGCACATAAAAAATTTAAAGATAGAAACTAAAAATCAACCTTACGCAGAAGTTACCGTTCAAGATTCCATCACAGGAAGTTTGGAGGATACCAGCAAATTATTGTACTATAATGATCCAATTCAAGCATTCAAAATAGGCAAAAATACAAAGGTTAATAACCAGAAGTTGGAATAGTTTGACATCGTTTGAGGTAGTTTTAAATTGTTTAATTTAGTTTAAACAATAGTAAACCATTAACCAACTAAAACGATTTAAAACGTATTGAAACAATTAAAAACCATATCAAACACAAAAAATATGACCACACTCGAAAAAGCAAATCTTTGGTTAAGCGATCATTTTGATTCAGAAACTAAAACAGCAGTTCAAAATTTAATAGAGAGCAATTCTCCAGATTTAGAAGATTCTTTTTACAAAGAATTAGAATTTGGAACTGGTGGAATGCGTGGAATAATGGGAGTTGGTACCAATAGATTGAACAAATATACCCTCGGACAAGCCACTCAAGGTTTAGCAAATTACCTTTTGCAGCAATTTCCAAATCAAGATATTAAAGTTGCCATTGCTTACGATGTTCGCCACAATTCCAAAGAATTTGGGAAATTGTGTGCAGATGTGCTCACAGCCAATGGAATTCATGTTTTATTATTTAAAAATCATCGTCCTACACCAGAATTATCTTTCACCGTTCGAGATAAAAAATGCCAAGCAGGAATTGTTTTAACTGCCTCTCACAATCCTCCAGAATACAATGGTTACAAGGTTTATTGGGATGATGGTGCGCAAATAGTTCCACCAAATGATGACGCCATCATTAAAGAAGTGTACGCTACTAAATTTGAAAATATAAAATTTGAAGGCAATGACGATCTTATTTCCTGGATTGGCGAAGAGCAAGATGAAGTGTATATTGACGCTTGTATAGAGAATTCTTTGTATCAAAAAGATAAAAAAGGCTATGATAATTTAAACATTGTTTTTACTTCTATTCACGGAACTACTTATGCTACAGTTCCACAAGCTTTAGAAAAAGCAGGTTTCAAAAAAATAGATTTGGTGACGGAGCAAATGATCCCAAGTGGAAATTTTCCAACCGTAGATTCTCCAAATCCAGAAGAACCAGCTGCACTAGAAATGGCGATGGATTTAGCAAGAATTACCAATGGTGATATTGTGATTGGTACAGATCCAGACGGAGATCGTTTGGGAATTGCTGTTAGAAATTTAGAAGGCGAAATGCAACTTTTAAATGGAAACCAATGCAATACAATTCTCACGTATTATATTTTGGACCAATGGAAAAAAGCCGGGAAAATTACTGGGAAAGAATTTATTGGTTCTACCATCGTAACTTCGGATATTTTCTTTGATGTTGCAGAAAAATTTGGTGTAGATTGCAAAGTTGGTTTAACGGGTTTTAAATGGATTGGCAAAATGATCCGCGATTTTGAAGGCAAAGAAATATTTGTTTGCGGCGGCGAAGAAAGTTTTGGTTTTATGACCGGAGATTTCGTGAGAGACAAAGATTCTTGCGGTTCTATATTGGTAGCTTGCGAAATAGCAGCACTTTGCAAAGCCAACGGCAGCACGATGTACGAATATATGATCGATATTTATAAAGAACTTGGTCTGTATTATGAAGGATTAATCAACGTGGTGAAAAAAGGCAGAACTGGAGCAGAAGAAATACAGCAAATGATGAAAGATTTCCGAGAAAATCCGCCGAAAAGTATCGCAGGTTCTTTGGTAGAAGACATCAAGGATTTTAAAGAGCAAACTTGCTATGTAGTTTCAAAAGATAAAAAAACAGTGATGGATGATATCCCAAAATCCAATGTTTTAATTTATTATACTCAAGACGGTACAAAAATCTGCGTAAGACCTTCTGGAACTGAACCTAAAATAAAATTTTACGTCTCTGTGAAGGGAGAAGTGAACAATAAAGAGGAATATGAGGCAAAAATTTCTAATTTGCAGTCTAAAATAGAACAAGTGAAACAAGATTTAAATCTGTAATTTTCTTTAAATTTTTAAAATTTCTATTATGAAAAAGTCGTTATTTCTATCATTAATTTTATGTACTTTTCTTAGTGTCAATGCACAAGTAAGTATTGTTACATCAGGGTTTTCTCAAAATCTTACAAAAGCAGAGTTAAATTTTTCTGGTGATAGAAAATTGTTTGCGACTGGTATTAATGATAAAACTACGGAGAACTATTTTGTGGTTTCAAAAAATAAATCTGGTGCAGAAACAGATGAATTATATTTAGAAAAATTCACTAAAAAAGGTAGAAATTTCACAAAATCATTTAGTTATAAATTAGAACATCCTGTTAATAAATCTTTAGCGTTTATAGATAATCGTGCAAGCTATAGTGATGTAGACAAAGATGGAAACTATGAAAGTATCTCCATTGTAGATGCTTACGAAAACGGACCAGATAGTAAATTACAAACTGTATATGGTATTATTCAATATAATAATGAAGCTTACATCGTTTCTTTATCTGGTGAAGATGGATTTATTAAAAATACATTTAGCGAAAATTTTAGTAAATTACCAAAACAAATTTCTGATTTTTTCCTGAATTTTTGGGATGGTCTAAAAAAAGAATAGCCGTTTTCAATTTATCTTAAAATTAATCAATCAAAAACTTTTTACTAAAAATTTTTTATCAATCAAATAATTATGAAAGTATCGAAACTCGCCGCAAATTTAGTAGGTTCAGAAATCGTAAAAATAGGAAACGAGGTAAATGATATGAAGGCAAATGGTGCAGAAATTGCAAATTTGACCATCGGAGATTTAGATTCTAATTTGTATCCAATTCCACAGCTTTTAAAAGATGAAATTGCAAAAGCTTATGAAGAAAATCAAACCAATTATCCACCAGCAAACGGTCTTTTGAGTTTGAGAAAATCGGTTTCTAACTATCTGCAAAATGATTGGAATTTAAATTATTCTACAGATGAAATTCTTATTACTGCGGGAGCAAGACCAATTATTTACGCTATTTATAAATCTATTGTAGATCCTGGAGATAAAGTTATTTATCCAATTCCATCTTGGAATAACAATCATTACTGTTACTTAACTTCTGCTACAGAAATTGCTGTAAAAACAACAGCGGAAAATAATTTTCTACCGACTGCAGAAGATTTGAAACCACATGTAAAAGGTGCTGTTTTACTTTCGCTCTGTTCACCTTTGAATCCTACGGGAACCATGTTTACAAAAAATCAGTTGACAGAAATTTGTGATTTAATAATTGCAGAAAATGAAAGCCGAACTGAGGACGAAAAGCCACTTTATCTTATTTATGATCAAATTTATTGCAATTTAACTTTTGATAATGAACATGTAGATCCTGTGAACATCAATCCGAAAATGAAGGAGTTTACCATATATGTAGATGGAATTTCTAAATGTTTGGCTGCAACTGGAGTGCGCGTTGGTTGGGGATTTGGGCCACAAATTATAGTAGATAAAATGAAAGCTTTGCTTACTCATGTAGGAGCTTGGGCGCCAAAACCAGAACAAGTTGCGACCGCAAAATTTTATGAAAATTCTAGCAATATTTCAGATTTTGTAGAAATTTTTAAAGATAATTTACAAACTAGTTTAGAGGTTTTGCACAATGGTATTCAGCAAATGAAAAACGATGGATTGCCAGTAGAAAGCATAAAAGCGATGGGCGCAATGTATCTTACAATTGAATTAAATTATCTTGGCAAAAAAACCAGTGACGGACAGATGATACAAAATTCTACAGATTTAGTTTTTTATTTAATTAAAGAAGGTGGAGTAGCATTGGTTCCTTTTTCTGCTTTTGGTGCAGAAAAATCTGAGATGTGGTTTCGCGCGTCTGTAGGTGGAGTTTCTAAAGAAGAAATTGTAAATATGCTGCCGAAACTACAGAACGCATTAGAAAAATTAACCTAAAAAAAAGCGGAAAAAATTCGTTTATAATGTGGAATAATTACTACCTTTGAGTAAAATAGAAGAGGATGAAAAATTATAATATAAAAAACGAAGAAAAAACTCTGATAGTTGAAGAATCTTCAGTTGCTTATGAAAATAATTCTTACAGTAATTTTGTGATTCAGAATAATTATTCTCTCGTGAAAAAAGCAAAATCTGGTATCGCTACAAAAGTGTTTTATACTTTTGCAGATTCTATTAATTTACCAGAGAAAGTTGTGGCTTCTCTCCTTAATTTGTCTCCAAGAACGATAAGTAATTACAGAGATGCTGGCAAAAATTTGGAAGCACACCACAGTGAACATCTTTTAAAATTAATTGCATTATTTGAGAAAGGCAAAGAATATTTGGGCAATATTGATGAGTTCAACCGTTGGTTGAAGGTACCATTTTGGAATACTGAAGAAATTCCTTTTGATTTTTTAAATACTTCTGGCGGTGTAGATTTGCTTTCTGCGTGTTTAGAAAGAATGGCGCAAGGATATCCAGCATAATTTTTTAGAATGCTGTTATACAGAATTGCTCATAAAAAGTATGCTCAAAATCTTTCTGTTAGTGGTCTTTCTGGCAGGTGGAATAGTGATGGAAAAATGGTTTTGTATACTTCAGAAAACATTTCTCTTGCACTTTTAGAAAATATGATATATCGTGCTGGAACTGGTTTTAATGATGATTATAAGATCATGATTATTGAAGTTTTAAGTAAAAAATTAGAGCAGATTACCGTTGAAAATTTAGTAAAAAATTGGAGAGAACAAGATGCTTATCCAGAACTTCAAAAAATAGGAGATGATTGGTATGAGGCACAGAAAAATTTGATGTTGAAAGTTCCGTCTTCTATTTTACCAGAAAATTTCAATGTTATTCTTAATTCTATTCATCCAGATTTTAAAAAAGTAAAATTAATTGATGTTTTGGATTATGAACCAGATGAACGATTAGAAAAGATTTTAAAAAAATACAGTAAATAATGAAACCGAAAGGTTTACAAATTAAATAAATAGAGCATGAACAAAATCATTGCCGTAATTCCTGCAAGGTTTGAAGCTTCTAGATTTCCTGGTAAAATGATGGAAATTTTGGGAGATAAAACTGTAATTAGAACAACGTATGATAATGTAGTTGAAACCAATTTATTTGATGAAGTAATTGTAGCTACAGATTCCAAAATAATTTTTGATGAAATTATAAATAATGGTGGCAATGCAAAAATGACAGGATCCCACGAAACTGGTAGCGATAGAATTGCCGAATGTGTACAAAATTTAGCATTTGATATCGTTATCAACGTGCAAGGAGATGAACCATTTTTGAAAAAAGAACCTTTGCAACAGTTGATTTCTGTGTTTAAAAATGATACCGAACAAGAAATTTCTCTGGCTTCACTCAAAATAAAATTACACGATTTAGAAGAAATTTCAAATCCCAATAATGTAAAAGTGATCACAGATTTACAAGATTGTGCCCTTTATTTCAGCCGTTCTGTGATTCCATATCCTCGCGAAATATCGCAGGAAACTATCTACTACAAGCATATTGGCGTTTATGCTTTCCGGAAAGAAGCTTTGCTTAAATTTTCTAAATTGCCAATGTCGCCTTTAGAAATTTCTGAAAAAATAGAATGCATTCGATATTTAGAAAATGGAATGAAAATTAAAATGGTAGAAACAGATTTTGTAGGAGTTGGTATAGATGTACCAGAAGATTTAGAAAAAGCGAGAGAGATTTTAAAGAATCAAAAATAGTTTTTAACCCAATTTTAACAACTAATATTTTAACAAAATTCTGCAATACGTATCAATTGTTATATCTTTGAATTTCGAAAATTTAATTATATGCAGATTGCAAAACACATGAAGAGTTTTTTATTATTAATAACGTTTGTATTATCTACAAGTTTATTCGCACAAACGGGAAAAGAAATTATCGATAGAAGTATAGAACTTTCTGGTGGTATTACAAATTGGAAATTGTTGAATACCGTTGCTATTTCTGGAAAAGTTACTTTAGGCGTCAATGATGAATATCCTATCAAAATTTTTCAGGCGCGCCCAAATCTTACCAAAACATCTATTACAATTGCAAGTAAGGAAAATATTGTAGAAGGTTATGATGGCGAAAATGGCTACGCTATGAATTATGCAACCAATAAATTAGAAAGATATCCAAACTATAATGCGGAAAGTTTTGATACAGATTTTATAGATTTTGAAAGCAAAGGTTTCTCTGCACAACTTTTGGGCAAAGAAAAAGTGGGCACAAAAGATTGCTACAAAGTAGAATTGACCAAAAATGTGAACAAAACAATTTATTTCTTTGATGTAAAAAACTATCAACTTTTAAAAGAAATTCAAAAAGATGAAACCCTTATTTACGGCGATTATAAAAAAGTTGGGAACTTATTATTTCCTTACAGAATTGAAAGTAGCAGTTCTAAGAAAGATAGCGATTACGTAATTCTTGTTCAAAAAATTGAAACCAATAAAGTCTTTCCAAAAAATACATTTAAATTCTAAATAAATTGATCAACAACATGAAAAAAATATTCATTTTAGCTTTAACGGCAGTTGCTTTTTTACAAAATTGTAAAGGACAAAAATCAGAAAAATCTATAGCACAAACAAAAGAAATGAAAGGACAAACAATCTACGATTTTTCCGTAGAAAGCCTAGATGGCGGCAAAATCAACTTCGCAGATTTCAAAGGCAAGAAGATTCTTATTGTAAATACAGCTTCAGAATGTGGTTTTACACCGCAATACGAAGGTTTGGAAAAATTATCAAAAGATTATAAAGAGAATCTTGTGGTGATAGGATTTCCCGCAAATAATTTTGGTGGACAAGAACCTGGAAGCAACACAGAAATAGCTACTTTCTGTCAGAAAAATTTTGGTGTTACCTTTCCAATGGCAGCAAAAGTTTCTGTGAAAGGAGAAGATATAGCACCAATTTTTAAATTCTTAACAGAAAAAGAATTAAACGGTGTAAAAAATTCTAGCGTAATGTGGAATTTCACTAAATTCCTTATCGATGAAAATGGAACCTTGATAGACAGTTTTGCAAGCACTACAACACCAGAAAGCGAAAGTATTACTAAATATTTGAAGTAATGAATCATCGTTGTTAGAGCTTTAAGCTCTAAAAACGCTTTGACGTAAAATAAAAAGTTTCCAAATTTCGGAAACTTTTTTTGTAGAAAACCAACAACTTAGAACTACGAAGAAAGCGAAAGTATTACCAAATATTTGAAGTAATGGTTCAGCGTTGTTAGAGCTTAAAGCGCTAACAACGCTTTGGCGTAAAATTAAAAGTTTCCAAATTCTGGAAACTCTTTCTTGTTAGAAAACCAACAACCAGCAACAAAAAACCATCAAGCATTCTTCTCTGCAAAACTAAATATTGCGCCCAACTTTATTTTAGAATAGCCACTGGATTTTATTTTAGAAGAATTGATCATCGCTTTTGCAAGAATATCTGTCGGCAATGGTTTTTGACTTTCCAGAACGCCTAATTTGTTAGCGAATTTGATAATTTTTCCGCCCAAAACTTCCCCAAATCGTTTAGAATCTTTCCGATCCAATAAGCTTGGCTGAAATATCGTAATTTTTGGAAAATGCAAAGCTTTCACAGAATTTTCTAGCTCGCCTTTCATTTTGCTGTAGAATATTTTAGAATCTGCATTGGCGCCGTAAGATGAAACCAAAACGTAATCTTCTACTTCGTTTTTTTTCGCTGCTTTCGCAAAATCGTATTGATACGTGAAATCCACTTTTTTCTGCGCTTCTTTGCTTCCCGCATTTTTAAGTGTCGTTCCCATGCAAGAAAAAGCAACATCACCATTTACGAGGTTTTGCCACTCTTCTGGTTTATCAAAATCTACAATATGTGTTTTCAGCTTTTCATTTTTTATATCTGATGCAGACCTCACAAAAATGCTTACTTCATCATATTGTGGATCTTCCAATAGTTGGCTCACCAATTCCTTTCCCGTTGCGCCAGTCGCGCCTAAAACCAATGCTTTCATTTTTTTTAATTCTTAAAGATTAAAGTTAGCGAAAATTTCGTAATTTTTCCCTTTAAAATTTTAAAGATGACTGCAGAAGATATTAGAACTTATTGTTTAGAAAAAAATGGAGTAGAAGAAAGTTTCCCTTTTGATCATGAAACTTTGGTATTTAAAGTGGGAAACAAAATGTTTCTATTAATTTCTTTAGAAAAGCAACCTGTAACTATTGCCGTAAAAACTAATCCGGAATGGAGCGAAACGTTGCGAGAGCAATTTTATCAAATACAAGGAGCCTTTCACATGAACAAAACACATTGGAACTCTGTAGAATTAGAAGGTTTGCAAAGGGAGTTAATTTTTGAATTGATAGATCATTCTTATGATTTGATTTTTAAAAGTTTGACGAAGAAGTTGCAGCAAGAAATTTTACAATAATTCGGAAATTTTTAGAATCTCATCTTTAAATGAAAGTCTATATTTTTTGTTTAAATTTTCTACAATCGCATCAAAATTATTTGGTCTAATTTTTAATTCAGTAGGAAACCACGTTTTCTTTACAGTGTAGTTCGGCAAAAGAAACAATCCTTCTTGTGTTCCATTGGTGCCAAATCTTTCTTTATCGCCTTTCCAAAATTTTGTTTTCAAAGACTTTTGAAGAATGCCATTTGTTTGTTCAATATTTCTTGTCGGTATTCCAATTTCGTTGATTCCCAAAATATTTGAAATACTAAAATCATTTTTAGACTCATTATTCAAATCAAATCTCACGATAAATTCTGCCAGATTTCCACTAGCATCAAAAAAATAAAAAGAATTTGCGTTCCAACTTTCAAATCTTTGGATTTTGTTGTCTCCATCAATCCTTAATACTTCAATCCTTTTCTCTATAAAATCCAATGCTTGCTTCAAATGATTGGAATGAATTAAAAAACAATAATGATATTGAAAATTACATTCAGATTTTTCAAAGCAAAATTCACTAAACCCAACTTTTGCCGTGAAAGAATTAACAGTTTTTTCTATTATTTCAAAACCTAAAACTTTTGAATAGAAATTGAATTCACTTTCCAATTTGTTTGTGTAAAGTTTTAATTTTTTAATTTTCATTAATTAAATGTCAAATAATAGATGTACTTTTTTCTATGATTGTTCCAGCGATATTAATTTAGTTTTTCAAAAAATTTCCTCGTCAAAACTTCATCCTCTTTCAATTTTACAATTAAATTTTCCAGTGTAGAAAATTTGATTTCTTCATGCAAAAAGTCTCGAAAATGAAGCGTGATATTTTTATCATAAATATCTTCATTAAAATCTAAAATGTACGCTTCCAAGGTAATTACCGTTCCATTTACTGTGGGATTGGTGCCAATACTTGCCATTCCGTGATGGTGTTTTTCATCAATAATAACATCAACAATATAAGCGCCTTTTTTTGGCAAAAGTTTATGCGGATTTATTTCTACATTCGCCGTCGGAAAGCCAATAGTTCTGCCAATTTTTTTACCATGAACAACTTTTCCAGAAATAGGATAGTAGTAGCCGAGCATTTCATTGGCTTTCAAAATATCGCCATCAAGCAAAGAGTTTCTAATTTTTGTAGAGCTGATGTTGGTATGTTCTAATTGTATGGCTTCCAATTGCTGAACTTCGAAACCGTACTCTAAGCTCATTTTTTGTAATAAAGAAAAATCGCCACTTTTATCTTTTCCAAAAGTATGATCGTGCCCAATGATTAAATGCTTTACGTTTAGTTTTTCAATTAATATTTGTTTCACAAATTCTTCACCTGTCAAGTTTCTAAAATCTTCATCAAAATTTTGAAGAAATAAATTTTGAATCTTGTTGTTTTCTAATTGTTGAATTTTCTCATTATAATTATTTAATAATTTTAAATCAAATTCTGGATTAAATATCAACCGTGGATGTGGCCAAAAAGTGAGAATACCACTTTCTAAACCTTTGGAATGGGCAATTTTATTTAATTTTGTTAAAATAGATTGATGCCCCAAATGTACCCCATCAAACATGCCCAAAGAAAGTGCAAGTGGTTTTTTAGACGAATAATTTTTTAAATCTTGATAAATTTGCAAACCGATATATTAGAATGCAAATATGATAAAAATCTTTTTTTAATCCAATTGCAGAATTGGGATGTTTGAATTGATAATAATACTTAAATTATCTATGAGAAAAATTTAAAATGATTTAATAAAATTTCGCTGATTAAATTTATAAAATTTGTTTATGTTTGCAAAAATAAAAATAACAATAACAATTAATATAAAAAAATTTAAACTTAACTTCTCAATTATTGGATTGATGGTAATTACAACATTCTGCTCTTGTAACACGGATTTACGAGAAGAATTATCAACTGGCTAATTAAATATCGAAAACCAAATAATGGCAAAAGGTTCTTCAGATGATCCATGTAGAAGTTTTTCTGAATTCACGCACAGTACAATTTTACCTGGTGTGCAAGCTGTTAATTTAGATAATGGCATTTCAACTGATTGTCAAAATAATATTCTAATTTTTCCAACTTTGCAATCATATTCAGAAGCTATATCTAAATTAGATGATATGATAGATGATCATAATGACAATTTTGATCAACTTACAGCAAATATGACAAATGAAGAGGCAGATGATTATGCAGATGAAATACGATTTGATGAAGATGAACCTTTAACGAAATTTGAAGATGAACTCGGCTTTTGTTCTTTGAGAAAATACTTGTTAGTATCAGAAGAAAATTGGCTTTCAGAACAAGGAGATGGATCATGGAATTTAAATTCAAATCCAAATAACTATTTTATTGATGATATAACGGAAAGATCCTTGTTAAGTTATCGTTCAGAAGTAATTATTGGTGATTGTGAAATTGGTTTTACTTTATATAAAATTTTTGATTGGGGATATGTTAGTTTTCCAATCACTAATATTTCTGAAACTACAATAATATTAACGAATTTAAATAATATTTCAAACATAACTATGAGTCCTTTTAATATTGATGGTGCTCCAATTGTACCTGTGCAAGAAGTTATATCAAATAGTTCTATGGCTGATTTAGTAACGACAGGAGGAATTGGAATATCTGGATCAGGAGGTGGACCATCAAGTCCAGGAGGACCGTCATTTAGTTATGATTGTAATAGATTTGGCAAAGAAAAAGGTATAATACCCTTGAAAAACTGGACCACTATTTAAGTTGAAATTATTAACTTTAAATAGTCGGAAAAAACATGAGAAAAACGAGAAGAAAATTTGA
>NZ_JABSNO010000013.1 GCF_013294015.1 Frigoriflavimonas asaccharolytica
CCGTGATAACTTTAACTTGGAATCAAAAATTCCAGAAAATATCAATATTAAAATTTTAGAAATTGAAAATCATAGTGTTTTTAAGCGCTGACTATGTATATCCGTAATTTATCATAATAGGTTTTTAACAGGATTTTTGTCATTCCGTAGGAATCTAGCGTCCTGTCTTACAAAGCGTTGAGATTGACTTCGTCGAACCACGTCGTTAGGTTTCCTACGGAATGACAACATTGTGTTAATTTAGTAACGTTATTATTAAAAACGGACATTCATAAAACTAATCAACAAAAAGGAAATCTAAAAATGTCTGCTTATTTTATCTTTAAAACGATTTAATTAAGCTTCTTCTTTTGTTACTTTTGTGGTTAAAAATTTAATTGTAGAATTCTTTAAAGGCTTTAAATCAAACATTAATTAAAATAAATAGTATTATGAATATAAAAGGAAAAAATGCCATCGTAACAGGTGGTGGTAGAGGTTTAGGAAAAGCGGTGGCGCTGATTTTAGCTAAAGAAGGCGTGAATGTTGGGATTACTGGCAGAAATGTAGAAAACCTAAAAAGCACGGTTGAAGAACTAAAAAGTTTAGGCGTGAATGCTGCCTATGCTGCTTTTGATGTAGCGATAGAAGCAGAAGTTCAAAAAGGAATTGCAGATTTAGCAAAAGAATTGGATGGTGTTGATATTTTAATCAACAACGCTGGAATCGGAAATTTTGGAAGCATAGAAGAAATGCCTTCTAAAACTTGGGAAGAGATTATGCAAATTAATCTTTTCGGGGTGTATTATGCTGCCAAAGCAGTTTATCCTTTTCTAAAAGAAAAAGGTGCAGGAGATATTGTAAATGTAGCCTCAACTGCTGGCTTAAAAGGTGGACCAAATATGTCGGCTTATGCTGCATCAAAAGCTGCTGTGGTTTCACTTTCTCAATCCATGATGGCAGAATGGAGAAAAGAAAACATTCGTGTAATTACATTAACGCCAAGTACAATTGCTTCTGATATGTCGATTGATGGTGGATTAACAGATGGAAATCCAGAAACGGTGCTTCAACCAGAAGATTTTGCAGAATGGGTGCGCGATATTTTGAAAATGAATAGAAGAGCATTAATTGCAAACGCTTCTATTTTCTCTACAAACCCATAAAGTGATAGAGACTTTTAGTGTTTCAACTCACAGAAATAAAAAGCGGTTAAACCCGCTTTTTTTTGTATATAAATTTATTTTAGGAAAATTGTACAAAGTAAATTAACCGTAAAAATCTATTTGCATTACTAAGTTTGATTTCTTTAAAAATAGTAAATTGATGGCAGTAGTTTTTAGGCATAAAAAAAACGCTTCATAAATATGGAGCGTTTTTGTTTTATCAAAAAAGAAAAAATTATCTAACGATTTTTATATCTACGGCAACCAAACCTTTTGCAGATTTTTCTACTTCAAATGTAACTTTGTTACCTTTCTTTATCATCTCTGCACAGTTGTTTGTATGGAAAAATACATTTTCTCTCATACTATCTGAGGTTATAAAACCATAACCCTTTTCACTTAAGAACGTTACGATACCAACTTTTACAACTTCCTCTTCTTCTACAGGAGCTGCACCAAGACGGATATTATTCACATCTACGTCTATTTTGTCATTTTTGTCTGGTGGAGTGCTGGTCAATTGTCCGTATTGATCTACGTACATCATCATATCTTCCAGATCTTTTCCTTTATCGTTGTTTTCCTTGCGATCTTCACGTCTAGCATTTTTCTCTTTTTGCTTCGCGATTTTCTTTTTTATTTTTTCTTTTTTTGAGAAAGATTCAGCCATGTATTTTTATTATTTTAAATTGGAGGATAATGTACAACATAAATTTATTGAAAGCAAATATATTTAAATTATTTTTAATATTGAGCTAGATAATTTGAAAAGTAATACATTTATGGTGTTAAATTTAAAGATACAATTCTTATGGTCATTTCTCAAGAAAAAATTTTGGAATCATTGAAAACTCATTTCGGCTATAGCAGTTTTCGGTTCAACCAGGAGCAGATTATCAAAGATGTTTTAGATAAAAAAAATGTTTTGACCATAATGCCAACTGGTGGCGGAAAGTCAATTTGTTTTCAATTGCCGGCTTTGCTGATGGAAGGTACAGCAATTGTAATTTCCCCTTTGATCGCTTTGATGAAAGACCAAGTAGATGCATTAAAAGCCAATGATATACCTGCAGCATTCATCAATAGCAGTCAAGATAGTACCATCAACTATCAAGTTTTGAAAATGTTGAATGATAATAAGTTGAAATTACTATACATTGCCCCAGAAAGTCTTGCAAACATTTTTCCACAGATTCCTAATGTAAAGATCAGCCTTTTTGCCATAGACGAAGCGCATTGCATTTCTTCTTGGGGTCATGATTTCCGACCAGCATATACGCAGCTGGGATATCTAAAAAAGAAATTTCCAGAAATCCCGATTGCAGCTTTCACAGCAACGGCAGATAAAGCAACGAGAAAAGATATTGTAGATCAACTAAATGTGCCAGATGCGACGGTACACATTTCTTCTTTTGATAGGCCAAATCTTTTTTTAGAAGTGAGACCAGCAAACAATAGATTGAATCAAATATTGAAATTTCTAGATGCTCGCCCTTTTGAAAGTGGCATCATCTATTGTCTGAGCCGAAAAAGCACAGAATCCATCACCGCAAAATTGAATAAAAGCGGACACAAAGCAAAAGCCTATCATGCAGGCTTGTCTGCGGAAGAGCGCATAGATATTCAAGAAAGTTTTATTGCCAATGAAACACCTATCATTGTTGCAACTATTGCCTTTGGGATGGGAATTGATAAGGGAAATGTGCGCTTTGTGATTCATTACAATTTACCCAAAAATATAGAAGGGTATTATCAAGAAATCGGACGTGGAGGTAGAGATGGTTTGCCTTCGCAGAGTCTTTTGTTTTATAGTTTTGCAGATGTCATTCAATTAAGACAATTTATTGATGATGCCACCAACAAAGAATATCAAAATGCAAAATTGGATAGAATGCAGCAATATGCAGAAGCAAATAGCTGTAGAAGAGTGGTACTTTTAAATTATTTTGGTGAATTTGGCGCAGAAAATTGTAATAATTGTGATGTTTGTTTGGCACCACCTAAATATTTTGATGGAACTTTAATTGCTCAAAAGGTATGTTCTGGTATCGCAAGATTGAAGGAGCAAGAATCTACAGGAATGGTGATAGACGTGCTTCGTGGTGCGCAAAATGCTCAGGTTTTAGAGAAAAAATATCAGCATATAAAAACCTACGGAATATTAAAAAACACTTCTTGGCTGGATCTTCAACAATACATCATCCAGATGATTAACCAAGGTATTTTGGAAATTAGATTTCATGAAAAAGGAAGATTATTATTAACGAAGCTTGCGAAAGATATACTTTTCGAGAATAAACAGGTTAGTTTGGTTTCTATTCAAAAATTTGTAGCTGCGCAGAAAGTTCAAAAAATACAAAAGGAAATTTTGAATGTAGATGCGGCACTTTTTCAAAAACTGAAAGAATTGCGCTTAAAAATTGCGAAGGAAGAAAATTTGCCGGCTTTCGTAATTTTCAATGATGCTTCTTTGAGAGATATGGCAGATCGGCAACCACAAAACCTCACAGATTTTGAAAAGATTTCTGGTGTTGGAGCTGTGAAATTAGAAAAATTTGGGCAACAATTTTTGGAGGTAATTGTAGATCATTTGGCGTTAGAATAAACATTTTTATGTGTATTCGCATTATAATACACCTTTTGTGTATTTGTGGAAGAATTTCAAACGCAAAGATTTTTAATCAGTTACGATTGAATTAAGGATGCAAAGGATGCGAATATTCGCATGTAAAGCGTACGCTTAATAAAATCTGCTGGCAGATGCCTCTTTGCTCATTTAAATTTTTAAGGATATAAATTAACTTTGCGTTTACAAAATGTCTAAATTACTTTTCAGTACACGACAAAAAATATAAGGTGAAAAATTAAACACAAAAGCAGATGTTTTTTAGATTTGAAAAGATAAAATAAGTTGAAAGCTATATATTTTCAAACTTATTTTAACTTTTAAACTGCTTTTTTAGGAGTTTCCTTTTGTTACTTTTGTGGTTTAAAATTTTTGTCATGCAGTAAAAAATTACGTAAAAAAATTAATTTTATTTTTTAAATGCTAAATGCACAACAGGTTTTATTATTATATTTTATATTTCAATCAGATAACAAATATTAAAGGCAATGACAGAAATTTTAGTTGAGAAAAACGAGGAAGAAGCAGGTCCAATTATACATATCAACCTTGTTTGCGTTCCGTAAAATTAAACGAAAAACGTTTTGCTACCATTCTATAAACCCAACTATGTCTGGAATGAAGTTTATTATACATTTATCAGTAAGGAAATAGTATTAATTTTAATTATTTGTTACAATGAATTATCAAGTGTATGTAGTAGAATTGCACAAAAAAGTTTTTTCAGATTTGGCAAAATTTCGAAAAGCAAATCCGCAGTACAATGGTTCTTTAGAATGTTTGTATGTGGGAATGACGAGCAAAACACCCGCAGAAAGATTGGCGCAGCACAAAACGGGGCACATCAATAAAAAAGGGCATAAAATTTCTGCAAATATTGTAGAAAAATACGGGACTTATCTTCGTCCTAGTTTGTACCAAGAGCTTAATTTAAAAAAAATGACTAGAGTAGAAGCCTTAAAAATGGAAGCAGATTTAGCTTTAGAATTGCGTAGAAAAGGCTATGCTGTTTGGTACAATTAAAAAATAGCAGCATACCTTCCAAATCTAATATCAATCAACTTTGATAATTTTAATTACCTGATTGTTGATTTCTAGATAAAAAACGCCAGCACTTAATTTCTGCACATTTATTTTATTCTCAAGCTTAGAGATTTTACCCGTCAAAACTAATTTTCCTGTAGAGGAATACAATTTATAATCAGCCTTTTCTTGAATATCAACAATTATAAAATCTTTCGCAGGATTTGGATACACGCCTATCTTAGAATTCGTTTCTAGCACATTTAAAACACCATCACATTGAAAGTTTTGATTTATTTTAGAAGCTTGAGTATTATTTGCTAAAAGAGAATTTTTTAATAAATTGCAATAGCAATCGTCATTATCCACATATTTCTTCAACCAAGAAATTGCAATTTTTCCTACATCACCATTTGCACCAGTTGGTGTATTGGCTACAGAATGATTGCCATTTGCAACTTCAAAAAGCATCTTGCTTGTTGTACTTGGTGTGGCATTGTAGTGAAGATCTGCGTGTTGAGCTGGAGGAGCAGTAGGATCTGCTTGTCCACTAAATATTAAAAGCGGACTTTGATGGTTTAATTGAGGAGCTAATAAATACGGGCACAATGCAATGACGCCAGAAATAGTATTATCTAGAACGGCAGCTCTTTGCGCACCACCACCTCCCATAGACCAACCACTCACTACTAATTTATTCAAATTTAATTTGCCAAATAGAGGTGAAGCCATTCTAATATTTTCCTGTTTCATGGTCTCTAGTGCATCTAAAAGTGCATTAGCACGTGCTTCAGGAAAATCAAACAAAGAATTTGTACCAATAATGATGGCAACATAACCATGAGATGCGTAAAATGGTCCCCAATCTTGCACAGTAGATGGAGCAGAAACAAAACCTGGTACAATTGCAATGCTCGCATATGGCGGAGTAGCGTTGGTAGGGTAGTATATTGTTGCACCATTGTAGTTTGGTCCATTTCTCACGCCGTCATTTTCTGTAAGTGTCGCAATGGTATAATTTCCAGGATTGGTAATGCTCGCTGCAGTTACAGTTGCGCATTGCGCATAAACAAAATTGAGGCTGGAAGTAGTAAAAATGAAAATAAGAACTAAAGAATAGAGTTTTTTCATAATTAATGGATATTTATTTTAAAAAAATAATGATTTTATTGCTAAATCAAAGATACATTTTTAAGTCAAATTTTTATGTGTATCAATTATTTATGCAAAATATTCCTGAATTTCTGAAACATGATATATTTGTTTGAAGTGCGTATATCAATTCAAGTTTAAAATAAATGGCTATTGTAGAAAAGCTTATCGCAATGTGAGTCCATCTTTTGGTCTATTGGTGATCAATCCATCCAATCCTAAGTGTATTAAATTGTTCATCTCAGCTTCATCGTCGATTGTATATTGCCAAAGCTCTACATTTTCAGCATGTAGTAATTGCAGCAATTCTTTATTCACATTTGTTTCATTTCCCACACCAATTGCAAAGCAACCTAATTTTTTTGCGGTAGAAATATCCTGGTGCTCAAACTTTTCAACTAAAAAGAGGGTGTTTATTTCTGCATCAAGATTTCTTATATTTTTTAAAACACCTTCGTAAAAGGAAAATATTACAATTTCTTTTTCCATTTCAAGATGATGAATTATTTCTAGAATTTCTTTTTCAGCTTCAACAACTTTTATCTCTACACAAACTTTAATTTTTCCTTTTGCCAAATCTAAAACTTGTTTTAATGTTGAAATTTTTTCATCCTTGAATTGATTGCCAAATTTTGCTGAATATCCCATATTTATATTGGAAAGTTCTGCAAAAGTCATTTCAGAAATCAATCCTGTTGCATGGTCAGAGTTTGTTCTATCAATTGTATTATCATGAATTACTACCAAAACTTCATCACTGGTTTTGTGCACATCTAATTCTATAAAATCCGCAGCATTTTCTATCGCTTTTTGAAAAGCCAACAATGTATTTTCTGGATAATCTGCAGAGCATCCACGATGCGCAACTATTTTCGTTTTTATATTTTCCATTTAAAACAAATATATCTACTTTTCATCAAATTAGGTTCTGCATTTAGGATATTTTGTAAAATTTATTTAAAATCTTTTATATTTGCCGAAAATAGATTTTGATGAAGAAATTTGAGCAACTTCCGCTCTTTGCAATAGTTTTTACAGTTTTATTTAAGCTTCTTTTTTTGTTGACGCATCACATACAAGAAGATGCATTCATCACTTGGCGAGTTGCCCAAAATCTTCTGGATTATGGCGTTATTGGCTTCAATGGAGATACCAAGATTTCTGCTTCTACCACACATTTATATGTATTTGTTTCTTGGTTTTTCAATCTATTATTTGGGAAAGAAAATTTCATCTATCCTTTATTAATATTTAATTCTGTATTGTTTACAATTGGCAGTTATTTCTTGTCCAAATTACTTTTAAAAAATCCCATTCAGCAAGCGATTTTCATATTTTTATTTGGTGTTTTACCACCTTCCATCAAGATTTCTATTCTTGGAATGGAATATGGAATTCTCTTTTTTCTCTATATGAGTTTACTCTATTTCGGCTTTCATCAAAGGAAAAATTGGGCATTGATTGTTTTTCCAATTTTAATATTATTTTGCAGATTAGACACCGTTATTTTCCTCGGAATTGTATTTTTAATTGATGTAATTTGGCATAGAAAAATCAATTGGGTATATGTTTTAGGTGGAATTTTGGCTAATTCTGTCCTTTTATCTTTTAATTATTTCTATTTTAATGAATTTGTGAATAATACCATTGTTGCGAAACAATTGACCTATGAAGGTCATTTTACAGCAGCTCAAAATTGGGAATATTTTCTGCAGAATTACGGGAATTTCTGGGGAATGCTCAAACTTCCAGGAGATTTCAATTTATTTACCGTCATTGTTCTTTTGTTTGAGTTGATAGCATTCATAATTGTAATTAAAGTAAAAGAAAACCGCAATTATTTTCTATGGATTATTTTCATTTTTGGCTGGAGCAAACAGATGATCTTTATCTCGCAAAAAAGTTTGTTTGATTGGTATTATTGGATTCCACAAATCTTGCTTTTTGTACCGATTTTGGTTTTTATTTTAGAAATAAATAAGAAAAAATATCTCTGGCTATCTTTATTAATTGTCTTTTACATCCTTCCAATGTTGGCCTTCCAAACGGTACATTCTATTGCAACAGGAAATGGCGAATGGAATTACCGTAGAAATATTGGTCTATTTTTGAACGAATACGAGAAAGATAAAAATCAATTCATCTTCTTAGAACCTGCTGGTTATGTTCCTTATTTTTCCCAGCTGAAAACGATTGACGAAGTTGGTTTGGTAGATAAAGAATTGCAGACGGAAATTAAAAAAGACCGAAAAAATTACAAATTAAATGTAGCAAAGAATAGAAAACCAAAATATATATTGGCATATAAAAATCTTTTCGAAGCTGAAAATTCTGAGTTTTATAAATCACATTATCAATTAATTAAAGAATTTAGAATCAAAAATAGTTTAAGCAGTGAATATCCAATTTTGGAAAAGATGTACCATCTAAAACCTTCTGGCACAGATTACAATTTGTATGAGAGAATCAAAATTCAAGAGCCAAAAATAGAGCTTGATTCTGCTAATAAATTTAGTAACTAAATATGAAATATTGTGCATTTCTTCGCGGCATAAACGTGAATGGTACGAGCATGAAAATGGAAGAAGTGCGGAAAGTTTTTGAAGCAAATGGAATGATAAAAGTTTCGTCGGTTTTGGCAACAGGAAATATTTTGTTTGAATCTAGCTTAAGCTCTGATAAGTTAAGCATTATTTTGAAAAAAGCATTGTCGGATTATTTCAGGTATGATGCCAATATATTCATCAAAACAAAGGAAGAAATTGAAAATATAATTACAAAAAATCCGTTTGAAAGTAATGCTGAATTTCATATTTATTATTTTATATCAGAAAATGGAGTAGCGGCAGATTTGCTTTCTACATTTGATGCGGGAAAAAAAACCGATGGTGAATTTGCAGAATTAATAGAAACTAATTTCTACTGGCAAATAAAAAAAGGATTAACTTTAGATTCTGATTTTGGAAAAGTATTGGGCAAGAAAAATTTTAAAGATAAAATGACTTCTAGAAATTTGAATACTATTGAGAAAATTGTAAATAAATTATGAAAATAAAAATATTAATTAGCGCATTTGTACTTTTGGCAGCAAATATTCTTTCTGCACAAAAGCAAATATTGCCGCAGGATATCAACTTTGATACTCCCATATTTGAAACAGAGAAAGAATGGGTTTTACTACCTCCAAAAGATGAAAATAGTACGGAATTGTATGCTGTAATGCTTTATTTTGATGATGTTGCCGGCTACACTTTGCAACTTGGAGATTCATTTGAACTAAAAAATGGTGTTTTGCTGCACAAAAAAGCCGACGAAACTGGAGCTACCAAAATCCGCTGGCAAAATCTACGATTGAAAGTTGCAAAACTTTCTGATGAAAGATTAATTAAATTCAATATTGATAAATCTCCAGAATGGTTGAAAAATTACTACACAGAAATACCAACTGTGGAAGATTTGGTAGATAGATTAAGTATTTTGAACGGACAAGGAATGTCTGATATTGCTTTGCCAAAATTACTCGTTCTCCATGCGAAAAATTATAAATCTGCAAAATTCTATTTCGAGCTTGCTTTTGCAAACAATGCTTTGGGGAAATTTTCCGAAGCAGAAAAAATAATTGAAGAAGCAGATAAATTAGGCTTTAATGATGAATTGATGATAAAAGAAAAGATTTACTCTTTATCTTCTCAAAAAAAACTACCAGAAACTTCTGCCTACTTGGAAAAGAATTTAAATAGTTTTAAAACTAAATTATATCTAGAAGAGAGTATCGCAAATTTATTGAATAACTATTACATCGCGCAAGATTTTGTAAATGTTCAAAAATGGATAGATATCTATAAAAAAAATATTACAAAAGGAAAATACACAACAACTATTGAGCAATTAGAAGCTGAATTAAAAACAAAAAAATGATCCAATACCTAGAAAATATCCACCACAAAAATTCAAAAAATTTCTTTCTTATTGCAGGTCCATGCATTATAGAAGGCGAAGATATGGCACTGAGAATTGCTGAAAAAGTGTTGGAAATAACCAATAAATATGAAATTCCATATATTTTTAAAGGCAGTTTCAAAAAAGCAAATAGGAGCAGAGTAGATTCCTTTACTACTATTGGAGAGGAGAAATCTTTGGAAATTTTAAAAAAAGTTGGCGAAACTTTTAACATTCCAACAACAACAGATATTCATGAAAACCACCATGCAGAGTGGGCGGCAAACTATGTAGATGTATTGCAAATACCCGCTTTTTTGGTTCGCCAGACAGATCTTTTAGTCGCTGCCGCAAAAACTGGAAAGTGCGTTTCTTTGAAAAAAGGGCAATTTCTTTCTCCTGAGGCGATGAAATTTGCAGTAGAAAAAATTACAGATTCTGGAAATGAAAAAGTAGCCATCATAGAACGAGGAAATTCTTTTGGCTATACAGATATGGTGGTAGATTTTCGTGGAATCCCAACGATGCAAAACTATGCACCTGTGATTTTAGATATTACGCATTCTTTGCAACAGCCCAATCAAACTTCTGGTGTAACGGGAGGTAGACCAGAATTAATAGAAACTATTGCCAAAGCTGGAATTGCTGTAGGAACAGATGGTTTGTTTATAGAAACGCACCCAAACCCAAAAGTGGCACTTTCTGATGGAGCCAATATGCTGCAACTAGATCAGCTAGAAAATCTCCTAGCAAAATTAACCAGAATTCGAGAAGCAATTTTATAATTAAATTCTTAAATTTAAACCTTAAAACATTTTCACTTGAAGAAATATATATTTTGCACCTTATCCATTGTACCAACGCTATTTTTTGCGCAAAAAAAAGATACGTTGAAAACTCAATATATTGAAGAAGTAGTTTTTCAAAGAAAAGGTGGTAGTACATCAGATCTTACCAATGTGAGAATTAATGCGAGAGAAGCTTCACAAATAGTTTCTGCTTCGGGAGGTATAGAAGGAATGCTGAAAACTTTGCCATCCGTAAATTCTAATTCAGAACTTTCTTCGCAGTATATGGTTCGTGGTGGAAATTATGATGAAAATCTTGTCTACATCAATGATATTGAGATTTACCGGCCACAATTAATTCGTGATTCTCAACAAGAAGGTTTGAGCATCATCAATCCGGATATGGTTTCTTTTGTGAATTTTTCTGCCGGTGGTTTTGAAGCAAAATATGGTGACAAAATGTCTTCCGCTTTGAATATTTATTATCGAGAACCTACAAAATTTGAAGTTTCTGGAGAAGCAAGTTTGATAGGAGGCAGACTTTCTACAGGTTTTGCTACAGAAAATAAAAAATTTAATGTACTTTTTTCTGGAAGATATAGAAACACCAATCTACTTCTAAACACCCAAAAAGGCGAAACGGATTTTAATCCTCAATATGTAGATTTTCAAAGTTATATGAATTATCATATTTCTCCAAAATTGTCGCTTTCTTTTCTTGGTATCTATTCTAAAAATGATTTTGAAGTAATTCCGAAGCAAAAAACAGTGGATTTCGGCTCTGTGTTGCAACCCTTGAAAGTTGATATTTTCTACAACGGTAGAGAAGACGATCAATATAAAAATATGATGGGTACATTTTCCATCAATTACAAACCTACAGAAAAACTGAATATTTCTCTTAATTCCTTTGCATACCAAAATAGAGAAAGAGAATATTATACAATAGCATCAGCTTATAGATTGCAAGCTTTTGATCCTGCAACGGGAGAACCTGTAGTATCTTATGATGTTGGTGGACAAATAGATAACGCAAGAAATGATCTTTTGGTGAAAACGTATGGTGCACAACTGCGTGCAAAATATGCGCTAAATGTGAACACAAATTTTGAATTTGGTGGTAAATATGAAAGGGAAAGTTTACGCGACTTTACCAATGAGTACAAATTGCAAGATTCCATCGGATATAGCGTTCCAAGACCATTTACTGGTCCAAGAGATTTTAATGATGGTAATTTAGATTTAAAATATCTCATTCGGGGGGATAATAATATACAACCAACTAGAACTTCGGCTTATTTGCAGTTTTCTCACAAAATGTTTTGGGGAAGCAGTAAGGTGAATATTAATGCAGGTGCAAGAGTTGCGCATTGGGATTTTAATGATGAAACTATTTTTTCGCCAAGAGCACAATTTGCCATAAAACCAAATTGGGATGCAGATATGCTGTTTCGTGTAGCTGGAGGAATCTATTATCAAGCACCATTTTACAAGGAAATTAAAGATTTAGAAGGCAATTTCAATCCCAATATTAAGTCTCAAAAATCTACTCAAATCATCGTCGCAAATGATTATGAATTTGAAATGTATGAAAGACCATTTAAACTAACAACAGAATTATATTATAAAAAATTAGATAATTTAATACCATATTATCTTGATAATGTGAGAATTAGATATACAGGTTTGAATAATGCTACAGGATATTCTTATGGGGTAGACGCAAGATTAAATGGTGAATTTGTACCAGGTGTAGATTCTTGGTTGTCTGCAAGTTATGCAAGATCTTTCGAAAATATAGATAATAAAGGAGATATTCCAAGACCGACGGATCAAAATTTTAGATTTGCCATATTTTATCAAGATTATATGCCTAGCTTTCCGAAAATGCGGGTAAATCTTACAGGAACTTACGCAATGGGATTGCCTACAGGATCGCCATTATTTTCAGATCCATACTTATTTGAAAAAACTTTATCTTCTTATAAGCGTGTAGATATTGGATTGTCCTACGTATTTGTAGATAGTAAGGAAAATAATAATTCCTATGGTTTTTTAAGTAATTTTGATGAATTAACTTTAGGAGTTCAAATATTTAACGCCTTTAATATTTACAATACGATTGCAAACAATTGGATCACAGATGTGAATTCCAGTACAATATTTCCAGTACCAGTAAATTTAACAGGAAGATTCTTCAACGTTAAGTTGGAATTTAGATTGTAGATTTTATTTTTAATAAATACATAAACCAGAGGAAGGATTAATACAATTTCTCTGGTTGTTTTTGATTCTATTTAACATAATATAAATTATAGGACATTTTTACTGAGGCACTATTTTTATAATTTGTTGATCTTAATTAAATTTTCTGAATATCAAATTTGAATTAAATATTTGAATTTGGTATCTTTACGTTGTACTTAGCACTTGAAAATTTGAAGTGCTATATCAAAATCTATTAACTATAAAAAAACAAAACCTATGAAAAATTTTATCTTCTTACTTGCGGCTTCAACGTTGGCATTTTCTTGCAACAAAAAATTAGAGGATTCTAATATCAAAGATATCAAGCAAGATTCTCAAACTGTAAATTCTTCAGATATTAATATTGAAGAAATTCCAACATTGTGCTATTTTGATGATATGAAAAATGACTCTGTTTACTTAAAAATCAGCGATAATTTAGGAACAATTACTGGAAAATTAAATTATAAAAACGCTGAAAAAGATAATTCTACTGGTGATGTATCTGGTTTTAAAAGCGGAGATACTTTAAAATTAATCTATGTTTTTAATTCTGAAGGAACATCTTCCACTCGTGAAATTTGGTTTTTGAAGAAAAATGAAAAACTGCAAGAAGGTATCGGAAATCAAGATGAAGATGGAAATTACACCTCTGCAAAACAGGTGAAATTTGAAGGTGGACATTCCTTAAAACAAATAGATTGCAAAGAAATTGCACAAAATTTGAAATAAATAAAATTCTTACATTTCCAATTTTCAAAATAATAGAGAGTCAATTTAATGATTCTCTATTTTTTTTCCAAAATACTGCAACATATTTACTTACAGCTTTTCTGAATAATTTTAAATAATAAAAATTTATAAAAAGTAGCACTCTCAAATTTACTAGGTTTGATTTATTGAGTAATTAAAGTATTTTTGTTGAATTAATATTCAACAAATTTAAAATTATGCAGATTCTGGTTGTAGAAGATGATTCCCGAATCTCTGAATTTTTGGTGAAAGGTTTGGTTGAAAATGGATATTTTGTTACTCATTGCCAAAATGCAGAAGAAGTTTTAGAAAACTATATCAGGAAAACTTGGGACTTGATAATCATAGATATTATGTTGCCAAAAATGAATGGTTTTAATTTGGTTGAGACACTTAGATTCAAAAAAAACCTCTCTCCCCTATTCAAAAGATTTAATGAGGAAGAAAAAATAGAGAACGTCTTAAGTTTTGGCGGACTGAAAATAGATACCGAGCGTTACGAATTAAGTTTAAACGGTGAAGCTGTAGAGTTATCTCCGCGAGAATTTAAACTTTTGAGAATAGAAAAATAAAATTCAAACTTTTAAAAATCTACTATTAAAAATCTAATGTACCAAAATAATTCAAGATTGAATTTTGTATAAAGATAATATCAAATTATTGTAAATGCTTTAGAAACACATTTTCTTCTGTTTTTGAATGTACCATTAAAGAAAAATATCCAGTTTATTATTCAATAGACTGGATATTTTTATACTGGGCTTCAATATAATTTTAGTATTCTTTATCTATCATTAATGGTGCAGATTTATAATATCCTTCGTATCAATCTGATAAAAATTTATAAAGTGTGAAATCAATTTTTGTTTTTTTATATTCTAAATTGTTTGCTAATTTCCTTTAATTTTCTACTTTAATTTTCTACTTTAATTTTAAAAAGCAATGCAACAAACCTTCCGAAAATCTCGCTTCACCGCATAAAAAAAAGAGAATCAAATTAATGATTCTCTTTTCCTTTGTAGCGGAGACACGACTCGAACGTGCGACCTCCGGGTTATGAGCCCGACGAGCTACCTACTGCTCTACCCCGCGATTTTGTTTTGCAAATATACAACAATAAATTACAATTCCTATAAAAAAGATTTAATTTTCTAAAAACTAGAAAATAGGATATTAGAATGCATAATTATATACTTATTCAATAGTAATAATCCTCAAAAAATGTCGCTTCAACGCACAAAAAAAGAGAACCAAATTAATGATTCTCTTTTACTTTGTAGTCCGCCATTGGCGGAACTCGAACTTGCGTCCGCCTTTGGCGGATATGAGCTCACAAGCTATTTTTTAAAAATTGACGACCTGCACCACTTTTTATATACTTCTCTCTTTGAATTGCATCTTTTTTATTATCAAAAAACTCAACGTAAATTACAGGCCAAGGTCTATATTTTCTTGTAAATCCTTTGTTCGAAAGCAAATTGTGAGATCTAAAACGAGATATTAAATCAGAAGTAAAACCAGTATAATGAATTTTATACTTTTCTGAATAAAGAACGTAAACTACAAACTCTTCCATATTAAAAATAAAAAAAGAGAACCAAATTAATGATTCTCTTTTACTTTGTAGTCCGCCATTGGCGGAACTCGAACGTGCGTCCGCCTTTGGCAGATATGAGCTCACAAGCTATTTTTTAAAAATTGACGACCTGCACCACTTTTTATATACTTCTCTCTTTGAATTGCATCTTTTTTATTATTAAAAAACTCAACGTAAACTACAAGCCAAGGTCTTTATTTTCTTGTAAAGCCTTTGTTCGAAAGCAAATTGTGAGATCTAAAACGAGATATTAAATCAGAAGTAAAACCAGTATAATGAATTTTATACTTTTCTGAATAAAGAACGTAAACTACAAAATCTTCCATATTAAAAATAAAAAAAGAGAACCAAATTAATGATTCTCTTTTGCTTTGTAGTCCGCCATTGGCGGAACTCGAACGTGCGTCCGCCTTTGGCGGATATGAGCTCACAAGCTATTTTTTAAAAACTGACGACCTGCACCACTTTTTAAATTACTTCTCTCTTTGAATTGCATCTTTTTTATTATCAAAAAACTCAACGTAAACTACAAGCCAAGGTCTATATTTTCTTGTAAATCCTTTGTTCGAAAGCAAATTGTGAGATCTAAAACGAGATATTAAATCAGAAGTAAAACCAGTATAATGAATTTTATACTTTTCTGAATAAAGAACGTAAACTACAAACTCTTCCATATTAAAAATAAAAAAAGAGAACCAAATTAATGATTCTCTTTTACTTTGTAGTCCGCCATTGGCGGAACTCGAACGTGCGTCCGCCTTTGGCGGATATGAGCTCACAAGTTATTTTTTAAAAATTGACGACCTGCACCACTTTTTATATACTTCTCTCTTTGAATTGCATTTTTTTTATTATTAAAAAACTCAACGTAAACTACAAGCCAAGGTCTTTATTTTCTTGTAAAGCCTTTGTTCGAAAGCAAATTGTGAGATCTAAAACGAGATATTAAATCAGAAGTAAAACCAGTATAATGAATTTTATACTTTTCTGAATAAAGAACGTAAACTACAAACTCTTCCATATTAAAAATAAAAAAAGAGAACCAAATTAATGATTCTCTTTTACTTTGTAGCGGAGACACGACTCGAACGTGCGACCTCCGGGTTATGAGCCCGACGAGCTACCTACTGCTCTACCCCGCGATTTTGTGGTGCAAATGTACAATTATTTTTATTTATTGCAAATATTTTTGCAAAAACTTTATATATTTTTAAATTTTTGTAAATTTACACATGGCAAAAATATTAAAAATCTACGAAAATAATCCGCAAGAAAGTCTCATTGCAGAGGTGGTAAAAACCTTACAGTCAGGTGGTCTCATTATTTATCCTTCGGATACAATTTATGCTTTGGGTTGCGATATCAACAACCTAAAAGCGATGCAAAAATTAGCGAAAATAAAGGATGTTAAATTAGAAAAAGCCCATTTTTCTATCATTTGTAATGATCTTAGCCATCTTTCGAACTTCACAAAAGACATCAACACCTCCACTTTTAGAATTTTAAAGAATAATATTCCAGGACCTTTCACTTTTATTATGGAAGCTAATCGAGATTTACCACTTGCATACAAAGGCAAAAAAACGGTGGGAATTAGAGTGCCTGATCACAGCATTCCGCAGATGATTGTCGAGAAATTGGGAAATCCTATCGCTTCAACCAGTATTCGAGATGAAGATGAAATAATAGAATACTCTACAGATCCAGAATTAATTGCAGAAAAATATGATCATCTTGTTGATATCGTTATTGATAGCGGTTATGGAGAAAATATTGCCTCTACAATTGTGGATTTAACAAGTGGCGAGCCAGAAATTTTGCGACAGGGAAAAGGAATTTTGTAATATCAGTTTAATTCCATTTGCTTCTTTTTTGCAATTAAGGTAGAATAAGAATCCGCTCTAGTTATAGATTGAATTTCAATCTATATTTACTATTTTTGTAAAAAGAATAATAATTTCTATTGCAGATATTTTTTCTTTCTGCAAAAAAAAATCCAAACTTTTAAAAATGAAAATCCTTTCCTCTCCTGCTAAATTAATGTCTGTAGATAATAATCCCAAGCTTCCAAAATTTTCTACTCCAAAATTCATTAACGAGGCAACTTTAATTCAAAAATATTTGAAAGAAAAATCTCCAGATTATCTAAAAAATTTAATGGATATTTCTACAAAATTAGCAGATGAAAACTGGGAAAGGAACCAAAATTGGAACGCAAAACCTAACGCAAAAGAATCTACCGCAGCACTTTTTGCCTTCAAAGGCGAGGTTTATCGCGGTTTAGATGCACAAAGTTTAGATGATAAAGCACTAGGATACTTACAAGATAATTTTAGAATGCTGTCGGGTTTGTATGGAATGCTAAAACCATCCGACAAAATAATGCTTTACAGATTAGAAATGGGTAGAAATTTTGAGTTTGAAGCTAATAAAAATCTGTACGATTTCTGGCGAGAAATGTTAACTGAAAACTTCAACAAAGAATTAAAGAAAAACGAACTTATCCTTAATTTGGCTAGCGCAGAATATTACAAAGTTTTAGATGAAAAAAAATTGAAAGGGAAAGTAATCAACTTTCATTTCTACGAATTAAAATCTGGGAAACCGAAGCAAATAGTAGTGTATACAAAGCATGCGAGAGGATTAGTAATAAAATACTGCGCCGAAAATAATTGTGAAAATTTGGATGATGTAAAATCTTTTAATTACGAAAATTATCAATTTGCAGAAGATCTTTCTACAGAAAATTGCTTGGTATTTACAAGATAAATCTATTGAAATGATGCAAGTCTACGCCATTAGAAAACAATTTGATGAAGAATTAACTTCAATTTATTCCAAAACTGAAATAGCAGAATTGGTAGCAATTTTTTGCGAAGAATTGCTGAAATTAAATAAAGTTGAACTGAAACTTAGTCCGGATTTTATTGTAGATACGGCAACATATAAAAGATTTTTAGAAATTATAGCTTCCCTGAAAATTGGAATTCCTTATCAACAGATTTTGGGAAAAGCTGAATTTTATGGTGAAACGTTTTTTGTGAACGAAAATGTGCTTTTACCAAGACCAGAAACAGAGGAATTGGTAGAAATAGCGATTTTTAAGATACAAGAATTAAATATCAAGCATCTAGAATTTAAAGACATAAAAATTTTGGATATTGGAACGGGAAGTGGAATAATTCCAATCACATTAAAGAAAAAATTTACTAATGCAATAGTTTCTGGACTAGATATTTCTAGCGATGCATTGGCTGTTGCAAATATAAATTCTAGAAATTTAAATGTGGAAATAAATTGGTTGCAGCAAGATTATTTACATTCAGAAATGGTGGATCGTTATGATGTTATAATTTCAAATCCACCTTATATTGGAAAAGATGAAATTTCTGAAATAGAAAATGGCGTAAAAAACTTTGAGCCCAATATTGCGCTCTTCTCTCCTACCAATGATGCCCTAATTTTTTACAAAAAAATAGCCGAAGATTCTAAAAAACACCTAAAAAATGGTGGACTTCTATTTTTGGAAATTAACCAAAAATTGGGACAAGAAACTCTAGAATTGTTTCAATATTTTTCTCATTCAGAATTATTGAAAGATTTATCTGGTAATGATCGGTTTATATTTGGTGTAAAATAATCTTGTTTTTGAATCTTACCTCTTGATTCTTATAAAAAACTTACCTTTGTCGGCTTTATAAAAAATCATGGTAAAAAACACAACGCTGAAAGGCGTTTTATTAGTCGCACTAGGTGCTACAAGTTATGGAATGCTCGCAACATTTGTAAAAATGGCTTATGGCGAAGGTTATACAACAGCGGAAATTACATTTTCTCAGTTCGCATTTGGTATTATTGGAATGTTAATCATCAATTTATTTTTAAAAAATAAAGCCAAAACGCCGACAGTAAAAGCCTCAAAAAAAAATGTTTCTCAATTGATGTTGGCTGGAAGTTCTACTGGAATGACGAGTATTTTCTATTATTTAGCAGTAAAATTTGATATTCCTGTTTCCATTGCCATCGTTTTGCTGATGCAAACCGTTTGGATGGGTGTAGTTTTGGAAAGTATTTTGGACAAAAAATTGCCTTCTGCTCGAAAAATGATTTCTGTAGTCATCGTTTTAATAGGTACAGCATTAGCAACAAATTTGCTAAATACTTCTGTAAAATTAAATCCTTTAGGTTTGTTTTTTGGACTTTTGGCCGCAGCTTCGTTTACGACAACGATGTTTACGGCGAATAGAATTGCCACACATATCTCTTCTGCGCAAAGAAGTTTATATATGCTTTTTGGTGGGGGAACTTTGGTGGTATTGTTCACTTTATTGACGCAAATTTTGCCAAATCAGTTTCCTTTTTTTGATCAAGCAATGGGGATTTTTTCTAATGCTAAAGCATTTAATTTTCAGATTTTTGCAAAATGGGCGATTATACTTTCGCTTTTTGGAACAGTGATTCCGCCGCTTTTGCTAAATGCTGGTTTTCCGTTGACAGGAATTGGTTTGGGAAGTATTGTTTCTTCTTTAGAATTGCCTGTTTCTGTATTGATGGCGTATTTTCTTTTGCATGAACATGTTTCTTTCTCGCAATGGATTGGGATTTTGTTGATTATAGCTGCAATTGTGGTGATGAATTTGAAGAGGCGAAAGAAAATTTGAGGACTTGAAAATGTGTTAATTTGAGAATATTTTCACCATTAAGATTTGGTGAAGTAATTAAGAATATTAAGTTTTTGCAAATAAATTTTCTTTTTAAACCACAAAAGTTACACAAGATTCTGCTTGGAAATGAAATACAAAAGTTTGCAAAAGTTTGCTGAATTTTTTTTTACCATTAAGATTTGGTGAAGGAATTAAGAAACATTAAGAATTTGCAAGCAAATTTTCTTTTTAAACCACAAATGTTACAAAAGATTTTGCTTGGAAATGAAATACAAAAGTTTGCAAAAGTTTGCTGAATTTTTTTTTTACCATTAAGATTTGGTGAAGGAATTAAGAAACATTAAGAATTTGCAAGCAAATTTTCTTTTTAAACCACAAAAGTTACAAAAGATTTTACTTGGAAATGAAATACAAAAGTTTGCAAAAGTTTGCTGAATTTTTTTTACCATTAAGGTTTGGTGAAGGAATTAAGAAATATTAGGAATTTGCAAGCAAATTTTCCATATTAACTACGAAATTTACAAAAGATTTTGCTTGGAAATGAAATACAAAATTTTGCAAAAGTTTGCTGAATTTTTTTTACCATTAAGATTTGGTGAAGGAATTAAGAAACATTAAGAATTTGCAAGCAAATTTTTACAGTATAACATCAAATATAAATATAAAATAGATTTTATACGCATAAGTTGTCATTCCCTAGGAATTTCAGCGCAAAGATTGACTTCGTCGAAGCACTCCGTTAGGTTTCCTACGGAAGTACTAACTATTGGTTTTGAAGCGTTTTATTAGACTTTTTCATGTGAATTTTGAAGTACAATACTTCATTTGAAAAAAACGATATCTTTTCTTCTAACCCTGATAGAAATGGAAATCCTTTTTTATCTCGTTTGAAAAAACGAGGTGAAAAAGATTGTAATGGATAGCAGGCTAAGTTTTTCAAAAGAGAAAAAACCTTTATATTTCCAAAAAAATTAACGGATTTTCTTATTAATAAAAACTTCATAACCCATATATAATAGCGGAAGCGCCATTACCCCAATATAAATTGCATTGCTCATGGCTACTTCTGGTTGCAAACTAACCGCATAAACCAAGCCGAAAAATGCGCCGGCTAAATGTGCTGAATGACCAATATTATCATTTTGTTTTGGGTTGAGCATGGCGTAAACAGAGTATGCAAAATAGAGGAATCCAAATACAAAACCGGGAATTATAAAGTTGATCATTATCATCGGATACATCGCAATTGAAGCGAATAAAATGCCCGAAACTCCTCCACTTGCACCAATTGCGGAATACCAACCTTGATTTTTATATAAAAATAAGGAAAATATGTTTCCTAAAAGTATGGATCCGATGTAGGTAACTACGAAACCAACATCTCCAAAAGCGCTTACTACAATTGGTCCGAAGAAATAAAGCGTCAGCATATTGAATCCTAAATGCATAAAATCTGCATGTAGAAATCCTGCAGAAAGCAATCTGATGTATTCTTTTTTGTATAATATTGCACTTACATTAAATTTATATTTCTCAAAATAGCCGTTTCTTTTATCGAAACTTATGTAACTGATGATTGCTGTGATAGCAATGGTTATGATTAATATTGTATCCATTAAATATTTTAAAATTAATTGTCTTCTTCAAATAAACTACCCTGCAATCCTTCCTCAGGGATTTCGTCATCTTCGGAATCTTGATCAGTAGAACTGTTGCTATCTTGTGCATTTTCTATCTCCTCAAATCCATCATTTATGTCTTCTTCTGGTTCTGGAATAGTGATATTAATGATTTTTATTTTTTCTTTAGTCAATTGATTTCCAATTGCTTTTATACCCTTCATAGCGATAAATTCATCTAAATCTACATTTTCTGGTTCTGCTTCTTTGCCTTTTACTTTTGCAAAAATTAGTTCTGCTTGTGCATTACTAGAAGTAATGATGTGTTCTATGAAAGATTTTGGATGTTCTGTAGAAATTATGGGTTGCACATTATTTGTACTTTCCATTACAAATCTTTTGATGTAATAAATTTCTTTGTCTCCATCAAAATAAATACAACAGATTGGTTGCTGTGGTTTCCATTTTTCTAGGATGAGAAAATCGTCGTCAAATCGGTTGCTTAGTTCAAAAGAAATCAGTTTCCCTTCGCCATTTGCATTGATAGTCAGTATTTTATCTTCTCCTTTGAAGCTACCGAGCAAAGTTCCGCGTGCATCCACGTTTAATCTTTTCACGGTTTCATCAAACCAAATTTTTCTTGGTGCTAAGGTAGAAACTCCTTCTTCTTTCATATCCACTTTTTTCACGGGATATTTGCTGACCAGATTTCCTTTGGAATTTCTACCTTTAATGGCGAGTTCAGAAAAATCTATTTCTATTTTAGATTTTCTAATTCTGGCATTTTGTTTTAAAAGAACATTCACAACTTCTGCTTCTCCGTTTGGATTTGCAGAGAAATAAAGAACTTCAGAACCTTTCACATCAGAAGCCAACGGATATTCTGTATTTCTGGTGATGGATGTTACAGTGAAGCGTTTCATGAAAACGGCACCTGTTCGTCCTTCTCTGTAAATCATGTTGTATACGGTGCGAGCATCATTCTTTTTCCACAATCCTACATGCAATAAATCTTTGCCCACAAAGGTTTTCTGCTCAACTTTTACCACTTGCATTGCGCCATCTTTCCGGAAGGTGATGATATCGTCTAGATCTGAACAATCAAACAAAAATTCATCTTTTCGAAGAGAAGTTCCTACGAATCCTTCTGCAAAATTGGCGTAATATTTTTCGTTGGCTACAGCAACTTTTGTTGCATCTATGGTATCAAAAATTCTTAATTCTGTGTATCGGGTTTTATCTTTTCCGTATTTTTTTTGAATATTTAGGTAATAATCTATCGCATACGGAATTAGATGTGCCAAATTGTGTTTACACTGCTCTATTTTATCTTCCAGCGCAATGATGTTTTCTTTAAATTTATCTAAATCAAAACGGGAAATTCTTTTTATTCTAATTTCCGTCAAGCGTAGAATGTCTTCTGTAGTTACGGCTCTGAGTAAATGTTTTGTATGTGGTTTTAAGCCTTCGTCAATAGTTTTTATTACATCGTCCCATGTTTCAACTTCTTCAATATCATGGTAAATTCTATTTTCTATGAAGATTCTTTCTAATGAAGAAAAATGCCAATTTTCTTGCAATTCATGCAATTCAATTTCTAATTCTTTTTTTAATAGAGAAACGGTATTTTCCGTATTCATCTTCAAAATATCCGAAACGGAAAGAAACATTGGTTTGTTGCCCACAATTACACATGCATTTGGCGAAATACTTACCTGGCAATCTGTGAAAGCGTATAATGCATCAATGGTTTTATCTGGAGAAATATCGTTGTGCAAATAGATTAAAATCTCAACTTTATCAGATGTATTATCTTCAATTTTTTTAATTTTTATCTTACCTTTTTCGCTCGCTTTTACGATGGTATCTATTAAATCTGAAGTATTTCTGCCAAAAGGAAGCTCCGTTATTTGCAGCGTATTTTTATCTTTCTGGATGATTCTTGCTCTCGCTCGCACTCTACTACCTCTTGCACCATCATTATATTCAGAAATATCTAGAAAACCACCGGTAATAAAATCAGGAAAAATTTGAAATTTCCTACCTTTCAAATGTGCAACTGAAGCATCTATTAATTCGTTAAAATTGTGTGGCAAAATTTTGGTAGAAAGTCCTACACCAATTCCCTCTACTCCTTGTGCAAGAAGCAGCGGAAATTTTACGGGAAGATCTACCGGTTCGTTGTTTCTTCCATCGTAAGATTTGCTCCATTCTGTAGTTTTTGGGTTGAAAACAACTTCTAATGCGAAAGGTGTCAATCTTGCTTCTATATATCTCGCAGCTGCGGCAGAATCTCCAGTGAAGATATTCCCCCAGTTTCCTTGGGTATCGATAAGCAATTCTTTTTGCCCAATTCCTACCATTGCGTCTGTGATAGAAGCATCTCCATGCGGATGGTATTTCATGGTATTTCCTACAATATTCGCAACTTTATTGTATCTACCATCTTCTAGTTCTTTCATAGAATGCATAATTCTACGTTGCACAGGCTTCAATCCATCAAAAACGGAAGGTATTGCTCTATCTAAAATAACGTAAGAAGCATAATCTAAAAACCAATCTTTGTAAAGTCCGGATACTTTTCTTAAGCTTTCTCCTTCTTGTAATTCTTCGTCCATTATTATTTATCTTGGCTTGTATATTGTCCTTTTCCTTTGTTGTAATAAGCAATTTTGCTTAGAGAATGTTTCAAATCTGTGACCTCTTTTTGTGATAAATCAGAAATATCATATTTTAAAATAATCGAATTGCTTTTTTTGCTATGTATGGTTAGATATAGTCTTTTTAAAATAAGGGCATTTAATATATTGTAAGAAATAACCTTATATTTTGGAAACTCATCTGATGAGGAGTCAGAAAACATGGGCAATATGTGTTTATTTTTAATCGTCAATGTTTCGCCATCACTATCATATTCAAATATTTGTTTTCCTCTTGCGTAGAAAATCATTAAAATAAATGCAGGAATTATTATTACTAAATATTCTTCAGCTCCCAATTGTTTATAAAAATATCTTTCAAATACAAAAAAAGCAATTCCAACCAAAAGAAGCATCACCAAGAAGGTATGAATAAAATTGATAAGTGGAGCTTTTCCTTTATTACTTAACCTCATACTAAAATAAATTTAAATGTTTTCAGAAGTTTCCAATTCTTCTTTCTTATCTATTTCATTATCTTCTACTACTAGATTTTCTAAAATAAAAACTTGACGATCTGGAGTATTTTTTCCCATATAAAATTCTAAAAGTTCTTCAATAGTCTTGTCTTTTCCAAGAACTACCGGTTCTAAACGAATATCTTTTCCTATGAAATGTTTAAATTCATCTGGAGAAATCTCTCCCAAACCTTTAAATCTTGTAATCTCTGGATTTTTTCCTAATTCTTGTAAAGCCTTAATGCGTTCTTCATCTGTGTAGCAATATCTGGTTTCTTTTTTATTTCTAACGCGAAATAAGGGTGTTTGCAATATGAATAAATGTCCATTTTTAATTAAATCTGGAAAAAACTGCAGAAAGAAAGTTATTAATAGTAATCTGATGTGCATACCATCTACATCGGCATCTGTAGCGATGATTACTTGATTGTAACGCAAATCTTCTAAGGAATTTTCTATATCTAATGCCGCTTGCAAAAGATTAAATTCTTCATTTACGTAGACAATTCTTTTTGTAAGACCATAGCAATTTAACGGTTTACCACGCAAAGAAAATACAGCTTGCGTTTCTACATCACGAGATTTTGTGATGGATCCAGATGCAGAATCCCCTTCGGTTATGAAGATTTGAGATTCAGATTTACGCTCTGCCTTTTGATCATTGTAATGTTGGCGGCAATCTCGCAATTTTTTGTTGTGCAGAGATACTTTTTTTGCTCTATCTCTTGCTAATTTTTGTATTCCAGAAAGTTCTTTGCGTTCACGTTCGGAAATTAAAATTTTCCGTTGAATAGCTTCTGCAATTTCAGAATTTTTGTGCAGAAAATTATCTAATCTGCTTTTCAAGAAATCAATCACGAAAGTACGAACTGTTGGTCCGTTTGGTCCCATATCGTTGGAGCCGAGTTTTGTTTTTGTTTGAGATTCAAAAACTGGCTCCTCTACATTGATGGAAATTGCAGCAATTATGGATTTACGAATGTCTGCCGCATCAAAATTTTTGTTGAAAAATTCTCGAATTGTTTTCACGTAAGCTTCACGAAAAGCATTTAGATGGGTTCCACCTTGTGTAGTATATTGCCCGTTCACGAAGGTGAAATAGGTTTCGGATTGAGATTTATCAGAATGCGTGATGGCAATTTCTATATCTTCTTCGCGGATGTGGATGATGGGGTAATTGGTTTCTCCCTCCATATTCTCTTCTAATAAATCTTTCAATCCATTTTCTGAAAAGAATACTGTTCCGTTGAAATTTATTTTCAAACCAGGGTTCAGATAGCAATAATTTCGGAGCATCTTTTCGATGTATTCTTTCCGAAATTTAAAATTTGAAAAAATACTTGTGTCTGGTATAAAGCTTATTTCTGTACCATTTTTATCCGTTGAATCTGCTTCTTGGGTATCTATTGTAATTACGCCGCCAGAAAATTCTGCAATTTTTGCGCGCCCGTCTCTCACAGATTTTACCTTGAAATATTCCGAAAGTGCGTTCACCGCTTTTGTACCTACACCATTTAAACCTACAGATTTTTTGAAGGCTTTGCTGTCGTATTTTCCACCAGTATTCATTTTGGAGACGGCATCTACAACTTTTCCAAGCGGAATTCCACGACCATAATCTCGTATCGTAGCTTTTCCGTCGTCAATTTTGATATCGATTTTCTTGCCAGATTTCATTCGAAATTCATCGATAGAATTATCAATAATTTCTTTTAATAATATATATATACCATCATCTGCAGAAGATCCGTCACCTAGTTTACCTATATACATTCCGGGACGATGTCTTATGTGTTCCTGCCATTCTAGCGTGCGGATATTATCGTCTGTGTAGCTTGTATCTTGGATGATGCTCATTTTGTGTTTTAGGATTACCTACAAATATAAGGAAATGTTATAATTTCTGAAAATTTCTGGAAAAATAATTTAAAATTGCTACAATTTATATCAAATTTATCTATTTATTTCCACCCATAAAAAGAATACTATAAAATCATTTAAATTAAATATGTTGATTTTCAAGTATTTAAATAATATTTTTAAATACTTCAGTACTTTGTATTGCATAATACTAAATAAAAGATATATATTTGCATAGTAAAGTATTAAAGTACTGCAATTGCTTTTTATTAATTAAAAAATTAAAACATAATCATGAACACAGAAAATACCAAAGCACAGATGCGAAAAGGAATTCTAGAATTCTGTATTCTGAGTTTGCTCAATCAAAGAGAAATGTATGTTTCGGATTTGATAGAAGAACTTAAAAAAGGGAAACTAGATGTAGTGGAAGGTACACTCTATCCGCTACTTACAAGATTGAAAAACGCAGAATTTCTTTCCTACAGATGGGAAGAATCTACTGGAGGACCGCCCAGAAAATATTATGAAGTTACAGAGAATGGAAAAAAATTTCTAGATGAACTTCAAATTACATGGAATGAATTGACAACTTCTGTAAATCAAATTACTAAAAACTACTAAAAACAAATATCATGAATAAGACACTCTCAATAGGACTCGCAGGTTTTTCTTTTACCATAGAAGAACATGCCTACATAAAATTAAGTGATTATCTAGCTGCTCTTCGCAATTCTTTAGATGCTAATGAAGCAGACGAAGTAATGCACGATATAGAAATAAGAATTGTGGAAATCTTTAATGAAAATCTGCAAAAACGTGAAGTCGTGAATGATGCAGATGTAGAAAAAGTTATTGCCAAAATAGGAGCACCAGAAATAATAGAAGAGCAAGAACAAGCCTACTACTCTGAAAATCAGACGAAGCAAAAATCTGAAGAAAAACAAAACCGTTTCAATGGAGAAAGACAATTGTTTCGTGATCCAGAGAGACAAAAAATTGCTGGTGTTTGTGCAGGTTTAGCACAATATGTGGGATTAGACATGACTTTGATGCGTGCAATTTGGGTAATTGTATTTCTAATAATGATTCCTGCTTCGGGAAGTGCAGTTTTAATATTGGTTTTGTACGCGATCCTGTGGTTAGTGCTTCCAAAAGCGGAAACAGCATCAGATTTTTTGAAAATGAAAGGAAAACCTGTCAATTTTGATAACTTGAAAGAAGAATCTAATAAAATTGTAAAATTTGCAAACGAAAGCAGCCAACGTGTTGGAGAAATTTACAATGAAAATAAGCCATACATTAATCAAACTGGAAAAGGTATTGGTACCATTTTCAGATATTTAGTAGGAGCCTTTTTCGCTTTTCTAGGTATTGGATGTTTGGTAGGTAGTGCTGCAATATTTGGAGTTTCTTGGCTAGGAAATGGCTCGATAGATGCACCCTCAAATATTGGTTTCTTTTTAGAAGATTATAATTTGAAATTTTTGGCCATGGGTTTTGCTTTTTTAAGCACTTTAATTCCGGCAATTATCTTTTTCCTAATATCTATAAAGTTGCTTTCCCCAAAAACGAAATTAAACTATACGGGATATGTAATCGGCGGATTGGTATTTATTTGGATCGGTATGTTGGCTGCAATCGGATTTACAGCTGCAAAATATGAATCTCAATATTCTGGTAAAAATGAAGATACAGAAAATATTGCCATCAATACTACATCAGATTCTTTGATGGTAGATGTGAAAAAAGTTGCAATTCCTGCGCAATTTGAATCTTTTTGGGATAATGTGTATTCAGATAAAAAAACAGTTTTTAAGAAAGATTATCCAGAAATTGATGTTGTTAGAAAAGAAATAGAAGCACCTTATTTAATGATTATAAAAAGTGCAGATGGTTACAACCAACCATTAAATTTAAAAGTACCTGTAGAAATTTCTGGCAACAAAATCTACTTTCCAAATTATATGATGTATAACTACAAAGATAGAATGCGAGATTACAATGTAAGATATGAATTGGTAGTTCCTAAAAATATGAAGGTAATAGGATTAAACGAAGGGAATGGATTTTACTTAGATGATGAAAGCGACGACAATGAAGAAAAATCTAATAATAATAAGGATGAAAAAGAAGTTTCCTATGGTAATGGTATCATTAAAATAAAAACAGATGACTTCGAATATGATTCAAGAAATCCAGATAGCATCATCGTTAATGGTAAAAAATATCCTAAAGAAGTGAGTTCAGACATCATCAAAAAAGAACTTCAAAAAAGTAAAAACGGAGATGATGTAAATATAAATATAAAAGCAGGCGACAAAGAAGTCTCTATCAAAACTAAATAAAATTCTTGAGAGTGGATAAGTGCAAAGGGAAATTTCTAGATGCTAGTTTAATTGTTATTATATTCTTTTTGCCTTATTCCTCTTAAAAAATAAAAAAATCACAATTTTTTGCTCGATTAATAATAAATTTAGTAAATTCGTGGTGTTAATAATTTCAATAGGTTAATAACAACTAAAAATTAAAAATCATGATACAATTAGTTCTAGAAGTAGCAGTAGTGGTAATGAATTTCATTAGCAACTTATTTTAAACACAATTTATTTTCGATATATTTGTAAGTATAACCATTTTATGGTTATACTTTTTTTTATAAAATTTTAAAAAATCATTAAATGAAAAAATTTCTAGGTAAGCTTATTCTCAAAATTGTTGGTTGGAAAGTAATATTGCACGGCGATAAAAATGTGCTAGATAGATGCATATTAGTCGTTGCACCACATACACACAATAGCGAATATCTTTTGGGAAATCTTGCTTTTTGGTCCTTAGGAAAGCCGTTAAAAATAATTATCAAAGATGCTCACACAAAGGCTTGGTATGGATTTTTGGTAAAAGCTTTGGGAGGAATTGGTATTGATAGATCTCAAAAAAATGATCTTGTCAATTTTGTAAAAAATGAATTTGATAAAAGTAGCTTTAGCCTCGTCATCACGCCAGAAGGAACCAGAAGTTGGGTGCCAAAATGGAGAAAAGGATTTTATAACATGGCAATGGCTGCAAAAGTACCTATTGCAATTGCATCTGGAGATTTCAATAAAAAAATAATGTATATGGGCTATACTATTTCCTACGAAAAACTTTCAACCTCTACTTACGAAGAAGTGATGGAAGAATTGCAAAATTATTTCATAAAACACAATATCATTGCAAAAAATTTAGATTCTTGGAATCCAAAAATATACTAGGAATTTAAAAATTCAATATTAAATTATAAAAATAAATAATGGAAGCAGACAAAAGGAAAGAAATATTAGATAGATTAAACAATTGGAAGGGCGAAACTTTAGGCACTGTTTTAGAAATCGTTTTTACGGATGTGGAAGATGATTCTCTTACAGCAACAATGCCTGTTACAAGTAAAGTACACCAACCTTATGGCATTTTACACGGAGGTGCAAGTTGTGTTTTGGCAGAGACTTTGGGTTCTTGTTTATCTGTAATCAATGTAGATTTGGATAAATTTTCTCCGGTTGGTACCAATCTCAATGCCAATCATTTACGAGCAATAAGAAAAGGAATGCTTACAGGAAAAGCAAGCTTCATTAGAAAAGGCAATACGATGCACGTTTCTCAAATAGAAATCCGCGATGAAAAAGGAAATTTAATCAATCATACCACAATGACGAATAACATTATCCCGAATAGTAAATTGGCTTAAATGATTTTATTTTCACTTCCATTTCAAGATTTAATATATACAGTTGCAGAAAATTCAGAAAATTCTGCCGTTTCTTTTATAGATTTTAACGGACAAAATCAAGTGAATTTTTATGGACAAATTAAGAACACAGAAAGTAAATTAGATGTTTTTAATAATTTTTCTGTAAAAGATTTACCAGAGTTTAAAAATGAAGATTCGATTATTAATGAGAGTGAATATCTTGCTAAAGTTACCGATGTAATCGATTTTATCCATGAAAATGAACTTAAAAAATTAGTTTTTTCCAGAAGAAAATTAATTAATTTTAAAGAAATTAAATTAGTAGAAAGCTTCAAAAATTTAAGGCAAAATTTTCCAAATGCGCTCTCCTATTTATTTATCAAAGATGAAACTTGCTGGATTGGCGCTTTCTCAGAAATACTTGGAAAGTACAATAAGAAAACAGGAATATTTGAAACCATGAGCGTTGCTGGTACGCTTCCACTCTCGGAAACTTGGACAAATAAGGAAATTGAAGAACAAAAAACAGTAACTAATTATATTAGTGATATTCTAAAAAAATATTCAGAAAACGTGCATCAATCAGAAACGAAAGATCATATTTCTGGAAATATTAAACATCTGAAAACAGAATTTTCCTTAAAAATAAAGCCGGAAAATATAGAAAATATAATCGCGGAATTGCACCCAACTCCCGCAGTTTGCGGCATCCCGAAAGAGATTTGCAAAACTGCGATCCAAAATTTTGAAAATTCTAATCGAGAACTTTACGCAGGATATATAAAAATAGAAACTGATGAATTTCTATATTATTTCGTAAATTTAAGATGCGCAAAAATTTACAAAGAATCCGCAATTCTTTTTGTAGGTGGCGGTATAACAAAAGATAGCAACCCACAAAAAGAATGGCGAGAAACAGAATTAAAAGCCGAAGCTATTGCAAAAAATCTAGTTTTGCTTTAAGCTCAATTTGCTCATGAAATTAAGAACAAATACAACTATAATTCCCAATATTGCTGCAGATAGAGAAATGATAAATGTTGTATTTTCCTCATTCAAAAAACCTAAATCCCATTGTATTGCATACAAATTGAATCCGATGAAAATGATGAATATTGCTAAAAATACTTTATAAATGGTTTTCATTATACTTAAATTTTAAAAATGAACATAATTTTGAAATAGCTGTGCAAAGTTAGCGGTAAATAATTTAATAGCAATTGCCAAAAGCACAATTCCGAAGACTTTTTCTATGACTTTTAGCGTACCATCTCCCATTCTTTTCTCAATCCAGGTTGCAGATTTTAAAACCAAATATACAACGGCAGTGTTTAATATTATCCCCAAAATGATATTGATATCATGAAATTCTGCTTTCAAAGATAAAGTTGTTGTCAACGTTCCAGCTCCAGCTATTAAAGGAAATGCAATAGGAACGATGGATGCTGATGTTGCTTCACCATGTCTTTGTATTTGAATTCCGAGTATCATTTCTAACGCGATGATGAAGATTACAAATGCACCTGCAATTGCGAAGGAATTAACATCTATTCCAATAAATTTTAAAATACTTTCTCCTACGAAAAGGAAGGCAATCATCAAAGCACCTGCAACCAGCGTTGCTTTTCCGGATTCGATATGTCCAAATTTCTTTTTTAAACTTACGATAATTGGGATAGAACCAACAATATCAATAACCGCAAAAAGCACCATCGTAGAAGTTAGAATTTCTTTCCAAGAAAAATAGTCAAACATAATTTGTGAAATTAAATATTTCGCAAAATTAATACATTTTTTTAATTATTTGGCAATCTTTGTAAAGAAAATTATGGTAGAATTCACCAATTCTTCAAGTTGATCTTCAAGTTTTATGGGAGCAAATCTTTCCATTTCTATTTTTTGGAAAAGAGTACGATATTCTTCTGCTATTTTAGAGCCTTTCGCATTTTCAAGTATTGTAGCAAAATTGTCGTCAACAGATGTGTTGTAAGCATTTCTGAAATTTAAATCTATATTTTTAATGGTGGTGAAAATCTCTGCATAATTCTTTTCCCGCAGCATTCTTTTTAAATATCCAAAAGCATTTTGTAATTCAGAATCACTGATTCCAATGTTTGTAATTGGTGCAGAAAATGTATTAATTCTTACATTTTTACTCGTTTTCTTTTTCTTATTTTTTTTGAAATTATTTATTAATAACAAAAGCCCGATAATAGCGCAAAATAATATGAAATTTAGCAAAGAAGTATACCAATTGATGTGGCTATTTTGTTTTAATTTTAAAGTTTTAGTTTCTAGTACTGGATTATCTACAGTTTCTAAAACATTATTGGAATAGGCATTTACGATTTCTAAAGGTGTTCTTTCTGCTAATATTTCCTTCTGGCTTCTCACATCCAAATCTATTGATTGAGAACCTAAATCTATATATTTTTTTTCTTCTGGATTGAAGTATGAAAAACTTTCTGTAAGAATAGAAAGTGGACCCGTTTTTTTTGGTATGATGATGTAGTCTGCAACTATTTTTCCGTTTACACCTTTTTCATTCGCATGAATGTCTTTTCTTACTCTCGGTTGAAAAACTTCGTAAAGTTCAGAGTCTTTAATAATTGGAAGTTGAATATTATTAAAATTTCCCTTACCAGAAATGGTTAACCTTACATTGATTGGTTTATTAATTTCTATTTTATCTTCATTATTTTTAGCAAAATCTATTTTAAAATCACCCACGGCATTTTTGAAATCTTTCGGTGCATTTACCGGTAAATTTTTAACATTTAATTTCACTCCGTTTGAAAGAATTTTTTTTGCAATTTTGCTAAAACTAGCCGAAGCAGATTCTACTTTTACACTTCCACTTTCTTCTGGAAAAACTAAAAAGACCGCTAAAATCTGAGAAGAAAGAGCAGCTTTATTTAAATCGATATCAGATTTTTGTGTTTTGATGGTAGAAAATTCTACATTATCTTGCATCGGTAGTCGCACATTATTTACCTTCCGAAAGTTGTTGATATTAGAAGAATAGGCCTTTAACACTGCTACAGTTGGTTGATTTTGATAAACCTCTTTATCTGCAATTTCTAAATTCAAATAAAGGTCATTCTTTATTTTTGTAGGAGTATTTATAGTTGCCACTTTATCTGCCTCTTCCACCATTATATCAAATGGCTCGGTTTTATATATTTTACCGTTTACAGTTATCAAAGCAGATCCAATCTTTACTTTACCAGAAATTTTCGGAGACAAAACCTGTTGAAAAATTATTTGATTTACAGCTAAATTTTCTAAAATAAGCGTATTTTTTTCAGAGCCACTACCCAATCTTTCAAATTTGGAAAAATCTGGTAATTTTATGCTAGATTGATCTCCAAAATGTTCACTATTAACTTCTAAAATAAAGGTAAGCAGAAATTTCTGATTTACTTTGTAAACTTTATCTTCTATTAATGGTACAAAAGTTATTTGACCGTAGCAAAATACTGTCGCAAGTAGGAAAAATATGTATTGTATTTTGTTCATTACCAATCCTTTTCATTGCTTTCTGGCATAGAATAGGCGTTTTTGTTTAAAATTTTTCTAGCAGTTTCTTGTTCTTTGTTTTTAGACCTGTTTAGTATTGCATTTTGCAAATCTTTGGGCAATTTTCCACGCTGGTCTTCTTTATTTTTATCGCCTTTTGGATCTTCACCATTTTCGTCTTTATCTTCACCATTTGGTTGCGAAGATTTTTTTTCATCTCCTTCCTTACCTTTATCACCTTTGTTTTTGTCGTCTTTGCTATCGCCTTCTTTTTCTTTGTCTTGTTGATCTTGGTTTTTTTGCTCCTGTTTCTTTTGCTCTAATTTTGCAATTTCATAGTTTTTTCTAGTAGCCTCGCTGTAAGGATTATTTTTTAAAGATTGCTTGTAGAATTCTGCAGCTTTTTCAGGATTTTTTTGTTGAATGTATGCATTACCAAGATTGTGCAATGCAGCAGATTTATCTTGAGAATTTGATGCAAGTTTCTCTGCTTTTTCAAATTCTGCTTGTGCTTCCTTGTACTTTTCGGTTTTGTAGAGTGAATTTCCTAGATTGTAGTGCGCTGTGAAATCTTTAGAATTTTTTTGAACTGCATCTGCATATTTGGAAGTTGCAGCGTCGTATTTTTTGTTATCAAAATCTTTATTTCCTTCGTATATCAAAGCATCATAACTTTTTTGTGCAAAAAAACTTCCTGCACAAAATAGCATCATGAATAAGGAGAATATAGATTTACAATTCATCTATGCAAAATTATCTCTTAATATGTTAATAATAAAGATGGTAAGTGTTAAATTTGGGTTAAAGTATGAGTAAATAATGCAGAAATACTGCAATTCCATCAATTAATTAATCATGTTGTGACTATTTTCCAAAAAATATAAGCTTTACATTTATCTGAAATTGATGAAATCTTATAAAATAACAAAAGATTTTTTCTGTTAAATTCTCTATTTTTTTGACGAATTTTAATTAAATATTAAAATCTTTTTTAGGATTGAAAAGTAAAATAACAAAGAAAATAAATAGAGAAATTGCTAAGAAATACTGATAATAATGAACGGCGTTCTGAGATTTTACCCAAGTACCAGAAGACGTATTCTTTTTATTTAAATTTTCTATTATTTGATTGGTAGATTCCTCTAAATTATTTCCATCGATATACTCTCCACCTGTATTTTTTGCAAGATTTTCTAGTGCTTCAGTTTGTCTTTTAGAAATAACGGTTTCTCCATTAAAATCTGTTTTGTAGCCCATTAATTGGCCGTAAGTATATTCTGGTATTGGTGCGCCTTCTACAGTTCCTATTCCTACAGAAATGATATTGATTCCTTCATTTTCGGCAAGTTTTGCAGCTTCAGATTCGCTTCCTTCATTATCTTCTCCATCGCTTAAAAGAATTATTTTTCGCGAACCTTTTGGTACATTTTTAAATTTTTCTACACTCTTATTTATTGCTTTCAAAAAATCTGTACCTTGTACTTTCATCATTTGAGTAGATATTCCACTTATATAAGTTTCTGCTGCTGCATAATCTGTAGTTAATGGCATCAAAGATGTGGATTCTCCAGCGAAAATAATCAGACCAACTTTATCATCTTTCATTTTAGACATGGTGTTCAGCATGATGTTTTTTGCTTGTACAAGTCTGTTTGCAGGTATATCTTCAGCATTCATAGAATTAGAAACATCTAGCAAAAATATCACATTACTCATCTTTTGTTGGGTTTTCACTTCTTCCGTACCATTTAATAAATCTGCGATGGAAATTATTAAAAATAGAACCGCAAATAAATATAAAATCGGTATAATTTTAGAAGATTTTCCCGTACTAGAAAACAATTTTTCTTGAAATTTTGTTTCTGCAAAAAGAGATTTTTTATGTTTTTTCCATTTTATAAATCGAAACATTGCCAAAGCAAACAGCGGCAAAAGCAACAGCAAAATTAGATACAAAGGTTCATCAAAATACCAATTCATTAATTCAAAATTTTAAATAAAACCCATCTCAATAGCGCATCTAAAAACAAAACGAAAAGTGCGATCCATAAAAATATTTTAAAATATTCTTGATAATCATACAATTTATTAGATTTCACGTCAGATTTTTCTAGTAAATTTATTTCATCATATACATTGGCCAAACTAGAATTAGAAGTTGCCCGAAAATAGCTACCACCCGTTATTTTTGCAATATCTTTCAATCCTGGTTCATCTAGCATCACCTCCGTTTCAGTAAACACTAAATCTCCAAAAATATCCGTTCTTGTAGGCATCAAAGCATAACCATTAGATCCTATTCCAATTGTGTACACTTTTATATCGTTTTCTTTTGCCAATTGTGCAGCAACCAAAGGATCCATTGCGTTTGGAATGGTATTTACACCATCCGTCATCAAAATGATGATTTTACTTTTTGCTTTGCTATTTTTAAGATGATTTACAGCTACTGTCAATCCTTCGCCAATCGCAGTTCCTTGTTCCATTTCTAGCGGATTCAAATTTTCCAACTCTTCCAAAACTACTTGATGGTCGGATGTTACAGGAACTTTCGTGAAGGCTTCACCAGAATAAGCAACAACTCCTATCCTATCATTAACTCTTTTTTCTACAAATTTTTGTGCAATTCCTTTTAATGCTGTCAATCTATCTGGTTCAAGATCTTGCGAGAGCATACTTAATGAAACATCAACGGTCAAAATGATATCCAAACCTTTGGTATCGTCTTTATTTATGGAAGTGCTGTATGTTCTTGGTCTAGCTAAAGCTATAATTAAGCAAGAAAGTAATATGTACTTTGATATTTTTAATAAAGAAATAATGAAAACAATTGCTGTGTTTTCCTGCATATTTTGAGTTGTGGGAACAAGGATTCCACGTTTTATTTTTTTTCCAGCGTCTTTTAAGATAAGTGGAATGAATAAAAGCAGCAAAAGTAAAAACCAAGGCTGTTGAAATTCTGCGTTAAATATGGAGAGCATCATCATATCATACGCCATTTCTTAAAGTGTCTAATTCCAAATCTTTGGTAGAATTTTGCACAAATAGTTTCACGATTTCAAAATCTTGCTGCATCACTGCTTGATCTGGGAAAGTTTTTGCAAATTTTACCAAATCTCCTCTTAAAAAAATATCTTCCAATGCTTTTTCATTTTCTGGAGAAATGCTGTTCGTTTTCTTCATTAAATTTATCAAATCGTCTGTAAGCAAAACGTTTGCGGGAATATGGTATTGAGTCGCAATGAAATTTCTTGTAATATCTATAAATTCTACATAGAAAGAGCGAAATTCATTATTTTCGATATATTTTTTCTTCTGCAAAGCGTTTAATTCCTTCAAAGTTAAATTGGTGGTAATTTTTGGAGAAGATTTTTGTTTTTTTGCATATTTAATAATGAAAATGATTGCAAATATGCTTGCAATTATAGCTAAACCAGCCAAAACGTACCATTTGTACATTTCCCAATAATCTGTGAATTGAAGATCTACTTTCTTATTATTCATGATATCAGAAATCTGATCATCTTTCTTCGCCGTATTAATTACTTCTATTTCATACGGAATAGTGTTATAAATTTCTCCACCAACTTTTACATTCACTGCAGGAATAGTATATTTCCCTTCTTCAAAAACGGCAAAAGTTATCGTCCTTTCATAAAATTCTGAAGTTGTAGAAATACTATCTTTAATTTCTTCAAAATGAAAAGGCAGCAATTCATTTTTTGGTGCAATTTGTACAGCTTTTCCGTTTAAATTTGAAATATTAATGGTGAAAGTTCCTACCTCACCAAGAGCTAGTGTGTTTTTATCTAATCTAGAACCTAAGGTCTGACTAGAAAATAACTGAAAAAAAAGTATAAAACTTACAATCGTAAATTTTGTAATGTTTGTATTTCTAAACATTGAAAGTTATTTTTTTTGAAAATATTGATAAAGAAATTTAGAGTAATCTTCTCCAGTATTTATATTTAAGAAATTTGAAGCAGAATTTTCAAAATCTTCTTTTATTTTTTTTAATTTTTGTTTTTGAGCTTCCGCAAATTGATAGCGCCATCTTTTGCTACTGGTGTTTGCCCAGACTTGTCGGCCAGTTTCTACATCTTGAAATAAGGTATATCCGATGTCAGGAATTTCATTATCCTTATCATCATAAATCCTTAAGCCTAAAAATTGATGTTTTTTTGAGGCGATTCTCAAAATTTTCAAACTATAATCATCTTCAAAATCTGAAAACATAAAAAGCAAAGATTTCTTTTTAAATACACTCAACATATATTCTAGTGCTACATCTATATTACTTTTAGCTGGAATATAATCTGCAGAAAGAATTGTACTAATAATGGATAATATGTGTTTTCTTCCTTTTTTTGGTGGTATTACTTTGTATACTTTGTCAGCAAAAAGAATCACGCCAACTTTATCATTATTTCCAGCAGCAGAAAATCCTAAGGTAGCTGCAATTTCCGCCACAAATTCTCTTTTCAGCTGCGTTTTTGTACCGTAATCCATTGATGCAGATATGTCTACAAGCAACATCATCGTCAATTCCCGCTCCTCCTCCATCACTTTCACGAAAGGTTCTTGAAATCTTGCGGTTTTATTCCAATCAATCCTACGAATTTCATCGCCAAATTGATAAGGACGGACTTCCGAAAAAGTCATTCCTTGTCCTTTAAATGCACTATGATATGAACCCATCAAAGAAGCTTCCGTTTTCCTTCTGGTACGGATTTCTATCTGCTTTACTTTTTTGATGATGTCTTTTATTTCCATATTTGAAAAATAGTTGATGATTGCTACATGATAATTGAATTTTAAAATCATTCATCAATAATCTTTTATCACTAATTCTTAAGGTGCTTGTACTCTACTCAAAATTTTATCAACTATAAATTCTGAGGTAATTTCTTCGGCTTCGGCTTCAAAACTCAATCCTATTCTATGTCTTAAAATATCTTTTGCCACAGCTTTCACGTCTTCTGGTATTACAAATGCTCTATTTTTCAAGAAAGCATGAGCTCTGGATGCGATAGCTAAATTTATAGAAGCTCTCGGAGAAGCTCCAAAACTGATATAAGATTTTAAATCTGAAAGTTGATAATCCTGTGGAAATCTTGTCGCGAAAACGATATCTAAAATATATTTTTCAATCTTTTCATCCAAATAAATTTGATTGATCAATTGCTTTGCATTCGTAATTGTATCTAAAGAAATTACAGGGTTAATCTTCGGTTGATGCGAAGTAGAAACCATCCTCATTACTTTCCTTTCATCTTCAAATTCTGGATAATCTATTTTACATTTCAACATAAAGCGATCGCTTTGTGCTTCTGGTAATAAATATGTACCTTCTTGATCAATAGGATTTTGAGTTGCCAAAACTAAAAATGGGTTCGGCAATTTCATGGTTTCATCTCCAATTGTGACTTGTTTTTCTTGCATAGCTTCCAAAAGTGCAGATTGTACTTTGGATGGAGCACGATTGATCTCATCTGCCAATACAAAATTTGCGAATATTGGTCCGCGTTTTATAGAAAAATCATTGTCTTTTATATTGAAAATTTGTGTTCCTACAACATCTGCCGGAAGCAAATCTGGCGTAAATTGTATTCTAGAGAAATGCCCATCAACAGCTTCTGCTAGAGATTTTATGGCTAAAGTTTTCGCCAATCCAGGTACACCTTCTAAAAGTACATGACCATTACCAAGAAGTCCTATCAACAAGCGATCTATCATATATTCTTGACCGATAATTGCTTTGTTGATCTCTGTTTTTAATAAAGTAAAATAATAGTTTTGCTCTTTTATTTTCTCTGTTAATTGGCGAATATCTTCTGATTGATGTAATTCTGACATTGTTTACTTTAATTATTGCGTAAATTTCTAATAATTTCAAGCAAATATCAACACAACAAGTAATAAATTTGAGTTAAAGTTTGTTAAAAGCATTTATAAATATTAAAGTAAAAATTTAATTATTAATAAGGAATACTGCTATAATCTATAATGTTATACCGTAAAGTTTTGTCTATCAATACTTTAATTATAAATTGCAATGTATTAATATAAAAAAAATGTGTTGCATTATTTTATAGACACTTATGATTGTCACTCCTCTACTTTTGTAATTTTCACTTAATTACGCTATTTTTGACGCATAATATTTTGAAAATATGAACTATCATTTTCAAGTGCATCTGCAAATTAGAAAGAATTTATTAGATATTCTTCAAAAAAATTCTGTGGAAGATTTGCTTATCATTCCGGACGGTTATAACAATAATATCTATTGGAATATTGCGCATACTGTTGCAACTGAGCAGCTTTTGCACTATTATTTAAGTGGAAATCCTTTCAGAATAGACAAATATTGGGTAGAAAATTATAAAAAAGGTACTTTACCAACATCAGAAGTTTCTGCAACAGAAGTTGAAGATTTAGGATTTCTTTTAACGGAAACTTCAAAAATTTTGATGAAAGATTATGATGCAGATTTCTTTTCAGATTACACACCTTACACCACAAGTTTTGGAATGGATTTGAAAAATATACAAGATGCAATTATATTTAATAATATTCACGAATCCTTGCATTTAGGATATGCAATGGCACAAAAGCGCGCTATAATTGGCGAGCAATTTTAGAAATAAAATGAAATCTATATAATTAAAAAGAAATCCTATGAAGATTTTTCCGATTATATATGATTTTATAAACAATAAAAATTACAAATGAAAGACGACTTTATATTTGGGTTAAGACCTGTGATGGAAGCTTTAGAAGCTGGAAAAACTATTGATAAAATATTTTTGCAAAATGGATTGCAAGGGCAAAATTTTGCAGAATTGAAATCTGCATTATCAAAAAATAAAATCCGCGCAAACTATGTTCCCATTGAAAAATTGAACAGATTTACGAGAAAAAACCATCAAGGTGTGGTTGCTTTTATTTCCGATGTTCCTTTTCATTCTATAGAATCTATTGTGCCAGAATTATTTGAGGCAGGAAAAAATCCATTTATTTTAATTTTAGATAGATTAACGGATGTTAGAAACTTTGGTGCTATTTGTAGAACTGCGGAATGTGTAGGTATAGATGCGATTGTATTACCAGAAAAAGGAAATTCACCCATAAATTCTGATGCTATAAAAACCTCTGCCGGAGCAATTTATAACCTAAAAATTTGCAAAGAAAAAAATCTTGCAAATACGGTTGACTTTCTACAGAAATCTGGAATTAAAGTTTTTGCAGCTACAGAAAAAGCCCAAAAGCTAGCTTTTGAAGTAAGTATGAAAGAGCCTTGCGCAATAGTGATGGGAAATGAAGAAACGGGAATTTCTAAGGAAGTTTTGCATAGAGCGGAAGAAAAAATAAAACTGCCAATAGTTGGCAAAACGCAAAGTTTGAATGTTTCTGTTGCCTGTGGAGCATTGCTTTATGAAGCTACCAGACAAAGATGGGAAGCTACATTAGCTGAAAATATTTAAAATTGAAACAATTATTAGTTTTTAATTACCAGTTGTATTATAAAAAAATTAGATGAAAAAAATTACGGTACTTTTCGTACTTTCTTTAGCAATAATTTCTTGTAAAAAGGAGGCGAAAACAATCACAAAAATAGATCCTACAACAGGAGATACGATAAAGATTGAAGTTGCAAATGAAGCAGATTCTATCAAAATGATAAAAGAAATGTCTGCCAAAGCTGCCATCAAAGATTCTGCAGGTTATTTTGTGCAAAATTTTAATTTAGAAAAAGGTAAAACCTACCCTTTTACTACTTTTCAAAAAGAATCTATTTCTGCGGTTGCTCCTAATGGAGAAAAACAAAATATGACGAGAGAAACTACAGATGAAGTAAATTTTACTGTAAATAATTTTGCTCAGGATATTTATGATATTACCATCAATTTTGCATCAAAAAAAACTTCGCAAACTGCACAAGGAAAAACGGTGAGTGTAGATACCAAAAAACCAGCTCCAACAGAAGAAGGTCTTAAAAACAAATGGACTCTGGACAAAGCAATGGTAGGCAATAAATTGAATATGAAAATGAGCAAGCAAGGTAAAATTATTTCTATAACTGGATTTGAACCGGCTTACTCCAAATTTTCTGCAACCATCAATAGTCTTACGAAAGATGCAAACATCAGAAAACAATTGTTGGCAGAATCGAAATCAGGATTCAACGAAAAAAATCTTACCGAGCAATTTTCCAAAAACATCATGATTTTACCAAAAAAAGGTGCAAAAATTGGTGACAAATGGAGTGTATCCGAAAATGCATCTGCAGACGGAAAAGTGAAAGTGACAACCAACTATACATTAAAGAAAATAGAAAATGGTGTTGCGGAAATTACGCTAACAGGTGGGATTCCAAAACAAAATCAAAAAAACACGATGAACGGTGTTACAAGAAGTATAAGTTCAGATTTTAGCCAAAATGGAAGCTTAAAATTTGATGTAAATTCTGGCTGGATCGTCAATCAAAATATAGATGTGAAAACGACTCAGAAAGAAACCATCAATGATGGCAAGCAATCGCAAAGTATGACGACGACTACAAATTCTTCTGTAATTGTAAATCCTTAATTATTAAACATTTACCATGGTAAAAACATTAATACTATTAATTCTAGCGACGATCATTATATTTTTCACTTGGAATATTTTGAAGAGAATTTTCTTTAATAAATTTTACAACTATTTCGGACAAAATATGCCGAATCAAAATGTAAACGAAAAGAAAGAAAATAGCATCAACCAAAATGTAAAATGGGATGCAGAAACAGTAGATTACGAAGAAGTAAAAGAAGATAAATATGAAAAAAAATAAAAATCTTCTATTTAGCTTAGGAGCTCTTGTACTGTTTATTATCATTGGGTTTTTATATGCAAATCCTGTGATTTCTGGCAAACAACTTTTTCAGCACGATATTATACAATATAAAGGAGGTGCGAAAGAGCTGCTAGATTTTAGAGATCAAAATGGAAAAGAAACCTACTGGAGTGATAGTATGTTTGGTGGCATGCCAACTTATCAAATGGGATCACAATTTCGAGGAGACATCATCAAAAAAATTGATGATGTTTTAAATTTTTTACCAAAACCAGTTAATTACTTATTTCTACTTTTTTCAGGGTTTTTCCTTTTGGGAATGGTGGTGGTCCGAGATTGGCGATATGCACTTTTGGGAGCTACATTTTTCGGTCTCTCTACTTATTTTTATATCATCATTGCAGCCGGACATAATGGAAAAGTGCATACCATTGCTTATTTTGCGCCACTCCTTGCTGGGATTTTATTGGTTTACATCAGGAAGAATTATGTTGTAGGTTTTATTGTTACTACCTTATTTATGGGATTGCAAATTGCTGCAAACCACCCACAAATGACGTATTATCTTTTCCTAGGATTAGGATTTTTGTTTTTATCTGAATTAGTAAGAGCTATACAGAAAAAAACTCCCTTAAAACATTTTTTTATTTCATCTGCAGTTGTTGCTTTTGCCTTTATATTAGGAGTTGGGATGAATTCTCAGCGCATCATGGCAAATGCAGAATATGTGAAAGAAACCGTACGTGGAAAGCAAATTTTAGAAAATAAAGATGCTGGAAATTCTACAAATGGAATGGACAAAGAGAGCATTTTGATGTGGAGCTATGGAAAATTGGAAACCTTAAATCTCTTTATTCCTAGATTAATGGGAGGTGGATCCAACGAACCAGAAGGAGAAGCAATGATGACGAGAATCCAAGAAATGGTGCAAGAAAATGTACAATCTCAACAAGAAATGGATAGAGTTTCCAAAGGTTTTGGAAATTTAACCTATTGGGGAGATCAACCAGGAACTTCTGGTCCAGCGTATCAAGGAGCAGTTGTCGTATTTTTAGCAATTTTAGGATTTTTCTTTGGATGGAAAAAATATAGATATTGGGTTTTAGGAGCTTCTATTCTGACGATACTTTTAGCTTGGGGAAGTAATTTTCAAATTGTATCCGACTTTTTCATTGATTTTGTACCATTTTACAATAAATTTCGCGCACCTTCTTCTATTTTGGTTGTTGTAGAATTATTGTTTCCATTGATTGCCATTATCGGTTTGTACAGATTTTTTAATGACGAAAAATTAACAGAAGAATATAAAAAGAAAATCCTTTTTTATGTTTCTGGCTCAATTTTAGGAATTACTATCTTGTTATTAGTTTTTGGAAAATCACTTTTAGGTTTTTACACAGATAATGAAAAAACTTATCTACCGCCATTTTTGCTGGATTATCTCGTTGATGAAAGATACAAATTGTTTAGTGCAGATGCGATAAAAGCAATTCTTTATGTTGCAATCGTTGCCGCAGCTTTATTTTTAGGTTTAAAGAAAAAACTGAATGCTAATGTTGCATTAGTTGTTATTGGTCTTGTAAGTTTTTTCGATCTTTGGTCTGTCAATCAAAGATATTTGAATGAAGATAATTTTGTAGATTCTGTATTTGCAGAGCAACCATTTCAAACAGAAATTTCTGATTTAGTGGTTGAAAAAGTGGGCGATAATAAAGAATTGCAATCTATTCTACAAAATGCAAGAGTGAATAAGGTTTTAGAAACCATTGCCGAAAAAGATCAAAAGCATTACAGGATTTTCAATCAATTGATCAATCCTTTTGGAGAAACGAATACTTCTTATTTTAAATCTTCCGTTGGTGGCTATCACGCAGTAAAATTAAGAAGATATGATGATTTAATTAATGAATATTTCTTTGCAAAAGATTCTATACAAGGTGCAAAAACCTCTTTAATATTGAATTTATTAAATACAAAATATATTATTGGTGGTACTTTAGAAGAACCGCAAGTTCAGATAAATCCGGAATTTAACGGAAATGCTTGGTTGGTTTCGGATATAAAATTTGCTAAGAACGCGAACGAAGAATTAAATTTAATAGGTGAAGTTGATACCAAAAAAACTGCAGTCGTTAATATAGAAGATCAAAAATATTTTCAAGGTAAAGGTTTGGTAGAAGATTCTACCGCGGTGATGAAACTTGATGATTACAAAGCAAATTATTTATCTTTTACCAGCGAATCTAAAACGCCACAATTGGCAGTTTTTTCCGAGATTTACTATCCATATGGCTGGATAATTTCTATCGATGGGAAAGAAGTTCCATATATAAAAGCGGATTATCTTTTGAGATCTGTATATGTTCCAGCAGGAAAACATACTGTTTCTATGGTTTTTGAACCTGAAGTTATCGGAAAAGGAAAAATAATTTCTATGATTGCGTTTGCCCTATTTTTATTGTTGAGTATTGCTGGATTGTTTTTGCTTTATCGTAATAAAAATGTACCGAATTTGGTAATAAAAGAATAAACTATTTTGTTTTACTGTTGATGTTTTTCAAAATTTTTACTGTTTACATATTTTTATTTAAAAAATAAGTTGAAATATTCTCATAATTTAAAATAGTGATCAAACCAAAAAAAATCTTAATCATTTCCTACTATTGGCCACCTGCAGGTGGACCAGGTGTACAAAGATGGTTGAAATTTGTAAAATATTTACCAGAATTTGGGTGGAATCCTACTCTATTCATTCCCGAAAACCCGAGTTATCCTTTAATAGACGACACTTTGGTAGATGAAGTTCCAGATAATCTAGAAATCATTAAAACTAAAATATGGGAACCTTATAGAATTGCAGAGATTTTCGGGAAAGCCAATAAAAAATACAAAGCCGGACAATTTGATTTAAAACAAAACCAGAACTGGAAATCAAAACTATCCATCTTCATCCGTGGGAATTTTTTCATACCAGATGCCAGAGTTTTTTGGGTGAAACCTTCTGTGAAATTTTTGAAAAAATATTTGCGAGAAAATAATTTTGATGCCATTGTAACCACTGGTCCGCCACATTCTATGAATTTGATTGGATTAAATCTGAAAAAAGAATTCCCAAATTTAAAATGGATTGCAGACTTTCGAGATCCTTGGACAGAAATTTCTTATTATAAACATCTTAAATTGACAAAAAGTTCTGATGCAAAACATAGAAAATTAGAGCAACAAGTTTTTGATTTTGCCGATATTACTTTGGCAACAAGCTATACAGATGCCGAGAATTTTAGAAAAAAAGGTGCAAACGCATTTTGTATTACCAATGGATTTGATGGCGAAATATTTGATTCTTCATTTAAAAATAAAAATGAAAAATTTATAATGAGCTACATCGGAGTTTTAGAACAGCTTCGAAATCCGGAAATACTTTGGAAAGTTTTAATTAAAATTTTAAATGATAATCCTGAGTTCAGGAAAGATTTTCAATTAAAATTTGTCGGAAAAATAGACGCAAATATTTTATCAAATTTAGAAAATTCAATATTAAAAAATTTTATTAATAATTTGAATTACCTACCCCATTCGGAATCTGTATTGGAAATGCAAAATTCGGATATGTTGCTTATAACTAATTTTAATAATGAAAATTCTGCGGGAATTATCCCTGGGAAATTATTCGAATATTTGCAAACAGGAAATACTGTATTATCTTTTGGTCCAAAAAATAGCGATGTTGCAAAAATTTTAGAAGAAACAAATTCTGGTAAGCATTTTTCTCTGGAAGCTGATTTAAATTTAGAAAAATTTATTTTAGAACGATACGAAGATTGGAAAAGTGGAAATTCTCTCGCGATTGAAAAGGATATTTCTAAATTTAGTAGAAAAAATCTAACAGAAAAGTTGGCGCAAACTTTAAATAAATAATGAAATGGAAGAAAAAATGTGGGATATTATTATCATTGGAGCTGGACCAATTGGGTTGAATTGTGCACTAGAAGCGGAAAAAGAGGGACTGTCTTATTTGATCATAGAAAAGGGAACGATTGTAAATTCACTCTACAATTACCCTTTGTATATGCAGTTTTTTTCTACAGCAGATAAACTAGAAATTTCGCAAATTCCATTTATTACAACTTCTACAAAACCAGGCAGACAAGATGCTTTGGAATATTATCAAGGAATTGCGAGACAAAAAAATGTTAATATAAAATTGTATGAAGAAGTTTTAAAAATTACTAAAAGTGAAAATTTTTTTATAGAAACTTCCAAGGGTAAGTACGAAGCAAAAAATGTGGTAATAGCAACAGGATTTTATGATTTCCCTGTTCTGCTGAATGTGAAAGGTGAAAATTTACCAAAAGTACTGCATTATTACAAAGAAGCTTATCCATTTGCAAACCAGAAAGTTGTGGTTGTAGGTTCTAGCAATTCTGCTGTAGATGCAGCTTTGGAAACTTATCGTAAAGGTGCAGACGTTACCATGATTATCAGAAATTCTGAGTTTTCTAAAAGTGTAAAATATTGGGTGAAACCAGATATTGAAAATCGAATAAAAGAAGGTAGCATAAAAGCTTATTTTAATTCACAAATTGTAGAAATTACAGAAAATTCGGTTATTTTCAAAGATGAAAATGAAGCAAATTTAGAAATAGAAAATGATTTTGTACTTGCGATGACGGGATATTTGCCCAACTTCGAATTTTTAAAAAATGCTGGAATACAATTGCAAGATAATAATCTGAAACCTATTTATAGTGATGAAACTATGGAATCTAACATTCCAAATTTATATTTGGCAGGTGTGGTTTGTGGTGGAAAAGATACGCATCTTTGGTTTATAGAAAATTCTAGAATTCATGCCAAAATAATTGTTGGGGATATAATTTCTAAACAAAAAATTGCCACTTCTGTGTAAAAGTGGCAATTGATATAGTATAATTAGTATCTAGTTCGCTGTCAAATTGATTTTCATATCGATATCATTTTTAATAACGACGTCCTTCATTGCAGATTGATATTCTACGTTAAAATCTTGTCTATTGAAACTAAATTTATCAGATTCTAAAGTCAAAACCTTTCCTAGAGTCAATTTTGCTGGAAAAGAAACCTTCTTTGTAATTCCTTTTACAGTTAGATTTCCGTTAATCATAAAAGGAAAAGCTGCATTATTACTTTTAGAAATAGAGGTAATCACATAACTTGCTAATGGAAATTTTTCTGTTTCAAAGAAATCTCCATTTTTTAAATGGCCATTAAATTTTTCTAAAGTTCCGCCAGAAAGATCTGTAGATGTAAGCGAATTCATATCGAAAACAAAACTTCCACCAGTTACACTTTTTCCTTTCACTACGAAGTATCCAGATTTTAAATCAATAGTTCCGGTGTGAGAAGATGCTGCAGTTTTTGCTACTTTATAACCCCACCAATTGATGGTTGAAGAAGTTACTTTTTTGTTTTGTGCCATCGCAAACGTTGTAAAAAATGTTGCGATTAAAATTAGGTATTTCATATTTTATATTAAATTTTGTTGCAAATATAGTTCTTGTTCTTATTTGATAAATTGAAGTAAGATAATAAATATTCAGAAAAAATTATTAAAAAAAATCAATTATTCTGGCTTAAAACCATCCTTCAAAGTAACCGTTTGGTTGAATATTAATTTATTTTCTGAGGAATCTCTATCTTTCGCAAAATAACCTAAACGCTGAAATTGCAAAGCTTTTTCGATCTCTACTTCTGCTAAAGCAGGTTCGCCAAAACCACTTATAATCGTCATTGAATTTGGATTTACGAATTCTAAAAAGTCAGTTTCTTTCTCTGCATCTGGTTGTTCTACGGTGAACAATCTTTCGAACATTCTCACTTCCAATGGAATTGCATGTTTTGCAGAAACCCAATGCAGAGTTCCTTTTACTTTTCTTAAACTTTCTTCAGTTCCACTTCCAGATTTACTTTTTTCATCATAAGTAGCATAAATAGTCGTGATTTCTCCGTTCTCATCTTTATCAACCCTTTCTGCTTTAATGATGTAGCCAGATTTCAAACGAACTTCTCCACCTAATTTTAATCTGAAAAATTTCTTGTTGGCTTCTTCTTTAAAATCTTCTTTTTCTATATACAATTCTCTGCTGAAAGGCACTTTTCTTAGTCCCGCAGATTCATCTTCTTGGTTATTTTCTGTTTCCAACCATTCTTCTTGGCCTTCTGGATAATTTTCTATAATTAATTTTATAGGATCCAAAACCGCCATCATTCTATTAGCAACTTTATTGAGATCTTCGCGTACACAGAACTCTAAAAGAGCAATATCAATCAAATTTTCACGTTTTGCAACGCCTACTTTTTCTATAAAATTTTTGATGGAATTGGCCGTATAACCTTTTCTACGCATACCAGAAATTGTTGGCATTCTAGGATCGTCCCAACCTGTTACCACTTTTTCTTCCACTAATCTTTGCAACTTTCTTTTAGAAGTAATCAGGTATGAGACATTCATTCTAGCGAATTCTCGCTGTTTATTTCTAACGGTACCATCTTTATATATTTGGTCTAAATACCAATCATACAAAGGTCTATGATTTTCAAATTCTAAACTACAAAGGGAATGCGAAATTTGCTCTAGATAATCACTTTCGCCATGTGCCCAATCGTACATTGGATAGATTTTCCATTGGTCGCCAGTTCTGTGGTGCGTTTTTTTCAAAATTCGGTACATTACAGGATCGCGCATATTCATATTGGGCGATTTCATGTCTATTTTTGCGCGCAAACTCATTGCTCCCACTTCAAAATCTCCATTTTTCATGCCTTCAAAAAGTTTTAAACTTTCTTCAGCAGGTCGGTTTCTGAACGGTGAATCTACACCTTCTTCAAATGGGGTTTTTCTTTGCTCGGTAATAGCTTCAGACTTTTGCTCATCTATATAGGCTTTTCCATTTTTTATCATTTCAACAGCCCAATTGTACAATTCATCAAAATAATCTGATGCGTACAATTCTTTATCATACTTAAAACCCAACCAATCAATATCTTTCTTGATGGAATCTACAAATTCTTGCTCTTCTTTTTCTGGGTTGGTATCATCAAAACGAAGATTTACTGGTGCGCCGTATTTTTCGCCTAAACCAAAATTAATGCAGATGGCTTTGGTGTGCCCAACATGCAAATAACCATTTGGTTCTGGTGGAAAACGAAAACGCAATTGGTCTTTAGGTAAACCATTTGCGATATCTTCTTCTATAATTTGTTCTATAAAATTCAGGGATTTGTATTCTTCTTCCATATCTTTATTTAGGCTGCAAATTTAGGGATAATTTTACCAAAAATAGGATGGAATGATATTTAGAAATCAACATCCATGTAAATTCGCACGAAAATATTTTGAGCACTATTAAATTTTTTCATTTAAAAATGATGATCTAATGAAATACATCTTTTGAAATCAAAAAGAACATTTTCTGGCCGATTAACCTAGTTTTTAATAATTTATCAATTTAATCCTACTAAATACCATATGTAAATTTTTATTGAAGTATTAATTTTTTATAAATTTTAAATTCTTACCAGCTACTTGCAAATAGTATACGCCAACATTTAACTTAGAAATATTGATGGATTTTTTATTTCTAAAAGGTGCAATTTCGGAAAGTAGTAATCTTCCAGTTGCATCATAAATTTTCACATCTGTTATTTTTTGTAAATCGTTACCCTTTAAGAATATTTCGTTTTGAGCGGGATTTGGATAGATGATAAATTGATTTTCATTCGCAAATTCAATAACATTCAGGACAGAATCTGTACCTAAATCTACTGTATAATCGTTTGGGTGTTGCGTCCATTCAGAAATTGTAAAATCTGATCTTGGATCCGTAACGTCCATATTTCTATATAAAGATTGATTGTTTAATGTGTTTGAAGTATCTTTAAAACCTATAGCATCTACTGTTGTATAATAAATATCATAATTATTTGTGGAAACTGTTTTCAAATATTTTGTAGCGTAAGCAAGTTCTACATATTGCGTCCCAGTGAAAGTTAATGGTGGAGCTGCAGTTACGAAATTTGCTTGGTCTACGGTGTAATTTGGAAAACTAGCAAAGGGATTGATGATCACTTTTCTTTCATTCGGAGCCAAAGTTCCTTCTAGCATATAACTACCGCTAAAATAATAGGTAGTTCCAGTTCCTTTAAATTGAATGGACAAATGATAATTATTTAGAACAACATCATGTCCAGTTTTATTCATAATTTCTATAGCAGAGTTGGATTGATTACTTCCCGAATTTGTAGATCCTTCTATGTATTTTGTAATCATCAAATCTTTTGCGAGAATATCTGCACCAACCGTAGAAACTGATAATACGTTGCTGTCTACAGATTGCAAATATCCTTTATCATACGCTCTTACCGTAAAATTATATGTTGTATTTGGCGTTAAGCGATCTGCCACAAAATTGGTTGTTTTTGTGTAACCAATATAATTTCCATTTTGGAAAACTTGATAGCCAAGAAAGTCTGTATCTGCAATTTGTTGCCAAGATAATTTAACAAAAGATTCACCAATTCCATTATTGATAAGTAAAGCAGGAGCTTGTGGTGCAATTGCATCTGCAGTTTCAGACCAAATCATATTCACCCATTCTGGATGATCTATAAATGGATTTCTGGTTTTTTCTATATTAAAAATAGCATTATTTCTATTGATTTCTCTCGGTGAAACGGGATCCAGAGTATTCCATTCTTTCAACATAGTGATATACCAATCTTCATATCCTTTTTCTTCACTCCCATCAAGTGGACACGTAGAAAGTTGGTGATTAAAAGATTTTAAAGAACCTTCATACCTCGTCACAAAATATAATAAATATCTCGCAACATCGCCTTTAAATTCATCTATAGGTTCGTACACTAAATTAGAATATCCTGGAGTTGTACTATTTCCTAGTTTGCTGCCATTCGAGAACAATCTATTGTTTCCGTTGTTTCTTGCATACGGATAATTACTTCTTCTCTGGTTGATGTACGCATCTGCAGGAATCAAATAATTCATATCAGAATACATTGGATAAACACCATAATAGGTACTTTGTGGCATCCCGTGTTCTCTATTAAAACCCTGTCCTTCTGCAGAAGCAGTACCAACAATTTGTGTTGGAGTATAGCTGTAAGCATCTGGTCCAGTAGGATTTTCTGAATAAATATCTAGAATTGTTCCATCGTTTTCGTAAATATTGTCAATATCTGTGGTGGCGTAAAAATCTGTAACATCGCTGTAATTATAAGCATAATGTTTTGCAGAAATTATTTGACTAATTTTATTTTTTAAAGCATAACCAGTTAATCCACTTGTACCGTCGTAATATCCGGTAGGAATTTGTGCTAGACTAAAAAAAGGCATCAATAAGAGAAAATATAAAGATTTTTTCATGTTTAATAATTGTAATATGCAAAATTACGGATTTACAATGGAAAAAGGTTTTAATTCTATATGAACAAAACGTTATTTTTGCAAAAGAAAATTTTTCTTTTCAATGAAAAAAATTGGGTACTTTTTAAAAAACTATTATTTAAATAAATCTATTTACTTATTAATTTCTGTAGCTTTATTTTTTATTTCCTTGTGGATTATATTTCTGATTACAGATGAGATCGTTCTAGAAAAAGAAACTTACTTTGATGAGACAATTTTTTCATTATTTAAAAATTTTATCCGAAATGAAAGATTGGATAAAATTGTTCAAACAATTACCAATTTATCTTCCCCAACTTTTATTAAGTTCTTCTTTCCAGCATTGGTATTGCTATTATTTATAATTAAACAGAAAAAGAAAGCAATATTTCTGTTTATTTCTGGAATTGGAGGCATTATATTATTAGTAGTTTTAAAAAATATATTTGCGCGAGCAAGACCTCCCTATCCTTTATTATTTTCAGAAGATGGTTTTAGTTTTCCTAGTGGACATGCTACTTTTAGCTTCGTTTTTTATGGCGCAATTGCTTATTTAATTTGGCTAACCCAACTTCCGAAATTTTTGAAACTAACACTGATCACTTTGATAGTTTCACTTTCTATCGCTATTGGTATCAGTAGAATTTATCTACGTGTACACTATCCAAGTGATGTTTTAGCAGGATTTTGCTTGGGTTACAGTTGGCTATTGATGATGATTTATATCTATAGAAAGTGGTTTCCTTTAAATTAAAATTCTTTTTTTGAGAAATAAATGATTTTTTAACTAAAATTTTTCTATTTATTACAAAATATTTACCTTTACAAAATATACAACTTTATGAACGACAACCTAAAAATGATTGCTGAAACAGCAAGAGATTTTGCAGAGAAAAAAATAAGACCAAACATAATGGAATGGGACGAAAGTCAAACTTTCCCAAAAGATTTATTTCATGAATTAGGTGAAATGGGTTTCATGGGTATCGTAATTCCAGAAGAATATGGTGGTTCTGGCCTTGGTTACCATGAATACGTAACTATATTAGACGAAATATCGCAAGTAGATCCTTCGATCGGATTATCAGTTGCAGCACATAATTCTTTATGCACCAATCATATATATGAATTTGGAAACGAAGAGCAAAGACAAAGATGGTTGCCACAATTGGCTTCTGGAAAAGTTATCGGAGCATGGGGTCTTACGGAGCACAACACAGGATCTGATTCTGGTGGTATGAGTACTACCGCTGTAAAAGATGGCGACGATTGGATTATCAATGGCGCAAAAAACTTTATTACGCATGCAATCTCTGGAGATATTGCTGTTGTAATGACGAGAACAGGTGAAGTTGGAGCAAAAAACAATTCCACTGCTTTTGTAATTGAAAAAGGAACAGCTGGTTTTACATCTGGAAAAAAGGAAAATAAACTGGGAATGAGAGCTTCTGAAACTGCAGAATTAATTTTTGATAATGTAAGAGTTTCCGATGCAAACAGACTAGGAGAAGTTGGTTCTGGTTTCAAACAAGCCATGAAGATATTAGATGGTGGTAGAATTTCTATAGCTGCACTATCTTTAGGAACTGCAAGAGGTGCATACAAAGCAGCTTTGCAATATTCAAAGGAAAGAAAACAGTTTGGAAAAGCTATTAATGAATTTCAAGCAGTGAATTTTATGTTAGCAGATATGGCAACAGAAATTTCTGCGGCAGAATTATTAATTCAAAAAGCTTCTAATCTAAAAAATGCTAAAGAAAAAATGACTGTAGAAGGTGCAATGGCGAAATTATATGCATCCGAAGCTTGTGTAAGAATTAGTAATAATGCTATTCAAATTTTTGGAGGCTACGGTTACACGAAAGATTTTCCAGTAGAGAAATTCTACAGAGATTCTAAATTATGTACCATAGGAGAAGGAACTTCAGAAATCCAAAGATTGGTAATTGGTAGAGAAATTTCTAGATAATTATTTTTCTTATTTAAATTACAAACCGATTCAAAAATGAGTCGGTTTTTTTATTCATTCATCTCAAAAATATAGTGAAATACGATAGTTTTAACATAATTGCAAAAAGGTTTAAAATTTGATAATAAAAAAGTTTTTTGTTTCATAATAATTCATACATTTGATTCCCTTAATAAGGAATAAAAAATAACGAATTTTAAAATCTTAAACAAAATGAAAACAAAACTATTATCGATCGCCTTTATGGCTGTTACCGGTTTTTCCTTTGGTCAAGCCGGTTCTTTGTGGACTAATACTGCAAGAAATGCAGGAACGAAAGTTTTAGAAAATAAACTTTCTATTAACAATCCCCAGTTATATTCCTTAAATATTGATGGTCTAAAATCTGCACTAGAAAATGCACCCAAAAAATTAGGAAAAAACGAAAAATCTCAAAATATTATCCCTTTTCCAACGGCTAATAATACAATGGAAAATTTTAAAGTTTCAGAGTTATCTAATTTTGATCCAGCTTTAGCAGCAAAGTATCCAGAAATTAAATCATATGTTGGTCAAAGTTTAGAAAATCCTACAAATATTATTTATTTCAGCGTTTCTCCATTAGGATTATCTTCTATGGAAATTAGCGCTGATGATTCCGCTGTTTTTATAGAACCGTACACAAAGGACAATTCAACTTATATTGTTTACAAAAAATCTGATAAAACATCAAGTTTAAGTAAATTTGAATGTGCTACTATTGATGATGCTAAATCTCAAATAGTAAGTAATATGACTGCAAGACCAAATGCTGATGATGCAAAATTGAGAACTTTCCGTTTAGCAATGTCTGTAACAGGTGAATATACTGCCTATTTTGGAGGAACAAAAGCCTTGGCATTAGCAGCAATTAACAATACAATGACAAGAGTTAATGCTATTTTCGAAAAAGATTTTTCTGCTCGAATGGTATTAATTGCAAATAATGATGCGGTAATTTATACAAGCGCATCCTCTGATCCCTACTCAGCTTCAAGCAGCATGGCTAATTGGAATTCTCAATTACAATCAACCTTAACTTCTGTAATTGGAGAAGCAAATTATGATGTTGGGCATCTATTTGGCGCATCTGGTGGTGGCGGAAATGCTGGTTGTATTGGTTGCGTTTGCGTAAATGGAAGCAAAGGAAGTGGATACACTTCTCCTTCAGATGGTGTACCAAGTGGTGATAATTTTGATGTAGATTATGTAGCGCATGAATTGGGACATCAATTTGGAGCTAATCATACATTTTCAATGAGCAATGAAGGAACTGGTGTAAATATGGAGCCAGGTTCTGGATCAACTATAATGGGTTACGCTGGAATTACTAGTCAAGATATTCAAGCACATTCTGATGCTTATTTCCACGCTGTTAGTATCCAACAAGTAACAGATAATATTAAAACTAAAACATGTCCGACATCTACAAATACTGGCAATTCAATTCCAACTGCTAACGCTGGTTTAGATTTTACCATTCCTAAAAGTACTCCATTTATGTTAACAGGAGTTGGAACAGATGCTAATGGTGACGTTTTAACTTACAATTGGGAACAATTGGATAATGCTTCTAGTTCGCAAACAGGAGCAAGTTCAGCAGCTACTGCTACTAAGACTTCTGGTCCAACTTTCAGATCTTATCTATCCACAACAACTCCAACAAGGTACTTCCCTAACATGTCGAGAGTTTTGGCCGGTGCTACTACAACATCAGGTTCAGAAATAGTGGTTGAAGCTTTGCCATCTGTTGCAAGAAATTTAAATTTCAGATTTACAGTTCGAGATAATAGACCTTCTGGATCTGCAAATAATTCTGACGATGCCATAATTACTGTAAATTCTACAGCAGGACCTTTCGCAGTTACATCGCAAGCAACCAGCACTTCTTACACGGGTGGTTCTTCACAAACGATTACTTGGAATATAGCTGGAACAACTGCAAATAGTATCAATGCTGCGAATGTTGATATTTTATGGTCAAACAATAATGGAAATTCTTGGACTACATTATTAGCAGCAACACCTAATGATGGTTCGCAAGCGGTTACTATTCCAAATGCTACAACTTCTACTGGTAGAATTATGGTAAAAGGAAGTAATCATATTTTCTTTAATGTAAATACAGCAAATATTACTGTTTCCGCGGGTTCAAGTGATACCATCGCTCCTACTGCGCCAACTCTATCTGCTTCTGGTACAACTACAAATTCTACCAATCTATCTTGGAGTGGAGCAACAGATAATGTAGGAGTTAATGGATATAACGTATATCAAAATACTGCACTTTTGGGATCTACAAGTTCAACAAGTTATTCTGTTTCAGGACTTTCAGCTGCAACTAATTATTCATTTACAGTAAAAGCGAAAGATGCTGCAGGAAATATTTCAGCTTCAAGTAACACAGTTTCCGTAACTACACTTTCAAATGCTGTAAACTATTGTACTTCTTCAGCTACAAACACTTCTGATGAAAGAATAGGAAATGTAAAATTTAATACCATCAACAATAGTTCTACTGGCACTTCTGGATATGAGAATTTCACTTCAATATCAACAAATATCACAAGAGGAACAAATTATACATTATCTATTACTCCAACTTGGAGTTCTACAAAATACAATGAAGCCTACGCAGTATATATTGATTACAATGGAAATGGATTATTTACAGATTCTGGCGAAACAGTTTGGACCAAAGCTGCATCTACTACAACTCCAGTAACAGGCTCAGTTACAATTCCTGCTTCTGCCAAATTAGGCGCAACAAGAATGAGAGTTATAATGCAGTACAATGTAGTTCCAACTACACCGTGCGGAACTTTCACCTATGGACAAGTGGAAGATTATACAGTAAATATCAACTCTGCTGCAAGAGAATCTATTGGTGTAGAAAATATGGTTCAAGATTTCACTATTTATCCAAACCCTGTAAAAGGCAATATTCTGTATATTAAAAATAATGAATCAAAAGATTTTAATATCTTCGATATGACTGGGAAATTGATTAGTTCCGGAGTTATTACTGAGCAACAAATAAATATTGATAGACTTTCCGCAGGTGTTTATCTTATTCAAATTGGAAAAACATCAAAGAGATTTATCAAACAATAAAAAGTACTTTATTAAATTATCAAAAAACCGTTTCTTTTTAAGGAGCGGTTTTTGTTTATAGGTTTGAATGTTTATATTTGTCTAATATTAAGAATAATGATGCAAAAAATAGATCCACTCAATCAAGTGGCAGAATTTCATAAAACTTTCAAAGCTCCAATTTTAGAAAATCCCGAAATTCCATCAGCAGAAAGATGCGAATTAAGAGTTTCTCTTCTTCAAGAAGAATTAGACGAATTAAAAACAGCGATAGCTGATAACGACTTGGTAGAAATTGCAGATGCATTGTGCGATTTGCAATATGTTTTGAGCGGGGCAGTTTTAGAATTCGGTTTAGGAGAAAAATTTCCAGATTTATTTAATGAAGTTCAAAGATCAAATATGTCTAAAGCTTGCGAAACAGAATTACAAGCGCAAGAAACTGTGGCACATTATTTGGAAAAAGGTGAAGAGGCTTTTTACGAAAAATCTGGTGAGAAGTATAATGTTCATAGAACTTCTGATCATAAAGTCTTAAAAAATAAATATTATTCTGCAGCGGATTTGAAAACAATATTAAATAAATAACATTGTAAGGCTGCAATCTACTATTTACATAGAAACTTCCATAAGGCGTGGTGATTCTATGATGTAAATCAAAATTTAATTATGAAAAAATATATTACAAAATTAATCTTAGCGTCTGGTTTATTGATGATCACGCAATCTTGCGAAGCACAGAAAGTGGTAGTAAATAGAGAAGTAGAAACTACATCAGATGGGAAGATGCTACTCGGAACTCAAACAGTTTCTCAGTTTGAAAAAGCACCTTACGATTCTTGGTACAAACAAGGAAAAGAAGAATATCAAATCAACGCAGAGGCAATTGAAGGTTTGAAAAAACAAAAATTTAAAACTTATGCCATCACCGTTTTTTTAGGAACATGGTGCGAAGATAGCCATAGAGATTTTCCAAGATTTATGAAAATTGTGGAAGCAACAGGTTTTCCAGAAGATAAATTAACGATAATTACTGTTAATAGAAAGAAAGAATCTCCAGATGGTGAAGAAGCACAATTAAATATTCAAAGAGTTCCAACATTTATCGTAAGCAGATATGGAAAAGAAATAGGAAGAATTATAGAATTTCCAACATCTGGCTATTTAGAAAAAGATCTTTTAGAAATATTAAAAAAAGATGATTCTTCTATAAAAGATATTTTTAAATAAAATTTTGATGGATAAGAAATCGATTATTTTTTTACTTTCTGGCGCTATCATTGTTCTTTTAATCTTGTTTGGTATCAACAAATGCAGTTCCATTAGCCAAGAAAAATCTACCAGCTACAATTATTTGCTTACAAACCAGATAACAAAAATGAATAAAATGGTGGTTGTAGAACAAGATTTTTCTAGCATCCAAAAAACCAAATTATCTTTTGAAATACTAGGAAAAAAAATCTCTGATAATGAAATCGTTACCCTCACAAATACCAATGCTCAGGTTTCTTATGATTTGAAAAAGATGAAATTGGAGGTAGATTCCATCAATAAAAAATTGATCATTAAAGAATTGCCTAATGCGGAAATAAAGATAAATCCTAATGTAGAAATACAATCAATGGACGATTCTTTCATCAATAGAATTGACGAAAATCAAATAAAAAAAGTGACAAAATCTGCAAAAGATGCCGCTGTAAAAAGAGTTGATCAAAATCAATTGAGAAGTGAAGGGAGAAATCAATTAAAAGAAAACCTCAATCAGATATTTATTTTAGCAAAAGCACTAAAATATGAAATTGTAGATGAAACAGGACAAATTGATACTACAAAATTATAATTTAAAACAATGAATACAGAAGATAAAAACCAAGAGTCTACCGAAAAAATTTCTGAAGCACAAAGACAAAAACAAAATCAAGATTTTGAAAATATTCCTGCAGCCTCTGAAAATCAAAATCCTCCGGATATTGACAAGAGCGATATAGAAAAATCTTCTGAGACAAATGAGGAAGGCAAAATGGAAAACGAAGAAAAATAGTCTACAAACAGAATTCACTTACATCTTTTATTATCGTGAATTTCTTTCTAGTAAAAGAAATTTTCGTATTTTTGCATATTAATTTTTCAGTTCAATTATGGTAAATATTACACTTCCTGATGGAAGCATCAAAAATTTTGAAAATCCAGTTACTCCGCATGACATTGCGCTTTCTATAAGCGAAGGTTTGGCGAGAAATACCATTTCTTCAATAGTAAATGGTACACAAGTAGAAACAACTACAACAATTGATAAAGATGCAACGGTACAATTACTAACCTGGAATGATAGTTTGGGTAAGAAGGCTTTTTGGCATTCTTCTGCTCACCTTTTGGCACAAGCAATTTTAGCCTATTTTCCAGAAGCGAAATTAACCATCGGTCCAGCTATAGAAAATGGATTTTACTATGATGTAGATTTTGGTGAAGAAGTTCTTTCTGAAAAGGATTTTGAAAAGATTGAGAAGAAAATGCTAGAAAATGCTAAAAAAAATAGCAGCTTTTCATTATACTCAGTGTCAAAAGAAGATGCACTTTCGGAATACAAAGACAATATATACAAGCAAGAATTAATTTCCAATCTTCAAGATGGGGAAATCACTTTTTGCAAACATGATGATTTCACAGATCTTTGTAGAGGTGGTCATATTCCTTCTACAGGAATCGTGAAAGCTGTGAAAATCTTAAATGCAGCAGGAGCATATTGGAGAGGTGATGAGAAGAATAAACAATTAACACGTGTTTATGCAATCTCTTTCCCAAAACAAAAAGATTTAACGGAATATTTAGAATTACTAGAAGAGGCAAAACGCCGTGATCATAGAAAATTAGGTAAGGAAATGGGTATTTTCGCTTTTTCTGAGAAAGTGGGAGCAGGATTGCCATTATGGTTGCCGAAAGGAACTATTTTAAGAAAAAAATTAGAAGATTTCTTATCAAAAGCTCAGAAAAAAGGTGGTTACGAATTTGTAATGACTCCACATATTGCCAATGTAGAACTTTATAAGACTTCTGGACATTATGAAAAATATGGAGCAGATAGTTTTCAACCCATAAAAACTCCGCATGAAGGTGAAGAGTTCTTTCTAAAGCCAATGAACTGTCCGCACCACTGCGAAATATATAAAACATCGCAATGGAGCTATAGAGATTTACCAAAAAGATATGCAGAATTTGGAACAGTTTATAGATATGAACAATCTGGCGAATTGCATGGATTAACGAGGGTGAGAGGTTTCACGCAAGATGATGCACACATTTTCTGTACTCCAGATCAATTGATGGATGAATTCAAAAAAGTAATTGATTTAACGCTTTATGTTTTTAATTCCTTAGGTTTTTCAGATTTTACCACACAAATTTCTTTAAGAGATCCAGAAAATAAGCAAAAATATATCGGTTCTGATGAAAATTGGGAGAAAGCTGAAAATGCAATTATCACTGCTGCAAATGAAAAAAATCTAAAAACTGTAATAGAATACGGCGAAGCTGCATTCTACGGACCAAAGTTAGATTTTATGGTGAAAGATGCATTAGGAAGAAGTTGGCAATTAGGAACTATTCAAGTAGATTATAATTTGCCAGAAAGATTTGAATTGAATTATATTGGTAATGATGGTGAAAAGCACAGACCAGTGATGATCCATCGTGCACCATTTGGTTCTATGGAACGTTTTATTGCTATTTTAATAGAAAATACAGCTGGAGAATTTCCATTATGGTTGGCTCCAAATCCTTATATTCTATTGCCAATAAGTGAAAAATTTGCAGATTATGCAGAAAAAGTTTCTGAATTGCTAGAAAATAACGATATTAGCGGAGAAATAGATGCAAGAAACGAGAAGACGGGCAAGAAAATACGAGACGCAGAGATGAGCAAATTTCCATTTATGTTGATTGTTGGTGAGAATGAAGCCGCGAATGGCACTGTTTCTGTAAGAAAACGTGGCGAGGGAGATTTAGGAGAGATGAAACTGGAAGATTTTATTTCCATGTTTAAAAAAGAAGCAACTATCTAAAAAAAGACTAAATTTGCAAACGAAATAAAAAAGATTATATTATCTTTATAGAAAAATAACCATTTAAAATATACTACAATAGCACAGAAAAGATTTTACAACAGAAGAACTCCTAGACGTCAGGAAGATTTACACATGATCAATGACAAAATCCGCGCGAATGAACTTCGTTTGGTAGGAGACAATATAGAAATAGGACCAGAACAAGGTGTATTTTCATTAGCGAAAGCGCAACAAATGGCAAAAGATCAAGAATTAGATCTTGTCGTTATTTCAGATAAAGCTGAACCTTTTGTTGCAAGAATTTTAGATTATAAAAAATTCTTGTACGAGCAAAAGAAGAAGACTAAAGAGCTGAAAGCGAAGCAGGTAAAGGTTGTGGTAAAAGAAATTCGTTTCGGTCCACAAACTGATGATCACGATTATGATTTTAAGAAGAAACACGCAGAAAAGTTTTTAGAAGAAGGTGCTAAGTTGAAGACTTACGTATTCTTTAAAGGTAGATCTATTGTTTTTAAAGATCAAGGGGAAATTCTTCTACTACGTCTTGCACAAGAATTGGAGCACGTGGGAAAAGTAGATTCTTTGCCAAAATTAGAAGGAAAAAGAATGATCATGATGATGAGCCCGAAGAAACCTGCAAAATAATTAATTGCAAACTTACATTATAAATAGAACCACGAAAATTTTCGTGGTTTCTTATTTTATCAAATAAATGAAATTAAATAGTATAAAAGTATTGTCTACATCAATATTTATCGTACTTTTGCACACTGTAATAGTTGATAACAAAACCTTTTAAAAAGCAGAAAAATGCCAAAATTAAAAACAAAATCAGGAGCTAAAAAGCGTTTTAAGCTTACCGGAACTGGTAAAATTAAAAGAAAAGGAGCTTTCAAAAGCCACATTTTAACCAAAAAAGAAACCAAGCAAAAGAGAAATCTTACGCAAACTTCTTATGTTGCAAAAGTGGATAGAAAAAGTGTACTTCGCCAATTAGCAATTATTTAGTTTTTATAAATCAATCGGTTTATAAGAATTGAATATCATTCAATCAAGTAATTTAACCCTGAAATAGTGCAACAAAGTGCAATGAAATAGCTTGCCGCCTCTTTCAAAAAAACAAATTTAATATGCCAAGATCAGTAAACGCAGTAGCGTCTAGAGCGAGAAGAAAAAAAGTAATGAAACTTGCGAAAGGTTTTTTCGGAAGAAGAAAAAACGTTTGGACAGTAGCGAAAAACGCGGTAGAGAAAGCAATGTCTTATGCTTACCGTGGTAGAAAAGAAAAGAAAAGAAATTTCCGTGCATTATGGATCATGCGTATCAACGCTGGTGCAAGACAGTACGGGATGACATACTCTCAATTTATGGGAGCATGCAAAAAACACAACATAGAATTGAATAGAAAAGTATTGGCAGATTTAGCAATGAATCATCCAGAAGCTTTCAAAGCAGTTGTAGATCAAGTAAAATAGTAATTCATTTGTTATCAACATTACAATCCTGGATATTTTATCCAGGATTTTTTTTATCTTTACATCTTAAAATCAGAAACTTCCAATGAAAAAAATACTTCTATTTGTCGGTATAATCTCTTTTCAATCTATATTTTCTCAAAGTTTTATTCCCGCTTACCAAAGTAGAGTAAACAGTATTACACAATCTAATATAAATTCTCATCTTACAGAATTTTCTTCTTATGGTGTGAAAACAACTGGAAGCACCAACAATACAAACGCATTGGCTTGGCTAAAAACAAAATATGTTTCGTTTGGATATGCAGCTTCACAAATTGTAGAAGATCCTTTTACAGTGGGAACTACTAATTCAAAAAATTTAGTGGTTACAAAAATTGGATCGCTCTACCCAAATACTTTTGTAATAATTTGCGGTCATTTTGATACCATTGCAGGTCCTGGAGTAAATGACAATGGAAGCGGAATTTCTATAATTCTAGAAGCAGCGAGAATTTTGAAAGATGTGCCAACAGAATATTCTATTAAATTTATCAATTTTTCTGGTGAAGAGCAAGGCTTGAATGGTAGCCAACATTATGTAAATAACATCGTAAATGCGAGCACACCAAAAATGGATATTCGTTTGGTATTTAATATAGATCAAGTTGGTGGAAAAGCAGGACAAATAAATAATACCATCGTTTGCGAAAGAGATGAAAGTACACCAACTACAAATAATGCGGCATCTGCTACCATTACTCAAGAATTGGCAAATTGTACATCACTCTACTCTACTCTTCTTACCACGATTGGACCAGCATATTCTTCAGATTATATTCCATTTGAAAACAATAATGAAGTTATCACTGGTTTCTACGAATCAAACGTCAGCAGTTTTCCACATACTGCAAATGATACTTATACGAATATGGATCCTGTTTTCGTTTTCAATGTTGCCAAAGCGGCACTTGGAGCTCTACAACACTTTGCTGTGGCTTCTACAACTATATTGGCTACGAATGAAACAGGAAATGATTTTGATAACGATGCAGTTAGAATTTTTCCAAATCCTACGAAAGACTTCATTAATATAGAAATTAAAAACCGGAACATTATTACATATAATTTTGTACTAACAGATGCGGCAGGAAGAATGATTCTACAAAGTAAAAATGAAAGTAAAATAGATGTTTCTTCCTTTGCAACCGGAACTTATTTTGGGACTTTTACAAGTGGAGAAATAAAACTGACTAAGAAAATTATTATTTCTAAATAATATTTCTATTGCATAGGTTTTAAATTAATCAAAAAAAAAGGTAAATTTTTCAATTTACCTTTTTTTTATGTTTTGTTAATGAATATCTTCTTCAAAATTATCTACTTCATGTTTGCTAAAAACAAACTTTAAAATCAATGGTAAAGTAGTAACCAATACGATGATAATGATAATCATTTCTAAATGCGATTTCAAATCTATACCAAATTGCTTAGAAAAAAGTTCATTCAAATAATGTCCTGCGAAAATTAAAGAGAAAGACCAAAGAATACCACCAATAACATTGTCTTTCAAAAATTTTGCTCTATCCATATCAACTATACCAGCAACGATTGGCATAAAAGTTCTTACAATAGGTAAAAATCTCGCCATTATAACGGCCATAGAACCATGTTTTAAGAAAAATTTCTGTGCTTGAAAAAGGTATTTTTTCTTAAAAAAGAAAGTGTCTTGTTTTTTGTACAAAGATGGTCCGGCTTTTCTTCCAAACCAATATCCAACTGCATTTCCCAAGATAGCAGCAACAGAAACACAACCTGCAAGCAAAGTAGTATCCAAAAGATCCGAACCACTTCCGCCAAATGTAGTCGTCATGATATCTACAGCGTAAATACCAGAAACAAAAAGCAAACTATCTCCCGGCAAGAAAAAACCAACGAAAAGTCCTGTTTCTGCGAAAATAATGAATAAAATTACCCAAAATCCACCCATTTTTATATAAAATTCAGGATTTAATAAATCTTTCCAGCTTTCAAATTGCTCCATTAGGTTTTATTATTTTCACAAAAATAGCGTATTTAATTAATTAAAAAAAGTCTGTTGAATAGCTTTAACAAACTTTAATACTATTAAAATAAAGAATTTTCGATAAGAATAAATTAATAATAAATAAAATTCAAAATCAAAATTCTTACCTTTGCACAACCAAAAAAATAATTATGAAATTTTTTATCGATACTGCAAATTTAGACCAGATTAGAGAAGCTCAAGATCTTGGGATTTTGGACGGTGTAACTACAAATCCATCGCTTATGGCGAAAGAGGGAATCGCAGGGAAGGATGCTATTAATGCGCATTACAAAACCATTTGCGAAATTGTAGACGGAGATATTTCTGCGGAAGTACTTTCTACAACCTACGAAGAAATGATCGCAGAAGGAGACGAATTGGCAAAAATTCACCCTAATATTGTAGTGAAAATTCCTATGATAAAAGATGGAATAAAAGCTTTAAAATATTTTGCAGACAAAGGAATTAAAACAAATTGTACTTTAATATTTTCTGCAGGACAAGCGTTACTTGCTGCAAAAGCAGGTGCAAATTATGTATCGCCATTTTTGGGTAGATTAGATGATATTTCTGTAGACGGAATGAATTTAATAGAAGAAATAAGATTGATATTTGACAATTATATGTATGATTGTGAGATACTTGCAGCCTCTATTCGTTCACCGATGCACATTATCAATTGTGCAAAAGTAGGTGCAGATGTGGTAACTTCTCCTCTATCTTCCATATTAAATTTATTGAATCATCCATTAACGGATAAAGGTTTGGCGCAGTTTGTAGCTGATGCCGAGAAGATGAAGTAAATTGAGAACAAGAGATAATAGACTGATAGATAATAGATTAAAAATCCTGAAAATTAAATTTCAGGATTTTTTTTGGCTAATTATTTCAAAAAATTTTACCTTTTTGTAGTAATTCTTACTTCGTTTTTTTCTTCGCCATTATGCTTGTTGCGTTTGATGTTGACAGTTTTTATTTTTTTAGGATTTAATGCTTTGGCAGTTTTCTCATCAGAAAGTTTGCCGTTGATGTAAACATCTGCATTTTTTAAATTTTTATCATTTACAATCGTTTCGTTTTCAGTTGAATCTTCATCTGTAATATAGCTAGATGACGCTGAATAAATAACGTCATTATTTTTTAAAAATTGCTGACTGTTTGCAGATACTATTGTTTTAAATGGTGCATTTTTTAAACCCTGCTTTTCAACATCTAAATTTCCAGATTTGGATTCTATGTAAATTTTACCATTACCATCAATTTTTTCTACAGTAACAGATTTGATGTCATTAGGATTTATATTTTTAAATTTTGCAGAACTAATCTCAATGTTATCTAAATAATATTTTGGATTTTTTAGTTTAGCTTCATTATCAATTCTTATTTTGTCAGATATCAATTTTAGTTTAGTAATATCAGCTTCATTATTTGCTTTATAAACTTTATCATTTTCAAGTTTAGTATTGTGCTGTACAATCATAGAATCTAATTGTGCATGTACTGCATTTGATTTTGAATGTCTATATTCTGCTAAATTTTGTTCAGAAGCTACAGCAAGTTGGTTAGTTTTGGCAAGATAATCTTCAGTATTTATTAATTGTGTTGAAACTTGGTACCTTTCACCTTTCTTCTTGCCAGCAATTGACTTTTCTCTTACATCTTTCAATACTGATTTTAGATTTTTCAGCGTTGCAGGGTCTAATGATTCCATAACTTTTCTTTGTTCCGGATCTAATTTTACCAAAATTTCTTGATATAAAGTTTCTGCATTTACAGTATCGTTTTTAATCTTTGAAATCTGATTTTCTTGAGAAATAATATCTTTTCTTATCTCCCTATTCTCCGCTTTCACCATATAAGCGAAAACTAAACAGAACAAGAGTGGCAAAGCGAATACTTTGCGGAAATAACTGAATTTTGTGTTGGATTTTTTTAACATCGTGATTCTTTTTTTAAGGTTAGAATTTAGGAACGGACTGGTTGCTGGCAAAACGTTTCCAGAAAAATGAGCTTCCAAAAGCATCTGCGCAAACGCTTTGGTATCAGAATTTTTCAAGGCTTTTTTGTCCGCCAAATACTCGTGGATCAGGTTGATTTCTTTTTTTATTAAATAAAATATTGGATTAAACCAAAATAATGCAGTGATGATTTCTATACATAATTTATCAATAGAATGTTTTTGTTCTATGTGCACCATCTCGTGTTTTAGAATTTGTTTGCCCAAATCTGATTGCAACAAAATGCTATCTTTCCAAAATAGATTTTTGAAAAAAGAGAACGGTGCATTTTCTAAATTCGTCATAAAAAAAGAAATTCCTTCAAAGTTCTCTTCAGGAAACTCTCGTTTAAGTTGATGTATTTTTAATAATGCTAAAGAAAATTTAGCTATAAAAAAGACAGAAAGAACTGCAACAGCTCCAAGAATAATTGTAAAAATAGAGATATCATTTGTCGTAGTATTTGAAGGTGAATTGTTTTGAAAAAATGCTACTATTTGATAAAAATTTTCATTAAGTTTTATCGTGAAATAATTAACTTTCAGCAGAGGCAAAACCAAACTTATGGCTAAAGTGCCAAGTAAATAAAACCGATTGTAATGATGAAATGTTTTGTCTTTCAAGAAGATGCTATAGTATAAAAACATTACCGCAGAACACAAAACCACTTTCCCGAAGTAGAAAATTAGCGTTTCCATTAGTCTTTAGATTTAAGTTCGTTTAATAATAATTCTAAATCTTCTATGCTCATTTCGTTTCTATCTACTAAAAACGAAACTGCATTTTTGTAAGATCCATCAAAATAATTGTTGATGATTTTGCTGATGGATTTCCCGCTGTATTGATCTTTAGAAATCAGGGCAAAATATTCATGCTGTCTACCGAAAATTTTAAAATCAACAAAATCTTTGTCTTTCAGTACCTTTAAAATTGTAGAAACAGTATTGGTATGCGGTTTTGGTTCTGGGAAAAGTTCTAAAATATCTTTAAGAAATGCCTTTTTCAGATTCCACAAATATTGCATTACTTGCTCTTCGGCTTTGGTTAAACTTGGTATCTTTTTCATAACTATTAATCTAGTGATACAAATATAGAAATAATCTTTGATATATAACTATTTTTGTAGGGATAAAATGAAAATAATTGATGAATGTTGATTGATAATAGATATATAATTCTATATCAAATTATTAAACGAAAAAATCCTGAAAAGAAATTCAGGATTTTGATTTTTTTAAAAAATAATTTTATTTTAAATTTTCCAATTCGATGATATTATTAATCTTTGCATTGGCTTTTTTTTGCGCTTCCTCTTCTTCTCGCATTATTTTATTTAGATCCATTTCTTTGCCATTTTCATCCGTCATCTTAATAACTGAACCTCCAGAACTCATAGATCTCATAGAACTTACAGGATTTACAAGATAATTTTGGAATGTTTTTTTGTATCTTTTATAATCCATTGCAATGTTATTTGAAGAAGCAAATGCAGAATTTTGTTTTTTTAGTTCGTAATCTTTCGGTAGCGTTTTCACGCCTTTCAATTCAAAAACATGAGATTGATTAGAACTTTCGATTTTCACAATCAATCCGGGCAAACCATGAAATTTATATGGACCATCTGGAAAAGGCAATTCCGTAGAAAACCAGGCAATCCACTTTCTACCGTACATTGAAGTAGTAGCTTTCTGCGCCAAAAATTTACCTATTTTTTTGGTTTCATTTTCAATTTTCCATATCATCTTTCTGTCGTCAGAAATTTCGTATATGCTTCCACCAAGTGTATTGATGAGGATGGTTTCATACTTCGGGTATTGTTTTTCTACAATTAATTTTACGGTTCCTTTTTGTTCAATCCCTGAGATATTTATATTCATATTATTGCCACGAATTTGTTTTTGAAACTCTGCATTCATCAAAGAATCTGAATAGGCAACGTCTTCGCTATAAAATCTTGACCCTTTTTTCGTGATGTCTAACACCATTCTTTCGGAATCTGTTTTATCCATTTGCAAGGAATCTCTGGTAAATGTAAAATCGTAGGTAAACCGATAATTTTGTCCACTAATGGAAATTCCCAATAATAGAAATATGCTTATAATAGTTTTCATAATGTAAATATTGTTAAAACTTATTTTAATAAATCTAATTCCAGTAGATTATTATTTTTCTTGTTTGCTTCTTTAGCTTTTGCGTCCATTTCGTTCATCATTTTGTTGGGATCCAACACTTTTCCATTTTGATCTTTCATTACAAAAGAACTACTCACAAAGGTAGAACCATTGCTTGTACTTCCCATTCCTGATGACATTTGCCTCATACCTTTGCTAGGATTTTCTCTATTTTCTAAGTAAGCTTTCTTAAATTTGTTGTAATCTAAAGTAATTGTACTGCCGCTAAACATTTCATTATCTTGCGTAAAAGCAAAATCTTTTGGAAGTATTTTCACGCCTTGCAATTCTATGATGTGAGATTTTGTTTCGTCTTCTATCTTCACAATTAAACCTGGTAAGCCATGAAATTTATATGGACCATCCTGAAAAGGAAGTTCTGTGGAAAACCAAGCAGTCCATCTTCTACCATACATTTCTGTTGTTGCTTTTTGTGCATTAAATTTTCCAACCATCATTTTTTCTGGTTGTATTTTCCAAATAATGTTTCGAGCATCTGTTACTTTGTAAGTATTCATGCCCATTTTTTCATTACTAGAAATTGCAAAATTTGGGTAGCTCTTATTAACAACAGATTTTATCGTAGCTTTAGATGAAGTAGATATGGATTTAAATGAAATATTTGAACCATTGGTTGCCATTTTCAATTGTTTGCTCATTTCCGCTTGCATGGTAGAATCTCTCTCGTAGATTCCGTAACTATAATATCTGGAACCATTGGGAGTTATATCTAAAGTCATAGCTTCGGATATTGGTTTGTCTTGTTCCAAAGAATCTTTTACAAAGGTATAATCGTACACAAAACGATGATTTTGCGCTGACAATAAAGTGACTAAAAATAGCAAAATTGCTGATAAAAATTTCATATACTAATTTTTTAAGGTGTTACTTTTTCAAAAGATCTAATTCAATCAAATTATTATTTTTAGCATTTCTCTCCGCTGCCATTTTTTCGATATTTTTTATCATCGTGCCCGTAGAAATACTAGAACCATTGGCATCTTTCATACCCGTCATCATTCCACTAGAAAACATTTGCTTCATACTTTTAGCAGGATCACTTCTATCTTCTTTAAACAATTTTTTGTACTGTTGTTCATTTATTTCTACGGCTTTTGAAGTGCGATTAAACTCGGATGGTTCGGCAGAAACATTATTAAATTTAGAAATTCCTTTTAATTCAAACACATGCGTTTTGGAGGCATCTTCCATTTTCACAATTAAACCAGGAAGTCCGTGGAATTTATATGGTCCATCTTGAAAAGGAAGTTTTGTAGTAAACCAAGCAGTCCATTTTCTACCAAACATTTCTGTTGTTGCTTTTTGAGCGTCAAACTCTCCAATTTTCTCTTTTTCTGCTAGAACTTCCCAAACTATTGGTCTATTGTCAGCAACTTTAAAGAGATCACGGCCCAATCTCGTTTCCAGAAAAATATTGTAGTTTGGGTATTCCTTAAAAATCTTATTCTTAAAATTAGCTTTGTTGGATTGTGGTTTTGAAATCACATTCATAGCTCCCGTAGCTTTAATTTGCTTTTCAAAATCTGCCATCATGATTGAATCTTGCAAAAAAACATCGCGACTGTAAAATTTTGAACCATCTTTTGTAATATCCAAAAACATTTGTTCTGTACCAATTTCAGATTTATTTAGAGAATCTTGCACGAAAGTATATTCATAAATAAAACGTTGATTTTGTGCAAACAAAGAAATACCGAGTAACAAAAATGAAAGGACAAGAAAAATTGTTGATGTGCTTTTTTTCATATGTTAAAGCTTTTAATTGTATAACTATTTGTTTAGTGAAACAAATATAACGTAATTTTTTAATTCTAAGCTAAATAAATTTGATGGCATTATTTAAAAAACTATTTTTACGACTTAATTTTAATTATAAATAATTATTCTATGAAAAAGATTACAATTTTAGCACTTTCCGCATTTTTATTTACGGTTTCTTGCAAAGAATCAAAAACCGATGATGCAACAACTACAACAGAGCAATCTGTTGCAGAAAGTAAAGGTGAAATGTATACGATAAACACAGACAGCAGTAGTGTAAACTGGAAAGCATACCATAAAGGAGGATTGAACCCAAGATTTGGAATCACAAAAACAACGGGAACTCTTTCTGTAGAAAACGGAAATCTTACTTCTGGAAGTTTAATATCTGATATCAATTCTTTGACTACGGATCCGAAATCTGTAGATCCAAAAGCAAGTGAAGGAAAAACTTCTGCTGATCTTGATGGTCACTTGAAAAATGCAGATTTCTTTGATGTTGCAAAATATCCTACAGTGAAGTTTGAAATAACTAAAGTAGAAGATCTAGCTGCAGGAACATCTTCTAAAACGGAAGGTGCTAACAAAACAGTGAGTGGAAATTTGACAATAAAAGACAAAACAGTGAATGTAACTTTCCCAGCAAAAGTTGAAATTACTGGAAATGAAGTGAAAATGTGGTCTAAATTTACCATCAACAGACAAGATTGGGGATTAGCATACGGAGCAGAAGGAGATGTGAAAGATTGGGCAATTTCTCAAGAAGTAGATCTTGATATGAATATTGTAGCTACAAAATAATTTACAACACTATTTATAAATTTGAAGCCACATTTATTTGTGGCTTTTTTTGTTGTGTTATTTGGCAACGAACACAAAATTTCTTTTTAAAAATCAATTTATCCTTAAATTTCTGGCAAAAAAAATCACAAATTTATTTAAATTTGTGATTGTGGAGGATATCGGGATCGAACCGACCACCTCAACACTGCCAGTGTTGCGCTCTAGCCAGATGAGCTAATCCCCCATTTTTATTCTGCAATAATAATCTTTTTTTATTAACTTTTAAAATTAATTATTTAAAATTTTCTCAAAGGCTTTTCTCTCTGAATGATTCATAAGCACTATACCGCAATAGGTATAATTTAATTGCTCGCAGATTTTTAGCATTCCTAAGTTATCATATTTTGTATCTAATCGCAAACTTTTAATCTTATTTTCTTTCGCATAGTTTTCTGCTGCTCGTATTATTTTTTTCGCAAAACCTTGACCTAAAAATTTTTCTGAAACTGCTAATCTATGTAGAACCAAATAATCTCCGTCTTGCAGCCATTTCCCATCTATCAAATCGTAAGCGGGTTCATCATTTTTGCTGATGGCGCAATAGGAAATAATTTCTTCATCAGTTTTGAACACAAAACCTTTTCCTACTTCAATATCATTTTCTACTACTTCAAGATTGGGATAGCCATTTTGCCATTGATCACTTCCTTCAATTTTTCTCCTTTCAATTGCATCTTTTAAAATCTCCCAGATTTTTGCAGCGTCTTCAATTTTGGCAATTTCAAAAAATTCGTTTTTCATTTTAAAATTTTACATAAAAATTGGGATTTAATAATATTAAATCCCAATAATTTTAAGTTAACAGTAGCAAAATTAATTTGCTTGAGTACTGTTTAAATCTAAATCTGATTCTTTCAAAAATGCATCAATTATTTCAAAAGCTTGCTTTTCATCTGTCAAATTCACTTGCAGTTTTAATGTAGCTGCAGTTGGCGTGCTCATAAAAGACATGTAACTATTTTGCATGAAGTTACTAATATTCGCGTCTTCTAATTTAGATTTTATCAATTGTATTTCTGCAGGATTTTCACTTTCGAAAACCACTACTCTAGTTTCTCTTTCCATTTTAATATTTATTTTGAATAGACAATATACTTTAAATATTTTTAAGAAACAAATTTATTTAGTTGAAAGAGCGTTGTCAATTTTATCAATCGCCAATTGTATCTCTTCCTTTGTCACATTCAAATGCGGACGAACCCTTACAGATTGAGCGCCACAAATTAATGCAAGCAAACCATCATCATATAATTCTTGCGCAAGATCATCTCTTTGTTTTGTATCTGGCATATCAAATGCGCACATCAAACCTTTTCCTCTTGCATTGGAAACTAGATTTGGATATTTTTGCGATAATTCTACTAGTTTTTCTAATAAATAATCTCCTACAACTCTGGCATTTTCTACCAGATTTTCTGATTCTATAACTTCCATGATGAGTTTTAATCTCATTACATCTATAAAATTGCCACCAAATGTAGAATTTATTCTAGAGCTTTCTTTAAAAACATTGTGTGGTACTTGATCAAATTTCTCTTTGTTTGCCAAAACTCCACAAACCTGCGCTTTTTTACCAAATGAAATAATATCCGGTTTCACACTGAAATGTTCATAAGCCCACATTTTACCCGTTAATCCCATTCCAGATTGCACTTCATCAAAAATTAAAAGTACTTCATTTTGGTCGCATAATTTTCTTAATTCAACCATAAATTCATCTCGGAAATGATTATCACCACCTTCTGCTTGTATCGGTTCTATAATGATACAAGCTACTTCATTTGGATGCGTTAGAATTGCTTCTTCTATATTTAATAGTGCCAATCTTTCTTGCTGCATTGTAATTTCCAAATTTTCATCCGTCACAGGGAAATACATCTTTGGGTTTACAATTCTTGGCCAATCAAATTTAGGGAAATACATGTATTTTCTAGGATCGGTAGTATTTGTCAAGCTGATGGTATATCCTGTTCTACCGTGAAAGGCTTGTTGGAAATGGATACAAATTCCAGCTTCTTTATCAATTCCTTTTTCTAAATTTTTTCTCGTTTTCCAATCGAAGCAAGCTTTCATGGCATTTTCTACTCCTAGAGCTCCACCAGAAACGAAGAACGCGTATTGTAGATGTTCTGGGATTACTACTCTTTCAAAAACTTCCATAAAATCTGCATATTCTTGAGAATATACATCTGCTAAAGTTGGTTTATTAATGGCCATTTTGCCCAACCATTCGGTGTTTGCAACCAAATGCGGGTGGTTATAACCAATGGAAGCCGAGGCAAACATGGAAAACATATCCAAAAATTCTTTGCCTGTATTTCTATCATGAATCCAAGATCCGTGAGATTTTTCGAAATCCATTACGAAATCAAATCCGTCTGCTAATATATGTTTGGAAAGGGTTTCTTTTACTTTATTGCTGTGCTTTTCTATTGTTTCTATTGCGTCGTTCATATTTATAAATGATTGTTGATTAATGATAATTGATGTTTGATAATAGGCAGATAGATGATAGACGTGAATATTAGAAATTAAAAAATCTATTCTCTATTCGTCTATTTTCTTCAAAACTATTTTACAAATCAAATTTAATTCCTTGTGCTAATGGCAAACTATCGGTATAATTGATGGTATTTGTTTGTCTTCTCATGTAATACTTCCAAACATCAGAACCAGATTCTCTACCTCCTCCAGTTTCTTTTTCGCCACCGAAAGCGCCTCCAATTTCTGCACCAGAAGTTCCAATGTTTACGTTGGCAATTCCACAATCAGATCCTGCTTGAGAAAGAAATAATTCTGCTTCTCGCAAATTATTAGTCATTATTGCTGAGCTTAAACCTTGTGGCACATCATTTTGAGTAGCAATTGCATCTTCTAGGTTTTTATATTTCATCACATATAAAATAGGTGCAAAAGTTTCGTGTTGCACAACTTTGTAGCTATTTTCTACTTCTGCAATACATGGTTTTATGTAGCAACCAGATTCAAAACCTTGGCCCTCTAAAACTCCACCTTCTACGATGAATTTCCCACCTTGTTGTTTACAATTTTCTATTGAATTAAGATATTGCGAAACCGCATCTTTATCAATTAATGGTCCGACATGATTATTCTCGTCTAGAGGATTTCCAATTTTTAGTTGTGAATATGCGCTTTTGAGTCTTTCTACAACAGTATCATAAACATCTTCATGGATGATTAATCTTCTTGTAGAAGTACATCTTTGTCCAGCAGTACCTACAGCGCCGAAAACAGCACCGATAATGGTCATATCTATATCTGCATCTTTAGAAATAATAATGGCATTATTTCCACCTAATTCCAAAATACTTTTTCCGAAACGTTCTGCAACATTTCTACCTACCATTCTACCTACTTTTGTAGAACCAGTGAAAGAAACAAGCGCAATATTTTTATCATCTACCAACTTCTGCCCTACTTCGTGATTTCCAACAATCATACTGGAAATTCCAGATGGCATATCATTTTCTTTTAAAACTTCATTAATAATATTTTGACATGCAATTCCACACAAACCTACTTTTTCAGATGGTTTCCATACGGTTACATTACCGCATATCCAAGCTAGCGCTGTATTCCAAGCCCAAACTGCTACTGGAAAATTAAAAGCAGAAATAACTCCTACAATTCCTAAAGGATGATATTGCTCGTACATACGATGTCCTGGTCTTTCAGAATGCATGGTATAACCGTGAAGTTGGCGAGAAAGTCCAACTGCAAAATCGCATATATCTATCATTTCTTGCACTTCTCCAAGACCTTCTTGCAAAGATTTTCCCATTTCGTAGGATACCAATTTACCAAGATCATCTTTATATTCTCTTAATTTTAAACCAAACTGACGCACCAATTCTCCCCTTTTTGGTGCCGGAATCATACGAAATTCTTTGAAAGCAGATTTTGCCTCCGCAATACATTTTTCGTAATCTTCTACGGAACCCATTTGGATTTTTGCTATTAGACTACCATTTGTTGGTGAGTAAGAATCTATGGTTTCTCCGCTTGCAAAGTAATCTGCGCCTGTAGAAACACCTTTATTTTCCGATAGTAAACCTAGATTTTCTAAAGATTTCTGTATACCAAAATCATTTGAATTGTTTGTCATAAATTATTTTTTGAATGTTGTGGAAAGTTAGGAAAATTTGATAAGATTAGAAAATATTTTATAAATGATATTTAAAAAAGACTATCAGCCAGGCTTGAATTCAATAAAAAAACCTTCCAACAAAAGTTGAAAGGTTTATGTTAAATATAAAATAAATTTATTTCTGCAATTTTTTAAATTTATAAAAAGCTGCGGCAGAAAGCGTTATCATAAAAGCCAAACCAAGATAAACCCAATATGGGATTGGAACTGGATCTCCTGCTGCGTAGGAATGCAAGCCAGAAAGATAATAATTTACGCCAAAATACGTCATTACCATAGAACAAAATGCAAACATCGCGGCAGTGTGAAATGCCCATCTACCACGCAAACCTGGTACCAGTCTCATGTGTAGAACAAATGCATATACCATTATAGAAATAAATGCCCAAGTTTCTTTTGGATCCCAACTCCAATATCTTCCCCAAGATTCATTTGCCCAAATACCACCCAAGAAATTACCTACAGTCAAAGTGAAAATACCTATCGTTAAAGACATTTCCGAAACGATGGTCAGTTCTTTTAATGTGCTATCATTATGAGATTTGAAATGATGTTTTTTTGCAATAATATAAAATATCAAAGTGATGACAGCGATAACCATAGACAATGCAAAGAAACCATAACTAGAAACAATAATTGCCACGTGAACAATTAACCAATATGATTTTAAAACGGGAACTAATGGAGTAATTTGTTGATCTAAAGCAGAACCTCCGTGTGCAAATCCCATCATGATAACGGCTACCATAAATCCTGCAGCAGGAATTAAAGCATTATTACCTACTTTTCTCTTTTTTAATAAATTTGAATTTTCTGCCAATTCTTCTTTTGTAAATGTTGGTTTCCCAAAACCAAAATAAAACATCAATCCAGCGGATATTCCGATCCAACTAATAAATATTATTGCTTCATATCCATTGCTCCAAGGTGCATGACCAGAAATATACCATCTTGCTACCAATCCTAAAAAATGAGCTGCATAACCAACGATTCCTGTATAAATTAAGATTTTAATGCTTTTTTGTACTAATTTTGAAGGTCTAAATAATTCTACAAATCCTAAAATCATCAATAAACTAGCAATTATCGTGTAAAAAATCAATAGTTTGAAATTGATATTCACTCTATTCATAAATACTTCTACCTTCACTTTTGTTTCAGAAGGTACCACGTTTTTTCCCCAAGTTTGCTGAAAGGCAGACAATTTCTTCAATTCTGCATCAGCTTTAGACCAATCTCCTGTATTCTGAGCATCAATAATGCTTACGAAATATGGTCCCATTACTTCTTGCGAAGCCATATCTGGTTCGAAATTTTGATCCATCCAAGAATGCCAAGTGTTATTAGGTTCATTTTTCACGGGAACAATTTTTAAAAACTGACCTCCAAAGAAACCATTAAAAACTTGTACTCGATCATTTACGGTAATGACTTCCTTATCATAATTGCTTTGCTCTGCTGGTTTTTTTCTAAAAGCAATATTGTAATCATCTTCCAAAACATATTTAATATTTCCCGTAGTAGGATCTACTGGAAAAAGATCCATCAATGTTGTATAACCATCATCGTTGGCTTTTGTTTTATTTTTTAGATCATCACCACCTTTTGTACCAACTTTTATGAGTGGAACCATTGTCCAACTTTCTGTATCTGTGTTGATGGAAAGGAACCATTGCTCTGCTGTTAAAGCTTCAGGTTGATCTTTTAACCCAAGCATCACTTTCACTTTATCAATAAATGTTGGCTCTTCGGAAGGCTTAAATGTATCTCTTCTGTACAATTTTCTTAATACATCTAATGCTTGAGTGTTTATTGGTACAATTCTACCTTCATAATTTTGAACTAAAAGATTCCCAAATTTATGTGCGTGCTCTTTGGATATTTTATTTTTTGCAATTATCTCGTTTGGAGAGATGCGTCGAATTTTATTTAAAGGTCTTGCTACAGTTTCCTGCGTATTTGATTGTGTATTTGTTTGCCCATTTTGAGCAGACATTTGCTGCACTTCTTCTGCGCTATGATTGTGCCCATCTTCTGTACCGTGCATATCAATATTTTGCGCATTCAAGCCAAAACTGAAGAGCAACAATAGCATCATCATCCCTTTTTTCAAGTTTACTTTTTTTAGATTATTATTTAGATCCCAGAAATGAGAACCTTTCCAAAAGAATATGATAAACAAGCCTAAGAATAGAAAAGTGTACCCAATGTATGTAATAATTGTACCCCACCAATCGTGGTTTACAGAAAGTACAGTTCCCAATCTATCTGGATCATAACTGGATTGGAAAAATCTAAAACCGCCATGATTCAATACATTGTTCATATATATTTTGTAAGGTGTTTCTTTACCATTTTCAATTATTTTCACGTGACTTTCATAGGCACTTGGCGATGTGGAACCAGGGTAAGTTTCCATCACAAAATCATCTAATTTTATAGAAAAAGGTGTTTTATAAATTTTTGGACCAAAACCAAGCATAATATTTAATCCATCTAATTTAATTTGTTTGTATGCGTTTGGATTCCCTTTTTCTACAGAAAGTTCTACATTTTGTGTGGTTTTTGGACCTTTCACAGCAACTGTTAAAACATCTGGTACATTTTGATCTTTCTTTTTGTCCCCTTCAAATGCCTTTAATTTTCCAGTTTGTAAGCCGATTGGTACTACCAATTTCAAATCATTCACGCTGTACAAGCTTCGCAAAACCAACGGTTGATATTCATCTTTAATTGTCGTTCCTTTTGCTTGAGTTGCCATCGTCATATATTCCGCATTCACAGGCGTTTTTATGTATAATTGACCATTTCTTTTTTCAAATTCTACGGCTCCATCAATTTTTCTATCAAAAGAAACCAACATTCCGTTTACAGATTTTGATTCACCAGATTTAATATAGATGTTTTTTCTTCCTGTATCTGCTGTAGAAACAATGTGTAAATATTCTGTACCCGTATTTCCGACTATCAAAGAATCTTTTTTTCTTTGTACATAATCGATTTGCCTTACAGAAATCTTAGAATCATTGTACATGTAGTTTGCGGAAAATTTATGCGGAATTATCTTCGCGATCCATGGCTTATCTGATGCTAAAATATAAGGTGCATCTTTATATTTAAGAACATCTCCCTTGTTTTCTATCTGTATTTTGAAGAAATTTTTGTCTGTAATTATTTCATTAGATGTTTTGCCTTCACGAATAGGCATTATTCCTTCATAGCTGATGTATCTTGTAACCGCACCACCAATAAAAATCAATACAAACGAAAGGTGAAACATCAAAACAGGCCATTTTTCTCGGCGTAAAAGTCTGTATCTACCAATATTACCAATGAAATTGATGATTAAAAGTATCATGATCAATTCAAACCATTTTGCTTCATAGATTAAAGCTTTTGCAGTTGGCGTACCATAATCATTTTCTACAAACGTTGCATACGCCATAGAAAATGCATACAACAAAAGTAGAACTGCAGTTGTTCTGGTATTAATGATAATATTCTGAAGCTTTTTCATATCTAAATATTTGTATTTTCTTTTTATAAATTTTCTAGCATTTACTATTTATTCAAACCAGATTTTAAATCTTATATTCATAAGAAAAAATAAATCAATTGCAAAAATAAGCAGGATAAAACGAAATTGAGAATGATTGCAAAACTATTTTAAGAAAAATAAATATTAAAATTAACACTTAAATTCTTCAAATTCATTAGTGTTTATAGGCTTTTTCTACTGTGTTCATATCTACAAATAGAGTTGATATGATAATATTCAGTTAGTAAATTCATTGCGATATATACCCATTTCACATTTTATTGTTTAATTTATTTACATCAACTATGAGTTCAATTTTAATAAAAAATACTAAATTTGCGACGATAGAAATTATGGAAAAAAACACAAAAACAAACACAGGAAAACCATTAGAAACCACTAAAAGATTAAGCAAACCAAGAATATTCTTTGGAATTCTTTGCATAGTATTTTCTTTAGTGATGACAATCTCATTTATATCCTACCTTCTCAATTGGAAATCCGACCAAAGCCAGGCGGGAACCATGATGGATACTACCATAGAATCTTCTAATATTTTTGGAAAAGTTGGAGATTGGTTGGGTAAATTATTCATCTTTGATAGTTTGGGCGTTGCCGCATTTCTGGTTGCCTTTCTATTCTTAGTTTTAGGAACTTTTATACTAAAAAAGAAATATTTCAAGCCGTATAAAACTATTGGTCATGCCTTATTTTTCATTTGTTGGCTGCCAATTTTTATAGCAGCTATATTTAAGGCGCAAGGCACTTTAAGTGGTGTTTATGGATACCAAATCGTAGATTTTCTAGACTCGATTATTGGCGTATTTGGTCTTTGGCTCTTAATTATCGTTTCTATCGGGCTGTATTTTATTTTAGAATTTAATCTTCGCCCAAGTGCCATACAACATCGTTATAACACGTTGAAAGATATAGCCTTTAGCAAATTTAATAAAAAAGAAAATTCTTCAGAAGATTTTGAAGCAGATGTAGCATTAGAAAAAATCCAAGAAGACGGAAATGAAATCGAGAAAACAATACCAGCAAAAAAAGAGACTATCAGCGTTTCTGGAATGCCCGTTGTTCCTGTTAGCAATACTTTAGATATAATTTCTACTCCACACAAAACTTCTACAGAACAAACAGAAAAGTTGAATAGCGGAGATCAGATTTCTTTAAGTGTAGATGCGCCAAAACCAATTGTTAAAACCGAGGAAGATATTTCTTTTAAGGTAGAAATTGCTCCCGTTGTAGATGAACTAGATGAGCATGACCAAAAATCTCAAAAATTGGTGAGTGAATTTGGATTGTTTGATCACAAATTAGACCTCGCAAAATTTCAGTTTCCTCCATTATCTTTATTAGCAAGTCATGGAAACGAAGAAATTTCTGTAAACCAGGAAGAACTTGAGGAAAACAAAAATAAAATTGTAGGTCTTTTAAAAAATTTCAACGTAGGAATTTCTGAAATAAAAGCGACCATTGGACCAACCGTTACTTTATACGAAATAGTACCAGAAGCTGGAATTAGAGTTTCTGCGATAAAAAAATTGCAAGATGACATTGCGCTAAATTTATCTGCATTAGGAATAAGAATCATCGCTCCAATGCCGGGAAAAGGAACTATTGGAATTGAAGTTCCACGGAAAAACCCAACGATGGTTTCTATGAAAAGCGTGCTTTCTTCTCAAAAATTTCAGAATACAGATATGGAATTGCCGGTGGTTTTTGGGAAAACAATTTCCAACGAAATTTTCATGGCAGATCTTGCCAAAATGCCACACCTTTTGATGGCTGGTGCAACAGGACAAGGTAAATCTGTAGGTATAAACGCAATTCTTACTTCCCTACTCTACAAAAAACATCCAAGCGAATTGAAATTTGTAATGGTAGATCCGAAAAAAGTGGAATTGACGCTTTATTCTAAAATTGAAAGACATTATCTAGCAAAATTACCAGATTCCGAAGATGCGATCATTACGGATACCAACAAGGTAATCAATACTTTAAATTCTTTGTGTGTAGAAATGGATCAACGGTATGAATTGCTGAAAAACGCATTCTGTAGAACCATAAAAGAATACAACAAAAAATTTAGCGAAAGAAAACTTAATCCAGAAAATGGACATCGATATTTGCCTTATATCGTATTGGTTGTAGATGAATTTGCAGATTTAATAATGACCGCTGGAAAAGAAGTGGAACATCCAATTGCAAGATTGGCGCAATTGGCAAGAGCAGTTGGAATTCACTTGATAGTAGCAACACAAAGACCATCTGTAAACGTAATTACAGGTATGATAAAAGCGAATTTCCCAGCTAGAGCAGCATTTCGTGTAATTTCTAGTGTAGATTCTCGTACGATTTTGGATTCTCCTGGAGCAGATCAATTAATAGGAAAAGGAGATATGCTTTACTTCAATGGAAATGAAATCATCCGTTTGCAATGTGCTTTTGTAGATACACCAGAAGTGGAAAAAATTGTAGATTTTATCGGTTCTCAAAAAGGCTACGCTTCTGCATTTGAATTGCCAGAAGTAGAAACTACGGAAAGTTCTAGCTCTGTAGGAGGTTTTGATCCGAATGAAAAAGATGCACTCTTTGAAGATGCAGCAAGAATAGTGGTTTCCACACAACAAGGTTCTACATCTATGTTGCAACGTCAATTAAAGCTAGGCTACAACAGAGCAGGAAGAATAATGGATCAACTGGAAGCTACCGGAATTGTAGGAAGCTTTAATGGTTCTAAAGCGAGAGAAGTGCAGATAATGGATTTGAATTCTTTGGAAACCTTCCTAAATGAGCTCAAAAATTAAACTTTAAGATTCTTTAATATTTCTTGGAACGTTTTTTGAAAAGACCAAGACGATTCATTAATAAAGAAAAAATAATACAAAATTCTTTATTCAAAAATAAAAAAATGCAAAAAATAATAAGCAAAGTAATTTTAAGTTCATTAATTGTAGGATCTATAGGATTTGCAAATGCACAAAAAATTGATAAAAAATCTAAAGACATCATTGATGCCGTTACTGCAAATTATAATTCCAAAAAGAATTCTTATTTCAAATTTTCTTTCGGCTCTGGTACCAATGGAAAAGTGACAAAAACGGAACCAGGTATTTTTTATTCGTCGGGAGATCAATACAAATTGAAAATAATGGGAACGGAGCAGATATTTGATGGCAACAAAATCTACAACATCATCGAAGAAGATATGGAAGTTACCATTGCAAAACCTAATGGAAGCGAGGCAATGTTTTCACCAATTAATTATTTAACTTCTTACCGTAAAGATTTCAACGTGAATTACGTGAAAAAAATGGAGGTAAATGGTGTAAACTCTGATCTTATAAAATTAACGCCAGTGAAGAAAAACGGTCTAGATTACGTTTATCTTTTTATAGATAGCGCGAGTAAACAAATGGTGAAAATGGAACAACATGGCACCAACAAAGATGTTTCTGTAATTGCGGTAAAAGAGTATAAAGAAAATCAAACCTTAAGCGCGGATATGTTTAAATTTGATAAGAATAAATACAAAGATTACATCATCACAGAACTTTAGGAAAAAATAATTTTAATAAAATTAAAAGTCACAAGGCAATTCTTTGTGGCTTTTTCTTACTTTTGAGGCATGATTAAAATTTTAGATAAATACATCATAAAATCTTTCTTCGGACCGTTCTTTTTTATCTTCAGCGTTTTGTTTTTTATATTTATAGTAAACATCGTTTGGATACAATTGGGCCAGTTCATGGGGAAAGGACTTACGTATTGGGAAATTTTTAAATTGCTATTCTATTTTGGTGTCAATGTGGTGAATTTGGTAATGCCACTTACCATACTACTCTCTTCTATCATGACCTTTGGAGATTTGGGCGAGAAATACGAACTCGCAGCAATGAAAGCAGCCGGAATCTCACTTACAAGAGTTATGATGCCTTTGTTTATTGTTACATTTCTTATTTCCGTACTGTTATTTTTCTTTTCTAATAATATAGTACCAGATTTTCAGCGGAAGGCAAAAAATATGCTGTACAATATAGCACTCACAAAACCTGCGCTCAATTTCACACCTGGGCAATTTATAGATCAAGTTCCGCAATTTTTAATAAAATTTGATGAAATATCTGGCGAAAATGGAGAAAACGTAACCGGTGTATTTTTGCACAAGAAGGCAAATGCTTACGAAGATCAACAATCTATATTAGCTAAAAACGGAAAATTTGTACCTACAAAAAATCAAAATTATTTAAAATTATTACTTTTTGACGGCTATATTTTTGATGAAAATATTGCCAACAAAGAGTATAGTGAAAGAGCAAAACAACCAGATCAAGCTATAAAATTTGATACACTTTCATCTCTTATAGATATCAGCGAAATAATAAAGGGTGAATTAGATAAACAGAAAATAACCGACGATTACCGATTTAAATCTTATCCAGAAATAAATATTGCGATTGATACGTTAAGAATAAAAAATGAAAATACATTTGATGGTTTGAGTAGAGATTTGGTATCGCAAACCAATCCTTTTGTAAATGTAATAGCAAATACACCACCTACAAAACAAAAACTTGCACCACAATATCTATTTGATACTCTGAAACAGGATAAAAAACTAGAAGCACTCTATTCTGCATACAACAGGTTAGAATCCGTAAAACTTTCTACCAATAGTAGAGAAGATGTCATCAATCCTGTAGTGAAATTTTATACACAAATTGTGATGTATCAGCAGAGAATCATCTCTTATTCTTTCACCTGTCTTATATTTTTTATGATAGGTGCAAGTCTAGGTTCCATTATACGTAAAGGTGGAATTGGTTTGCCGGTTGTAATAGCAATTATTATCTTTATTATTTTCTATGTGATGAATCTTACGATAGAAAATCTAGCTTGGGAAGGAAAATTGAATCCATATCTTGCAGCGTGGCTACCCAATATTATTCTGTTTCCATTTGGTGTTTGGCTTACGTATAAAGCATTGACGGACTCTCAACTCTTTGACGTAGAAAAATATAAAGCCCTCTTCAAACCATTAATTGCAAAATTCAGCAAAAAGAAAGAGCATGGTAGATATCAATAAAGAAGATCATTGACAAGGGATTGGAAATTGATATTTGTAGAATTTTCAGCTCCTATAAAATTCAAAATAAATTTTTGGCCAAAACCAAGCTCTCTTAAATTGCTTTAAAAGAGCTTAGTTTTTGTGTTGTATTTTAAAAAACTTAAAAATTTTATTGTTGTACAAAGGTTACCGATGTTATGCATTCGGACTTTTATTTTTTAATTTTTGTTAATTTAATACTGTCTTTTGAGTTTCTAAATCCATATAAGTATTCATTTCTGATTTTGTATTTTATAGAGTCTGTTGTTTAGCAAATTATATTCTCTTTTCTGCTAAACTTTCCTTCGATAAAACTTGTCGATGAACCTCGATTTGTACTTTCACTTATGCTAAAAGTATTATCAAGTTTAAAATGTGTTATATTAAAAACTGTATCTCTTATATTGAAATTCCAGCTTTCATATCTCAAATTCTGATGTCTTTCTATAATACCCTTGAAAAACTGGACCACTATTTAAGTTGAAATTATTAACTTTAAATAGTCGGAAAAAACATGAGAAAAACGAGAAGAAAATTTGA
>NZ_JABSNO010000014.1 GCF_013294015.1 Frigoriflavimonas asaccharolytica
CTTACAAAGCGAAGTCTTGTTTTGTTCTTGAAACGACTTATTTTGAGCTTGTTTTCGGTTATGTAAAAAATACATTATCAATTGCAGCCTAAAAATTAGCCAGCTTCAAAACGCATTTATTGAGGTTTGAAAGGTTGATTAAATTGAATAATTAGGTGGGAATTGAGTTTTTTCACAGCCTGACGTTTCCGAGATAGCTTTGGAAAAAGCAGAGAAAAGGTGTGAAAAACTTAAAAATGTAAGTTTCAGAAATTTAAATTTTGCATCGGAGTTGCCAAATGATCAGTTTGATTTAATTGTAATTTCTGAGGTTGCTTATTATTTATCCCCAGAAGATTGGGAAATAGCAATACTAAATTTATTGAATATTCTATCATTGCATGGGCAAGTAATTTTGGTACATTGGTTGCCAAAAGTCCACGACTATCCGCAAACTGGCGACGAAGTTCATGATACTTTTCGCAATTTAATGTCTGAAAAAATGAAAAATATTTTCTGTGATAGAAAAGAAAATTACAGGATAGATTTATGGGAAAAACTTATATCTGAATAATTTTTTATAAAATCTTTTAACTCCCGAATTGCTATATCGATACTAGTATTAGTAAATCTTTCTCTCCAAAACTGTTCGTTGAAGCGGATTATTTGCGCGAAAAATTCACCAAAATAAATACCTGATTTAAATTGTCTTAGAATTTCATCATTAAAAATAAGTCTAGAGTCAATTTTTTGAAACTCTTCATTAAAATCAAAATTTTCTGAATCTCTTGTTATCCAAAGATTTTGTAACTTTTTTCTAAGATTAAATTTGAATACTGTGTAACTGCAACTTTCTACAAAAATTGAATTTTCCTTGTTGGTAAAATTTTTCCATTGGTTGAGTTGAAAAGACAATCCAACTTCCGTTCTGCCAATATATCTTGCAGATGTATGCACCTTCACATTGTTGCTATGTTTTATCTTTGCGTCAACAGTTTTTAATACCTCAAAAAATGCGCAATCTTCCAAAAATTTCACATCTGGAATTCCACCAGATCTTGCAAAACACTCGGTTGTAATAGCAAAACTACCATTAAAATGTTGATGGTGTTTCGGCCAAGGATCTTCAAAACTACCTAGAATTAAACATTCTAAATTGGCAACAAGTAGAGCATATTCTTCATCTTTTTTATGATGATTGAATGTTGCATCATCTAATTCTTGAAGTTCATTTTCAAAAAGTAAAATTCTACCACCTACTGCTTCGGCTCCATTTTCAATTTCAAGGGAATTTTGTGAAACCCAGGTTGTAGATACTTCTGTATCTCCATCTGTGGTCAAAATGATACCTCCATTATTTTCCATCAATCTAATATACGCAGTATCCATTAAATTTCTACGTATAAAACCTATGTTTGCCTGATGCTCGGGAAGCGTAATTTCTTGTAAATAAATATTTAATTCAGGATGCTTAATTTGGAAATCTTTAATGATGCTTGCACTACTATCTGTGCAATTGTTTGCTAAAAGAAGAATTTCAAAAGCACTAAAATCAAATTTTTCACCATTGGGAAAAACCTGATTTATAAATGCATTTAAAGTTTTTAAAATGTATTTTTCTTCATCTTTTACAGGAATTACGATGCAATATTTAATAGTTGAAGCAACCTTGTGCTCGGTAAAAAATGTTATTTGTTCCAAGTGAATGTCAATTTATAGTGAGGAAAATTATAATTAAGTAAAAAACTCTTCCATCTTGAGGAAGAGCTTTTTAAAAACAATTGAATTAATATTAGGCAGGAATAGGATTTTCTTCTCTTTCCCAAAATCTGCACTTTTTAATATCTGCTACAATATCTTCTAATTTACCAGTGGTAGAAACACCATCAACTTTAGTATTCGTCAATGCTTTTTCTAATAATTTTTTCCCGTTGGAATTAGAAGCTACAGGTTTACAATGTTTAAACGCTTCTGCTACAAAATGTATTGCATCTGCATTTTGTACTAAAGTTTCTACACTTTCTCCACCTGGAATATATACGGCATCAAAAACTACAGATGCAGCAGTAAGAAAACTTTCATCAATTGGCTGTTCATTTCCGTCGGATGTTTTCACGAAACCTTGTTTTGGTGCGATGATCATTACCATTGCATCTAAATTTTCTAGTTCTAATTTCATCTTGGAAAAAGCATCGTCTTCTACTCCATCAGCCACCAAAAATGCTATTTTTCTTGTTTTGATATTATTTGGTAATTTATCTGCCATACTCAAAGAAGCTGCTTCTTCAATAGGTAATTCACCTTTAAAAGAATGAAACTCTTCTAAATTTCCATCTGCGGGAATACTTCCCGTAATTGGTTGTGGTAGTTTTGCAGGAATTAATCCTAAATTACCTCCAACAATTTTCGCCAAACTTTCATCAATTTCTAAAAGCATATTTACAACTCTTTGTCTAATAGGCACAGTTTTCACTTTCCCTAATTCGAAAGAAAATGCGTTTTGGATGTGTCTTTTTTCATGGGAAGTCATGCTATTATAAAAAAGAGCTGGCTGGCTAAAATGATCAAAAAAACTTTCGCTTCTTGCTCTAATTTTAGTAGCGTCTATTCTTTCTTCAAAGGATGTAAAACCTCCCTCCATTTTCCCCGCTTGGAAAGGACATCCACCACCCAATGTATTTGGATGATAAGAAACTCTTCCCGTATTAATTTGGGTTCTATGTATCCCTTGTCGTTGGTTATTTGTAACTTCAGGAATAGATTTATTGATCGGTATTTCGTGAAAGTTTGGACCACCCAATCTAGAAATTTGAGTATCTGTGTAAGAAAATAATCTACCTTGCAAGAGCGGATCATTACTGAAATCTATACCTGGAACCAAATGTCCGGGGTGAAAAGCGACTTGCTCCGTTTCTGCAAAAAAATTATCTGGATTTCTATTTAAAGTCATTTTACCAATAATTTCTACTGGCACCATTTCCTCAGGAATCAATTTTGTTGGATCCAAAAGATCAAATGGATGTTTGTGCTCATCTTCTTGTGCTACAATTTGCACACCCAATTCCCACTCAGGAAATTGTCCAGAATCAATTGCTTCCCACAAATCTTTTCGGTGAAAATCACTATCCTTCCCAGAAATTCTTTGTGCTTCGTCCCATGCCAATCCTTGTACACCTTGCAACGGTTTCCAGTGAAATTTTACGAAATGCGAAGCTCCTTCTTCATTTATAAATCTGAAGGTGTGTATTCCAAATCCCTCCATCATCCTCAAACTTCGTGGAATTGCACGATCGCTCATTGTCCAGAAAATATGATGCATAGATTCTGGCATCAAAGAAATAAAATCCCAAAAAGTATCATGTGCAGATGCAGCTTGTGGAAATTCTCTATCTGGTTCTGGCTTTACAGCATGGATAAGATCTGGAAATTTAACAGCATCTTGAATGAAAAAGACAGGCATATTGTTCCCTACCAAATCATAATTCCCTTCCTGCGTATAAAATTTCACGGCAAAACCACGCGTATCTCTTGCTACGTCTGTAGAACCTTTGCTACCTGCAACAGTAGAAAATCTCGCAAAAACGGGCGTTTTGATCGTAGTTTCATTTAAAAATTTTGCTTTTGTATATTTCCCCATAGGCTTATACAATTCAAAAACACCATGTGCACCAGAACCTCGCGCATGCACAATTCTTTCTGGAATTCTCTCATGGTCAAAATGTGTTATTTTTTCTCTTAGAATAAAATCTTCTAATAAGGTTGCACCTCTTGGACCACTTTTTAAGGAATTTTGATCATCGTTTATTTTCAAACCTTGGTCTGTCGTTAGAAATTCACCCTGATTATCTGTGGTAAATTGCCCCAATTGCTCTTTTTTAGGATTTGCGCCGTTCTCAAAAGGCTCTTTTTCATCTATTTTCATAATAATTTGTTTTTAAAATCCTTTTAATCCGCTTTTTCATCTTTCGCTTGAAAATCTTGTGACGCTGCCTGCGAATTTAGATTGGTATCTGCAATTGTACTCAGTAGACAATCAGATTTTTTTTCTTCGCCTAGTGTTTTTAATAGTAAATCTAACGCTGGTCTTTTGTTCAGCGTTTTTGCAAAAGCAGCCAAAGTGCCATACGTTGCAATTTCATAATGTTCAATTTTTTGTGATGCAGCTATTATTCCAGCATCTCGAACAGCACCTTTCTCGGTTTCTTCAAGAATTTCTTCGCCTTCTTTTATAAGACCTTCCATTGCCAAACATTTTTTACCTTCGGCTTTTTCGCCAAGAGATTCAAAAACTTGATCCAAGCGGTTTACATGCTCCTTTGTTTGTGCTAAATGTGTATCTATCGCCGTTTTTAATTTTTGATCTGTTGCATTATCAAACATCACCGGCAATGTTTTCACCAAGGCATTTTCTGCCCAATAAATATCCTTCAAACTGTCTAGAAAAAATTCTTCTAAATTTTTTGCTTTATCAGATGAATTTCCCCCTTTTGATTTTTCATTTTTTGTAGCCATTGTTTTTATTTTAGGTATTATTTGTTTGAATTTTTCAACTAATTTATTTATTGTTTTTTGAGGAATTTCCTCCGTTAAATGAATGTCTAAAATACATTTTCTAATTCGATTACATATTGAAAATATTGACGCTAGATTTTTAAATATCATTTAAATAAATACATAAAACTTTATGTAACCATTGATTTACAACGGTTTAAATATTTATTTCATTTATAATAAATCCAATAATTTCATTTATAATTTTCATTGAATCAAATTTAAAATTAATAATCTTAAAAATAATTCAGATAGTTTTAAAATTAAAAAAAAATTAAAAATTCTATAAAAACAAAAAAAACTTATAGTGTATTTTTGTTTTAATATTTAGAAACAAAGAAGAAATCATACGATTATTTGGCTAGTTCTATACATCAAATTCGAATAAAAATCATTAATTAAAACTTGGAAAAAATGGAAAACTCTTGGGATAAAATGGAAAAATTACCTGAATATGACATGCTTGTTTTTTGCCATTTGCGGTGGGATTTTGTGTATCAAAGACCGCAACATCTTATCACGAGATTATCAAAAAAATATAATATTCTAGTAGTTGAGGAACCAATTGGTAGGATAGAAAATTCGGAAAACAAACCAGAACTTTTTGAAATCACAAATTCACTTCATGTATTACGACCAAGAATAAATCAACTTCACGAATTGGGATCTTATTTAAACGAGCATATAAAGCAGCGAACTTTTCAAATCTCGTGGTTTTATTCTGCAGCTTTTATTTCTGTGTTAGAATCTACGGAATTTGAAACTGTAGTCTACGATTGCATGGATGAATTAACCTTATTTAAAGGTGCATCGCCAGAATTGATTGAGCAGGAAAACAATTTGCTTTCTGTGGCAGATGTTGTATTCACTGGTGGAAAATCTCTTTTTGAATCTAAAAACAAAAAGCACAACAATGTCCATTGCTTTCCAAGCTCTGTAGATATAAATCATTTTTCTGGTTCGCAATTAAATAAGGTAACGAAACCAAAAGATCTTGAAAATATAACCAAAAAAATAGTTGGCTATTTTGGCGTGATTGACGAAAGAATTGATCTTGATTTAATAAAAGAAACTGCGCAAAAAATGCCAAACCATGATTTCGTAATGATTGGGCCAATTTGCAAAATTGAAGAAGAAGATTTGCCTCGCGTAGAAAACATCCATTATCTGGGTATGAAATCTTACGAAGAATTGCCGCAGTATCTGCATTTTTTCGATTTTGCAATGATGCCTTTTGCCTTGAATGATTCTACAAAATTCATCAGTCCAACAAAAACGCTGGAATATATGAGTGCGATGAAACCTATCATCTCTACAAAAATAAAAGACGTACTAAGAGATTACAGTGATTGTGTGAATTTAATTAATGGATCTGAAGATTTTTGTAATGTAATTGAAAATCCAATCGAGACTTATAAAAATCAGTATAAAACAATTTTAGAAAATACTTCTTGGGACAAAACTGCAAAAAGTATGATCAACTTAATAGAAAAAGTAACCGCATGAAAAATTACGATATTTTAATAATTGGAGCAGGAATATCTGGTTCTGTATTAGCTGAAAGATATGCTAGAAAAGGAAAATCTGTTTTGATAATGGACAAAAGAGATCATATTGCAGGAAATTGTTTTGATTACAAGGATCAAAATGGGATTCTGACCTCAAAATATGGTGCTCATTTGTTTCATACAAACGATGAAGGTGTCTGGAAATATGTAAATCGATTTTCTGATTGGTATAAATGGGAACATAAGGTGATTGCGAGAGTAGACGATAAAACGGTACCAATTCCTGTAAACATAACCACTGTAAATACATTATTTAATATAAATTTGACTACAGAGGTAGAAATGCAAAAGTGGCTTGCAGATAATCGCATAGAATATTCCCAACCAAAAAATGGCGAAGAAGCCGTTTTAAATAGAGTTGGCGAAGTTTTGTATGATAAAATGTTTAAGCATTACACCAAGAAACAATGGGATAAATATCCTGCAGAATTGCATGCTTCCGTTTTAGAGAGAATTCCCGTGCGAGATAATTATGACGATCGTTATTTTTCCGACATCCATCAAGCGCTTCCAAAAGGTGGCTATACGCAAATGTTTGAAAATATTTTGGACCATCCCAATATTCAAATTTTATTAAACACAGATTATTTTGAAGTAATGGACCAACTTTCTGGTTATGAAAAATTATTCTACACTGGACCAGTTGATCGCTTTTTCGAATTTAATGATAAACTCACGGAAAAATTGGAATATAGATCCATCAATTTTGTGACGGAACATCTGGAGAAAGAATATTTTCAAGAAAATTCTGTGGTTAATTATCCCGGTAAAGATGTAGAATTTACTAGAATTGTAGAATATAAGCATTTTGGAAATCAACAATCAGACAAAACAACTATCGTAAAAGAATTTACAGTTGATGAAGGTGAACCATATTATCCTGTACCGAACGAAAAAAACCAAGAAATTTATAGTAAATATAAAGAAGAGGCAGATAAATTGACCGATGTTTATTTTGTTGGAAGGCTAGCAAATTACAAGTATTTTAATATGGATCAAGCATTTAGAAATGCGCTAGATCTTTTTGAAGAATTAGAATGTTCTGAACCAAAAATATTGGAAAATGCACAATCCTTTTAGTTCCTACTTTATAGGTGGGTTTGAGTGCGCAGATCACCTCAATAGATCTGGTGAACGCGTAAATCTTTTAAAGAATACAGAGCATGACATTCGTGCAGAAGAAGATTACAAACTGCTACTAGACATAGGAATTACAACAGTACGAGAAGGAATTTGTTGGAGCGAAGTGGAAACTGGCAAAAATATATTTGATTTTTCAGAGGTTTTAAATAGAATTCAAATTGCTGAAAATCTAGGAATTCAGATTATTTGGGATATGATTCATTTCGGATATCCGGAAGATCTTTTTCCAACACATCCGAAATTCTGCGAGCGTTTCATAAATCTCTGCAGCGCTTTTGTGAAGTTTTACTTAGAAAATTCCAGCCAGCCTTTTTTAATCGTTCCTATCAATGAAATTAGTTTTCTATCATGGTTTTCAGGAGATGTACGCGGAACTGCGCCTTATCTGGAGAGATGCGGTTTTGATATGAAATACCATCTTTGCAAAGCGGCGATATTAGGTATAAAAACTATAAAAAAATTAGATCCAACTGCGACTGTTTTTTTGGTAGAACCTGCCATACAAGTACATAATAACGGACTTCTTTCTGAAGAAGAATTATTAAAAATAAACGGTTATCAGTTTGAAGCTGTAGATATGATTTCTGGAAGAATGTGTCCAGAATTGGGCGGAAATGAAGAATTATTAGATATTTTTGGTTTAAATTATTATTGGAATTGCCAATGGATAGAAGGTGGAGAAACTGTGTATTGGCCAGATCCACTTAAGAAAAGAAAACCTTTGAATGAAATAATTTCAGAAATTTATACAAGATATGGAAAGCCAATTTTTCTATCAGAAACAGGACATTTTGGAGTGGGAAGAGTTCAATGGATTGAGGAAATACATCAAGAATGTTTGATTGCAAATAATAATGGCGTTCCGTTTTGGGGCATTTGTATTTATCCTGTAACGGATCGTCCAGATTGGGACAATTTAGAAAGCTATAGCAATTGTGGAATTTTTGATCTGGATTCTCAAAATAATAGAATACCAGAAAAATCTTATGTTGAATGTATAAAAAAATTGGTAGATGAAACCTCTGTTCATCAATAAAAATGTAATTTTTAAATTATATTTTTTATTTTTAGGAAAAGTAAACTTATGAATCAATTATTTTTCGACAACTGGGATGGTATTTTAAGAGTATTAATTACCACGGTGATTGCTTATTTTCTCGTAATTTTAATGCTTCGCATTTCTGGTAAAAGGACTTTAGCCAAGATGAATGCATTCGATACCATCGTTACGATTGCATTAGGTTCAATCTTGGGATCTGTCATTTTAAATAAAAGTACTCCCATTGCGGAAGGATTATTAGCAATTGCTTTGCTGATATTTTTACAATTTGTAATAACTTCTATCACAGTTAGAAGTCGTTTTTTCAAGAAAATAATTAGCAATACACCAACTTTGATTTATTACAAAGGAGAACTATTACATCCTACGATGAAGAAAGAGCGAATTTCCATAGGAGAAATAAATAAATCTGTGCGAGAAGCAGGTCACGCCAATTTTGACGATATAGATGCAATTGTGCTAGAAACAACTGGAGATATTACCATCATTACAAACAATAAGGAAGAAAGAAATTCGGCCATGACGGATGTAAAATCTTCCAAATTCTAGAAATAATTCAGAAAAGAAGATCGATCAATTTTTTATAAATCTTCTATAAAGATATAATATCAATTTATCTTTTTTTTAAATTTATTGAATGCATAAGATACAATTATTGACCTTAACCACAAAGAAAACCCTGCCATCAAATGATTGCAGGGTTTTTGGTATTTACGAGTGAAATTGTAATTTATTTCTCCGCCTCAATTTTAATTTCCGAAATTTGTGTTGCTGGCTCAATATTCCATTCGCCATTTAATTGACGATGGACATGACAATTATCCGCTTGCTTAAATAATTCTTGCCTTTGCTCTTCCGTTATGTCTCCTTCAATTTCAATGCTTACCTTAATATTAGAAATTAAACCATGATCTCCACGAGAAGAATCTTGCGACAATTCTGCTCGCACTTCGCCAATATCCCAAGCTTTTTGGGTTGCAACATAGCGAATAGTTGCAACTTTACACATTGCCAATCCACTTAAAACCAACTCTGATGGCCCAAAACCTAAACCTGTGCCTTTGCTTTTTAAAGGCTGATCTCCGATGATGACGTTGGTACCATTCGTAATAATACTTTGATAACCTTCTTCTAAATTTTTAATTTTAATAACTGTTGCCATAATTTTAACTTTTATATATTATTATTTTATTTTTTACAATGCTTCTAGTTCACATTTTATAATCAATTTCTTTTCTTCAGAAAGTTTTAGACTAATAATTGAAAAATTGTGTTAAAAAATTTTCTGTATTGTTTTATCTAAAAACTTAGATTGTTGATTACAAGTATCGCGTACTGTAAAACCATTTTTTTCTAAACAATCCTTCACAAGCAAATTTGCTCTGTGGATCATCTTTGAATAATCAGACTTTGTAATGCCAAAATCCTGACAAATTTTGTTTGAAGTTTTATACAGTGAATTATCTGTGTTGATGCTACTTTTCCATTTATCTTGTAAATTGTCCAAACAAATAGAAAGCTGGTTGGTAAAATCTTCATTATCCCACAGACTTTTTTTGAATCCAAATTAGCTCTCTTTACATTGAATTCCAAATATTATTTCAAAATAATCTCTGCTTTTTAAATTGCATTTTCTTACAACATCAGCATTTTTAGCTCTTCAAAAATATAAATCTGAAAGGAAAATAATTACCATTAATTTAAGACTAAGTTGTAAGGTTTCCACTTTCTAGCGTCATTTTATATGATAGTTCTTAATTTTAACCTAAAATAATAATTTCACATTATGACGAAACCAGACTTCAGCAATCTTAAAGCATTATTCATCAATTGTACTTTAAAAAAATCTCCTGATAAAAGCCATACCGAAAATTTATTTCAAATAACGAAAGGCATTATGGAGAAAGAAAATGTAGATGTAGAAATTATCCGCTTCATCGATCATGATGTGGCAACAGGTATTTATCCGGATATGACGGAACATGGTTGGGAAAAAGATGAATGGCCAGAATTATTTAAAAAAGTGATGGAAGCAGATATTTTAATTGTTGGTACTCCAATTTGGCTCGGCGAAAAATCTTCTATCGCACAAAAACTCATAGAAAGATTGTATGCAATGAGTGGAAAAACCAATGAAAAAGGGCAATATATTTTCTACGGAAAAGTAGGTGGAACCATCATCACTGGAAATGAAGATGGCGTGAAACATTGCGCTATGGGAATTTTATATGCATTGCAACATATTGGCTACTCTATTCCACCACAAGCAGATGCAGGTTGGATTGGAGAAGTTGGTCCAGGACCAAGTTACGGAGATACCGAATGGAAAGGGCAACCCATTTCTCCTCCACTTGGAACCGATACGGAATTCACTAATAAAAATACCACTTTTATGACGTACAATTTGTTGCATTTAGCATCAACATTGAAAAAACAAGATGGTTATCCGCAATATGGCAATTCTAAACAAGATTGGGAAGATGACACAAGATGGAATTTTGAAAATCCAGAATACAGATAGTTTATAATACCAGAGAGATTAAAGAACATTGAAATGCGCAGTTTATACATTTAAATTAATGAGCACTTTTTCCAACTTTTTTCAATGAGCAATTTTACTTCAAAATCTAATTTTAAGTTTTTTGTTTTTACTTACTGATTAAGATTTGTTCGCTAATAAATTCTAGAATCCTAGGCGTTGCTAATTTTTTTAAAGTATTTATAAAGCAATTGGAATTTACGCACAGTTTTGTACAGTCATCATTATTTTGTCTGTACTTTTTGCGATTCATAAAAAAAATTAAAATAGCTTTTTGAAGGCTGATTTTAACCACATTGCCACAAATGATGACAATTATATTTTAACTTAAACCTATATACAATGAACGTTTCAGAACAATTATTACAGATTTTAATCAGTACTGGTGTAAAAAATGTACACGGTGTGACTGGAGATGCCTTAAATTTTTTCGTAAAAGCCATAGAGAATAGCGACGAAGTGGAATGGCGCGCTTTCAAGCACGAAGGCAATGCTTCTTTTGCAGCCTTTGGAGAAAGCGAGACTACGGGAAATCTAGCAGTTTGTGCTGGAACTGTTGGTCCAGGTGCTTTACACCTCATCAATGGTTTGTACAACGCTAAAAAAGAACGAACACCCGTAATTGCAATCACAGGGCAAATTCCACGCGCTTTGCAAGGCACAAACTATTTTCAAGAAGTAGATTTAAAAAAAGTTTACGATGATGTTTGTGAATATCAAGCCATCATAAAAACTCCCGAAGAAGCTCCACAAATAATTCAGCGTGCTATAAAAATTGCTCTTAATAATCGTACGGTTTGCAGAATAGAATTGCCCGCAGATGTTGCTGAAATGGAGGCAGAAAATCAGGAATTTGTATATCCATTGATGAAGTCAGAAGCTATTTTGACTCCAAGTAATCTCCAAATTGAGAATGCGGTAGAATTGATAAATAAAGCAAAAAAAATTGCAATTTTAGCAGGTCATGGTTGTAGAGAAGCACGCGAAGAAGTCTTGGCTTTATCCAAAAAATTAAAAGCTCCCATCACACATACTCTCAAAGCTGCAGATATTTTTGATCACGATGCAGAAAATGTTGTTGGATTAACGGGTTTAATAGGAAATCCTTCTGGATACCAAGGAATTATACAATGTGATTTATTGATTATGTTGGCTACAGATTTTCCCTATATTCAATTTTTACCTCACGAAACCGATACCATTCAGGTAGATATTCGCCCAGAAAATATTGGCAATAGAACTTCAGTAAAATTGGGTATCCATGGTGATGTGAAAAACTTTGTAGAGCGACTGCTACCAAAAATTGAAGAAAAAACAGACTCTAAGTTTCTTGATATATTGACAGCAAATTTTGCAGCATATAGAAAAGATAAATTGGCAGAAGCCTCGCCAGAAAGAGATATAGAACCTTTGCATCCGCAAATTTTTGCACGGTATATTAATGATCATGCTTCTAATGATGCAATTTTCACCATAGAAACTGGAACTTCTGCAATTTGGGCAGCAAAACATATTTCATTCCACACGCAAAGAAGAATTATCGGATCATTTAATCATGGTTCTATGGCAGTTGGTTTGCCTTCTGCAATGGGAGCACAATTCGCTTTTCCAAATCGAGAAGTGTGGTGTATTTCTGGTGATGGAGCCTTTAATATGGCGATGCAAGATTTCATAACCGCAGTTCGATACAATTTACCCGTGAAAATTTTAATCCTAAATAATAGCCAATTAAGTTTTGTAAAATTGGAAATGGAACAAGTTGGATTGACACCTGCGATGGATGCTTTGCATCAAGACAATGTAAATTATGCAGATTATGCCAGACTTTGTGGTGGAGAAGGTGTGCGCGTGGAAAAGGCTGCAGATATTGAAAAGGCTATTGTTATGGCAAAAAATAGTAAAAAACCTTTCATTATCGATGCGGTGGTCAATAGTGGAGAATTATCTTTACCACCTCATATAGGAATGAAACAAATTTTAGGATTTGGAACTTCAAAAGCAAAAGAAGTTTTACAGGTGATTAGTGGTGATAAAAACCAATGGGAAAATTTAAAAAAGGAATTGAAGACCTACTTCGATTAATTAAAAAATATATGAAAAATAAAAAATTAGCTTATTTCCTTTTAAGAATTATCGTTGGGATGAGCATGTTCGGGCATGGCTTAGTAAGATTACCGAAAATAGCCGCGTTCAGCGCAGGAATGGCGGAGAAATTTCAGGATTCTATGATTCCACTTTTCTTGGTAGAACCATTTGGATATATTTTAACTATTGCTGAATTTATCATTGGAATTTTACTTCTCTTTGGGTTTTTAACCAGACAAAGCTTAGTTGCTGGTAGTATTGTGATGATTGCACTTGTTTTTGGAAGTTCAGCCGTAGAAAATTGGCCCGTAATAAATTCTCAATTGTGGCATGCCGCATTATTTGCTTTTCTACTTTGGAATCTAGATTATAACTCTTGGTCTATCGATACGAGGAATAAACTTGAAGAAAACTAATTACAAGAAAATTTAATCATTAATTTTTGTCAGCATTAGAATGTAGCATCGTCTATTATTGTAAATTGTGGCAAAATTTAAAAAAAATGGAAAAAACATATTACAATCCCGCAGATCTTAAAAAATTTGGGAAAATAGTAGAATGGGGAAAAGAACTAGGCGAGAAGTTTTTCGAATATTACGGAAAAGTTTTTGAAGAAGGAAAACTAAGCGCACGAGAAAAATCGTTAATAGCATTAGCTGTTTCTCACACCGTTCAATGTCCGTATTGTATAGATGCTTATACTGGAGATGGCTTGCAAAGAGGCATCACCAAAGAAGAAATGATGGAAGCCGTGCATGTTGCAGCTGCAATTAGAGGTGGTGCAACATTAGTGCATGGTGTTCAAATGATGAATAAGTACGAAAAATTATCAATGTAGTTTTAAATTAAAATATGCTCTTAAAATCTTTACAAGCAAAAAGTAGCGCACTCTCACAAACTCAAAAACAACTTCAAATTCTTTCCGGAGGTGTATTTCAAGATGGAAGTTTGCCCACTTTTGCAAAAAAAATAGAACAATCCAATCAATTTCCGCTTCGTTCAAAAAAAATTGAGATTCTACAATTAAATGTTGGCTATATGTGCAACCAAGTTTGCGCGCATTGCCACGTAGATGCAGGACCAGATCGAAAGGAAATCATGACGGTAGAAACGATGCAACAATGTTTGGATGTCATCAAAAATACGGGAGTTCACACGCTAGATTTAACAGGTGGTGCGCCAGAAATGAATCCAAATTTCCGCTGGTTTGTAGAAGAGGCTTCAAAAATTGGTGTGAAAGATTTTATCGTTCGGTCTAATCTTACCATTATTTTGGCCAATAAAAAATACCACGATTTACCAGAATTTTTTGCAAAACACAACATTCACGTTATTTCTTCTCTACCCTATTACAAAAGAGAAAAAACCGATAAACAACGTGGTGATGGAGTTTTTGATAAATCTATAAAAGCTTTGCAAATGCTAAATGCAGTTGGATACGGAATGCCAGGAAGTTCTTTGAAACTAGATTTGGTCTACAATCCATCTGGTGCTTTTTTGCCAACCGATCAAGAGGCTTTGCAAAATGATTTTAAAATTGCTTTGAAAGAAGATTTTAATATAAATTTCCATCAATTATTTGCCATTACCAATTTGCCAATCAGTAGATTTTTGGATTATTTGATAAAATCTGAAAACTACGAAGACTATATGTATGCCTTGGTTGAAGCCTTCAATCCGAAAGCAGTGCAAAATGTGATGTGCACCAATACCATTTCCGTAAGTTATGATGGTTGGTTGTACGATTGCGATTTCAATCAGATGTTGGATTTAAAAATTGCAGTATCCGAAAACCATATTTCGCAATTTAACGAAGAAATATTGACGGATAGAAATATTTTAATTTCTCAACATTGCTATGGTTGCACAGCAGGAGCAGGAAGCAGTTGCCAAGGAACGGTAGCCTAAAATGATGAATGTTTCAAAAACAGCCATATTAATTTTTGCAAATTCTGCTAAATATGAAGCGTCTAAAAAACGATTCTATAAAGCAGAACTTTTGTTTGATGAATTAAATGCAAGTATTGAAAACAAAGTACAACAGACCAAAATCCCTTATTTCATCATTACTGAAAAGGAGCAAATTGGGACAAAATTTGGCCAACGTTTTTCCAATGCTATTCAATCTATTTTTGATAAAGGTTATGATTCCATCATCACTTTGGGGAATGATACACCACACATTCAACCTAAAGATATTATTGAGGCCTACCAAAATTTAGCTTCAAATAAAACCACTATTGGAGCATCTCATGATGGCGGATTTTATCTTTTAGGAATTTCGAAAACAAATTTTGACCAATTAAATTTTCAAGATTTACCTTGGCAAACAAGTTCTTTATTTGGGACAATTACCAAGAATTTTTTAGCTAAAAACATTCAATTTTCTAGATTAAAATCTCTGATTGATATTGATAATTTACGTGACGCCGAAAAAGTTTTACACCATTCTCATTTCATTTCAAAAGTTTTAAAATTAATTTTAATCAGTGTTTTTTATATTGATTCTAAGATTAATTTTCATCTGTTTAGTTTTAAAAATGATATCTACCGATTGTATTATTACAACAAAGGTTCGCCTTGTTATAATTAATATTTCGATTTATAATAAACATTTTTAATAACTAATTATCTATATATGAGGCATATATACTTATATTTTATGCTATTTTTTAGCATCATCGCATTTTCTCAAAATACAATTACCGGAAAAATAACAAGCAATTACAATGGTTCCCCTATTTCATTGGTGCAGATTTCTTCTTCTTCCAAAATGATAACAACATCTGGTAATGATGGCAATTATAGCATCATCATAAATTCAGATTCAGAAGAACTATCGTTTACTGCTCTTGGATATAAATCGCAAATAATTAAAATTAAAAATAGATCTACCATAAATGTAATATTAGAAGATAACACCGGAAATATTGGCGAAGTAGTAATTACCGCATTAGGTATAAAACGCGAGGCAAAAGCTTTGGGATATGCCGTTCAAACTTTGAAAGCAGAAGATCTTGCAGAAGTGAAAACGGTGAATTTTTTAGATAATCTATCCGGAAAAGTTGCAGGAATTTCTGTAACGCAAGGTGCAACAGGTGTTGGTTCTTCCTCAAAAATTACCATACGTGGAGAATCTTCTTTTTCTAACAACAATCCTTTGTTTGTAGTAGATGGAACACCTATTAATAATCAAACTGTATTTAATTTCACCAATGAAGCAGCAGCAGGTTTTCAAGAAATAGACTATGGAAACGGTGCGATGGAAGTGAATGCAGATGATATAGAATCTGTTTCCGTTTTGAAAGGACCAAGTGCAGCAGCTCTGTATGGAACGAGAGCTTCCAACGGCGTAATTGTAATAAACACAAAAAGCGGAAATGAGAGGAAAGGCTTTCAAATAAGTTTTAATTCTACATTTTTGGTGGAAACCGCATTTAAATTACCAAAATTTCAAAATGAATACGGACAAGGAAATTCTGGTAAATTTGCTTTTGTAGATGGTTTAGGTGGTGGTACAAATGATAACATTTCTTATTCTTGGGGACCAAAATTAAACGCTGGGAATTTCACCACACAATTTGATGGTCAGGTACAATTGTCGGATGGAAGTTTTGTGCGAGGTGGCGATACTTCATTATATTCAGGTTTGCCGATTAGACCTACAGAATTAATTTCTCATCCAGATAATATCAAAAATTTCTACAATACTGGAACCACCGCCATCAATAATATTGCAATTTCTAATGGTTTTGATAAAGGAGATTACAGACTTTCCATCACAGATTTAAGGAGTGAATCTATCATTCCGGGAGTAAATTTAAATAGACAAACTATTGCTACAAAATTCAATTTTAAACCTTCTGATTATACCACAATTTCTACTTCCATTAATTATGTAAATTCTAATAGCGACAATAGACCCTCGAACGGATATGGAAGTGAAAACGTGAATTATTCTCTTGTAGCGTGGGGACCAAGATCCTTAAATATTGATCATTTAAAAAATTATTGGCAACCAGGATTAGAAAAAATTCAACAATATTCTTTTAATTATACTTTTTTTGATAATCCTTACTTTATACTGTATGAAAACAGAAATTCATTTAATAGAGATAGATTGTTTGGAAACATTCAATTAAAACAAAAAATTACAGAAGATTTAAGTTTTTCAATCCGTTCTGGAATGGACTATAGCAATGAAACTAGAGAAATGAGACGAAATTTCAGCAGCAATCGTTTCAAAAATGGCGCTTATGCAGAGCACGATGTTTTTTATAGAGAAATAAACACAGATTTTCTATTAAATTACACGAAAAACATTAGAAATTTCTCTTTTGATGTTTCTGTAGGTGGCAATAGATTAGATCAAAACGCTTCTACCAAACAGATTCAAACGGTAAATTTAGCGCAGCCAGGCATTTTTAATTTAAATAATGCGGCGTCACCAATACAGGCTTTTCAATTTGAAAGTAAAAAGCGCATCAATTCTTTGTACGCGCTTGCAAAGTTTGGTTTCAAAGATTATTTATATGTAGATATTACCGCAAGAAATGATTGGTCTAGTGCTTTGGCAACGCCTTTTTCTGTAGATGGAACCTCATTTTTGTATCCTTCTGTTTCTAGTAGTTTCATTGTTTCTAATTTATTTTCTCTACCAAAAGCCATTTCTTTTGCAAAACTGCGGGCAAGTGTAGCACAAGTGGGAAATGATACCAATCCTTACCAAACATCGGGTGCATTTGTATCGCAAATTCCATTTGATAGTCAACCCACTTTTACGGCGCAAAATTTCATTCCAAATGCTCAATTGAAACCAGAGCAAACCACATCTTACGAGTTTGGTGCAGATTTGAGATTTTTCAACAATAGATTAAATTTTGATTTCACCTATTTTAATTCTAATACGGTAGATCAAATTATTTCGCTGCCCATCGCTATTTCTTCCGGATATGATCAGCAAGTTGTGAACGGTGGAAAAGTAAATGCTCAAGGAATTGAAATAATTCTAGGAATTACACCTATAAAAACACAAAATTTCAATTGGAATACCACCTTTAATTTTGCACAGAGCAAATCTGTAATTAAAGATTTACCCCAAAATGGCGGAAGATTAACGCTTGCGTACAGTAGAATTTATGATAGCGCCAACCAAACTGTTTGGATTCAAGTGGAAGAAGGTGGCAGAATAGGAGATTTGTATGGAACCGGATATTTAAAAAATGAAAATGGAGATTTCATATTAACAAGTGATGGAAATTATATTGCCGATAATGTTTTGAAAAAATTGGGCAATTACAATCCAGATTTCACTTTGGGTTGGAGCAATAATTTTAAATATAAAAACTGGAATTTAAGCCTTTTGTTTGATTGGAGACAAGGCGGCGAAATAGTTTCTAGAACCAGCGCTCTGGGAAATGTAGGCGGACAATTAGCCGAAACTTCTTACAGACCAGAAGCAGGAATTGTTGCGCAAGGTGTTGTAAATACGGGAACTGCAACCAATCCTATCTATGTGCAAAATACAAAAGCAATTTCTGCAGAAAGCTATTATCGCCAATATTACGATAGAAATCAGGAAGAAAATAATACGTATGATGCTTCATTTTTAAAATTTCGCCAGTTTTCTTTAGGCTATTCTTTCCCAATAAAGGAAGGGTTTTTTGGCTTAAAAAAAGGCGGAGATTTTTCTATTGCCTTGGTGGGAAACAATTTATTTGTGTTTTCTAAAGTTCCACATATAGATCCAGAGCAATTGGCGGTGCAAGGAAATGGCTTTGTGAGCGGTGTAGAAGATATAAGTTATGCTACTTCTAGAAGTATAGGTTTAAAATTGGGATTAAATTTTTAAAAAATTAGAAAACATGAAAAACTACAATATCATATCAGTTTTTATATCATTCTTCATTTTACTTAGTTGTACTCGCGATTTTGAAAACATCAATACCAATCCGAATGCGCCCAATTCTGTAGAACCGAGTTTTCTGTTGCGCCAAATAATTTATAATTATGGCGAAAATATGAGCTATGAAGGTTTTGTAGCCGGAGATTTATTGTCTCAACACAGAACGGCTTTAGATTTTAATTTATTTGATAGACATGCTCTAAATTCCCCACAATTAGGCGGAAATCCTTGGTCTATTTTTTATAAAAATTTAAGAGACAATGAAATTATTTTAAACCAATCTAGAAATTCTACGGCATACAAAGTCTATGAAGGACCCGCATTGATAATGAAAGCATATATGGCTGCAGGATTGACAGATTTATTTGGAGATGTGCCTTATTATCAAGCATTTAATGGCGTAAACGGAACAGTGACACCAGTTTATGATAAGCAAGAAGACATTTATCTAAAAGCAGGTGGAATTTTAGATAATATAGATAAAGGAATTCTGGCCATGCAAAATTATAGCGGCTCTATTGCTCTGCAAGGTGATATTATGTACAACGGAAATCTACAATCTTGGATTCGGTTTGCAAAATCTCTTAAAATAAAATTATTGCTAAGAATTTCTTCTAAAATTAATGTTGCATCGCAATTGCAAGCTATTTATACAGAAGGAAATTACATAAAACTAAATTCTCAAAATGCTATTTTTAATTTTACAAATACGGCACCCAATAGTTTCAGATTGGCGCAATTGAGAGTGGGAGATTTTAATAATTTTGTACTTTCCAAAACGATGCAAGATATTTTGCTAAACTTAAATGACAGCAGAATAAATAAATTTTTCAGACCTTTTTCCAATTCAAATTCTGGCGCTTATAATGGTTTAATCAACGGGATTGATGCTTCTCAAACTTCTATTGTTTTGGCAAATTATTCTCTCGCTGGAACAAGTTTTAGAGAAGATACTTCCACTTTAGATGCCAATTTTCTTACAGCTTGGGAAGTTCAATTTGCTTTAGCAGAAGCAGCTCAAAAAGGTTTGATAACTGCCAATGCACAACAATTATATGAATCTGGAGTAAGTTTGGCTTTTCAATATTGGAACACGGCTTTGCCGACAAATTATTTATCCGGTGAAGCGTCTTTTAATAATATAAATTCTACACCTTTGAAGCAAATTATCACCCAAAAATGGATTGCCAATATCATCAATGGATATGAAGGTTGGGTGGAATATAGAAGAACAGGTTTTCCAAATTTAAAGCCAGTTTCTGCCAGTTTAAATAATGGATTGATACCTGTAAGAATGCCCTATCCTACTGAAGAAGCCGCTTTGAATGGGCAAAATTACAACGCTGCTGCAGCAACTACCAATAACAATAGTATAAACTCACCAGTTTGGTGGAATCAATAATATGGAAATAATTTACTGGCAATGGTTGCTAATTATAGGTTCTAGTTTAGCATTTTTCTTTTTGTCGCCATTAGCGAAAACTACCGAGCAATTTTATAAAGCCATCCAAAACAACAAAGCACCTTCTGCAACTGTATTGACGGGAAGTTTAATCATCTCGTGGATTTTTGCAAAGAGCATTACCAATGCAGCCAATTTAGGACTAGAATTTGGAATTCTTGGTGGCATCGCGTATGCCGGATATTATTTTTCTTTTGCGGTAGCTGGTATTTTAATTTACCAATTGCGCGTGAAAGGCAATTATAAAAGTATTCATGATTTTATCGTTTCAAAATTTGGCAAGCAAGCCATGTTTTTGTTTTCTTTATTAATAGCCATTCGTTTGTTTAATGAAGTTTGGAGCAATACCATGGTTATCGGCACTTATTTCGGAGATTCTGGAACATCAGCTTATTATTGGGCAATTATATTATTTACCGTTCTCACTTTGGCCTACACTATAAAAGGTGGATTAAGCAGTTCTATATTCACAGATGTAATTCAAATGATTTTCTTTTCTGTGCTATTGTTAATTATTTTATTTAATATTTTCAGTTCAGAAAATTTTAAAGTTCAAGATATTTCACAATCAAGTGTTTGGAGTTTTGATTTGGGACTGAATCTTTTTTTCGCCGCCATTATTCAATCTTTAAGTTATCCTTTCCACGATCCTGTTCTCACGGATAGAGCATTTCTAAGTTCGCCAAAAGTAACTAGAAAAAGTTTTCTTTGGGCAAGTTTTTTGGGAGCAATTTGTATTATTTTGTTCAGTATTGTAGGCGTTTATGCAAAAGTAAACGGAATGCAAGGAGATGCAGCTTTTGAGGTTGGCAAAGCATTTGGAGTGATTATTTTATTGGTCATTAACTTCATCATGATAACCTCTGCAGCTTCTACTTTAGACTCTACCTTTTCTTCTTTTTCAAAATTGGCTGCAATAGATTTAAAACTGGGAAAAACAGTAAAGTTTGGTAGAATATCAATGATAATAATAGCAATTTTGGGTACAATTCCAGTATTTTTGAATGCCGAAATTTTATCTGCTACCACAATTTCTGGAACAATGGTGATTGGTTTAACCCCAGTTTTTGTATTTTGGAATATGAAAGTTCCCAAAATAAGTTTTTATTTAAGTGTGCTTTGTGGTTTGTTTTTCGGAATGCTCTTGCTTTTTAAAATATTTCCCGCAGAATTAATTTTCACAGAAGGGAAATATGCCGATTTATTATGGATCAATTTCTGGGGAATTTTATGTTGTATAATTGTATTTATGATTCCAAAATGGATAAAAAATTAGAAAATTTAGGTAAAATAGAAGGCAAAATATTGCTTTTTGGAGGTGTTTATAGCAATCTTCAAGCATTAGAAGCTTTGAAAACTGTGGCAGAAGAAGAAAATATTCTACCAGAACATTGCATTTGTACAGGAGATATTGTGGGTTATTGTGCGCAACCAGAAGAAAGTATTCAGTTTTTTAAAAATTGGAAAGCAAAAGCAATAAGAGGAAATGTAGAAGAACAATTGATTGAAAACGCAGAAGATTGCGGCTGCGATTTTACCGAAGGTTCGCGCTGTGATATTTTATCTCAATTTTGGTATCCTTATGCTAAAAGCAAATTGTCTGAAAATTCAATAAATTATTTAAAAACAATAGCCAATCATCTCACTTTTGAAATTGCTGGTAAAAAAGCAAGCGTTGTACATGGCGCGTATTCCAATATTTCAGAATTTATTTTTAAATCTACCCATTGGTCTAAAAAAGAAGAAAATTTTGAACAAACAGAATCCCAAATCATAATCGCCGGACATTGTGGTTTGCCATTTTTAGATGTAAAGGATCATAAATTTTGGATCAATCCTGGCGTAATTGGCATGCCTGCAAATGATGGAAAAACAGATGTTTGGTATGCTATAATGCAAGAAAAAGATAACACCTTAGATATTGAATTTAAAAATTTAAAATACGATTTCAAATTAGCAAATAAACTCATGATTGAAAATAATTTACCTTCAGAATATGCAAAAACATTAGTAACGGGAATTTGGAACAACATGGAAATCTTGCCAAATGAAGAAAAAAATTTACAAGGAAAAGAAATAGTATTTGACGCTATTAAAATTTCGAAAAAATAAAATAAATGACAAAAGAAAAATTACAAACAACCGCAGATTTTTTAATTAAAAAAGGATTTGACAAGCCAGAAATTGGGATTGTACTCGGAACAGGATTGGGCCAATTGGTGAATCATATTAAAATTGAAGTAGAAATTGATTATCAAGATATTCCAAATTTTCCGGTTTCTACGGTAGAATTTCACAGTGGTAAATTAATTTTTGGCACTTTAGAAAACAAAAAAGTAGTGGTATTACAAGGTAGATTTCATTTATACGAAGGCTATTCTTTGCAAGAAGTTACCTTTCCTATTTGGGTTTTGAATGCATTAGGAATAAAAAAATTATTTATTTCTAATGCAGCAGGAGCTATAAACCTCAATTTCAAGAAAGGAGATTTGATGTTGATAGAAGATCACATCAATCTGCAAGGAGGTTCGCCTTTAGGTTTTGCGAATGTATCAGATTTTGGCGAAAGATTTACAGATATGTGCGAACCATATGATTTAGAATTGAGAAATTCTGCCATAGAAATTGCTAAAAATCAAAATATTACTTTACAAAAAGGAGTTTATGCTGCAGTTTTTGGTCCGCAATTAGAAACAAAAGCAGAATACAGATATATAAAAATTATTGGTGCAGATGCAGTAGGAATGAGCACCGTTCCAGAAGTGATTGTAGCCAATCATTTAAAACTACCTGTTTTTGCAGTATCAGTTTTAACGGATGAATGCGATCCTGATGATCTAAAACCCGTAAACATTCCAGAAATAATTGCCATAGCTGGCGAAGCCGAACCAAAAATGATTACTTTATTTAAAGAATTGATAAAATATTAATCACAAATAATGCTAAAATTTACTAATAATAAAGCCAATTATAAAACAATCTCGTAAATAATATCACAACTAAAAATCTATTATGAATATTAAAATTTTTAATTATCTTTTCGTTATGTTGCTAATGTTCAGCTGCAATTCGAAAGGACAGAACAACAAAGTAATGGCTGAAAAGCAAACAAAAACTGAAGCTAAAAAAGGCGAAGCAGTAGCTGTTTTTGCAGAAGGCTGTTTCTGGTGCAGCGAGCATATTTTCGAATCTGTAGTTGGCGTGAGAGATGCCGTTTCTGGCTACACTGGCGGAACTACGGAAAATCCTACGTATGAAGAAGTAGGTTCTCATACAACTGGACATGCAGAAGCTATTCAAGTTTTTTACGATCCAAAAATCGTGAGTTATAAAGAATTGGTAGATGTATTTTTCGCATCGCATGATCCTACAACTTTAAACCAGCAAGGTCCAGATATCGGCGATTCTTATCGTTCTGCAGCTTATTATCAAAACGATGCAGAAAAAAAAATAATTGAAGATGCCATCAAAGATTTAACCGCGAAAAAAGCTTTTAAAAATCCGATTGTAACGGAAGTTGTACCCGCAGTTCCATTTTACAAAGCTGAAGATTATCATCAACAATATATTGATAACAATCCAAATAACGGATACGTGCAAGGAGTTTCTATCCCACGATACAACGAATTCAAGAAAAAATATAAAGGACAATTAAAACCTAACAAATAATATCTACCTATGAAAAAATTACTTCAAATATTGGCATTGCCACTAATAATTTTAATTTCTTTGGCCTGCACAAAGGTTGTTAGTAAAAACAACAGCGTTGCCGCAAATCCACCAACCGAAGTTCAAGAGGGACTTTCTTTAAGCGATACTTCTCTAAAAAAAGTTGAGAAAACGGATGCAGAATGGAAAAAAGTTTTGACAGCAGATCAATATTACATATTGAGAGAAAAAGGAACTGAACAACCTTTCAATAATGCTTTTAATGACAACCATGAAAAAGGACATTTCTTTTGCGCAGGTTGCAAATTGCCTATATTCTCTTCCGAAGCAAAATTTGAATCTGGAACAGGATGGCCAAGTTTCTACCAGCCAATTGCTAATACTAGAGTAAAGGAAGCGGTAGACAATTCTTTTGGAATGACGCGTGGAGAAATAGTTTGCGCAAGATGTGGTGGACATTTAGGTCATGTTTTTGATGATGGCCCAAAACCTACAGGATTAAGATATTGCATGAATTCTGCAGCAATGTTATTCAAAAAGTCTTAATAGAACACAATTTTTAATGATAACTAAAGCTACTTTCTAAAAGATTGTAGCTTTTTTTTGTAAAAACTTATTAGATATTTTACTTGTAATATTTTTTAATAATTTCTAAAGAAGGCTTTTCTTGCGGTGTGTAATCTATAGTTTTCCTTTTTTTATAATAATCATCCGCATACCATTTCCAGGCAAAACCACCAATATACCAAGATTTGTTTTCAAAAGATTGAAACAAAGCTTCATAAGCATTGGCTTGTCCTTGGTTATTTTCTACGGCATTGGTTTCCGTCCAAGGTTCGGCAGCACTATTATTTGAATTTCTATAACCAAATTCTGTAAAAACTACCTTTTTTTTGTATTTCTTTTGAATCAATTCTATATCTGAAATAGGTTTTTCCCAACTCAAATTCAGTTCTTCTACAGAAGGCGTTTCGACTTTAGATAAGGGAAAATAAGCATCAATTCCTATAAAATCTAATTCTTTCCAAAAAGGTGTTTTATCAAATTCATCCCAATTGGCTGCGTAAGTTAATTGACCTGAATAAATTGCTCTTATTTTTTTAATCAATTGAAACCAATAGTCTGGTCTTTTTGAAATTGGATTTTGTAATTCTGTACCAAAGCAAAATATTTCTACTTTTTCCGTCTGTGCAATTTGTGCGAAATTTAAAATGTATTTTTCATATTCTGCTTCCCATTTTTGCCAATCTTTTTCTGTGTTAAAATCTAAAAACCCGGTAAAAGTATTGTGGTTGATCCATAGATGAGGTTTCAGCATCACCTTCAGATTGTTGGTATGCGCGTGATTTATGCTCTCTTTTATGCCAGCAGAAGTTTCGCCCCACCATTGTCTTTGATGGTCATAACTGATGGTAATATCATCTAAATTCACAAATGCGTACGGAACAAGAGAAACGGAATTAATGTTATTTTCCTTCAACTCTTCAAAAGTTTTACTTTGAATTTCTTTCTTTGGCGCAACCAAATTCATCCCTTTATACTTTTTATTACTGGTAGTAACAGAACTTTCGGCCGGCTGCAATTTATTAAAAATCACATAACTACTCGATATTAAGACCAAAGCTATCAAAGAAATATAAATTAAGTTTTTGCTCATATTTTTGAATTGTAAATTATTAACAAATTTAAAGAAATCAAATTTGGTTTAAAAGAACAAAAAAATTTCGAAACTAATTTTCCTCGCATCACTAAATCAATATTTTTACAAATTTTAAAATATCGAAACTTCTATTTCTTGCTCAAACTCTAATTCAAGAAAAATTTTCAAGATGACTTTCCCAACTGTAATCGCTGTACTTGATTTTAAAATATTTCATTTGAATTTCCAAAACTTCTTTTAACATTTTTTTTAGGTCAGATTTTCCACCAAAATCACCTTGATACCACAATAATAATTTACTTGTAGTGACTGTTTTTTTCTCTTTATCAATCGTAGATTCTGAAGTTAAAAATGAAATCATCGCAGTTTTCAACTGTTCATCCAATTTTTCTACAGTATAAAATGCAATTGGTGGGCAACTTTTGGCACCACAGTTTACTGCAAAATGAATTCGGTAATCAATTTTCTCTACTGCGAGATTTTTAATAAAGCGAGACTGGAAAATATTGGACAAATAACCAAAACTATATTTCCAGCGAAATCTGCGCAATATTCCATGTTCAATATCATCTAAACTAAAACGATTTCCCGCAATTTCTATCAGTTTTAAAGTGAAAATTTTTTTACCTAAATTTTCTTCTTGGCGTGATACTATTTGAAAGTAAGCATTATAAATATTGATCCAAAAAGTGTTTTTTGCTGCCTCTGTTTTTAATTCATTTTGCAAGCTCGAAATGGAATAATTAGCTAAAATACCTTCCTCAATTTTAGTTTCAGAACTCATTTTCACATTGAGAAGCAAGTTTCCAGAAACTGTAATTAAGGTTTTATTATTGCTCATTTCAAATTACAGATTTTTTAGTTCTTTTATGATGACCAATTTTTTTTCATCAGAAAGTTCTACTTGCTTATGTGGATTTTCCTGATTAAATATTTTGCCAATTGCTTGATCTAAAAATTCGGAACGTTGCTCATAAGAATGGCAAGTTTTGCACAATATTTTGTGCATTTTCAATTGCATTTCTTCTACTACACTCAAAGGAATACTCTCTTTTTTATCAATCAGCTCTGTTGTTTTTTTACAAGAGTTAATCAATATATTCATTACTAATATAATGGATTTTTTCATTTCAAATTAACTTTTTAGTGACCAATTTTTTTCTAAACAATCTTTTAGCAGCAGCTTTGCTCTATGTATGATCTGCCAATAATTAGACACCGTAATATCTAAATCCTGACAAATTTCCGCCGCTTTTTTGTCAGAATAATATTTAGATTGTATGGCAAAATTCCATTTCTCAGGAAGTTGGTCTATACAGTTTGAAAATACATGATTGAATTCTGGATTATCAAGTAATTTCGATTCATCATCCCAAATTGGACTAATTTCCATGGATTTCCAATGCTCCAATTCGTCAAAGAAACCATCTGACAAATGATTGGCAACATTTTCTGAAATCCTAAATTCGTGTTGATTTACTTTGGCATTTTTTCGGTAAAAATCAATGATTTTATTATTTAAAATAGAAAACAACCAAGTTTTTGGCTGACTTTTGCCTTCAAAACTTTCTATTTTGTGAAAAGCAGAAAGGAAAGTATCTTGTACCAAATCTTCCGCAGTTACTTTGGAAGAGGTTTTATAAAATGCCCAAGAAAAGAGATCATCACCGAAATCATTCACCCAAATTTCAAAGGTTTTATGAGCATTTTCTTTATTAATTTTCATTTATTAATTTCTTACAGCAAAAATAGCATTTATTTTACGCCTTAAAAGTGGACTGATCTCCCATAAAATATAAATAAGTACAACTGAATATTCTAAAAATATTAACCAATAATTTTCTTTGAAAATAGCAGTAGCGTAAGCACTATAACTTAGAATTGCAGTTAGACTCCAAATAATCGGAAACTTATATTTGGTAAAAATTCCAAGCAAAACTAAATTAATAATATACCAAGGATGAACTGTGGTAGAAGTTAAAAAATAGATCGTTAAAACAACTAAAATGCTTTGAAGTAAGTCTAAAGTGGTTTTATTTTTAGTGAAGAAAGTTCGATATAAAATATACAATACCATCAAGATCGGGATAATTTTTCCTGTGGTTTGAATGATATTATAGCCCGTGAAATAAAAACCTATTTCTCTTAAAATATAATAAAAACTGGCATTAAATTCAAAATTAGTAAACCATAAACCGATGGTTTTGGAATAATTTTCTATAAGCGTTTGTGAAAAGAATGGTGCAAAAAACAATAAATTGATTCCTAAAATTATTCCATAGAAAGCTATACTTTTTTTCCACGCTAATTTTTGAAAAAACAGAGGTAACAAGAGTAAAGGCAATAGCTTTGTAGAAATAGACAGTGCCAAAATTACCGCTGCAAATTTCCATTTTTTTTGATGCAATAAATACATACTCCACACAAAAAAGAAGAGCATAACGCCTTCGAAATGCAGGTTTCCAGTCAGTTCTATAATCACTAATGGGTTTAAAATATACCAGAAAATTCGGTTTTTATTTAAGCCTAAATTGGTTAATAATTTAGCACCAAAATAAAGCGTTCCTAAATCAGCCAAAATAATTATTACTCTTAAAATAATTACAGATCCAATAATAGAATTTTTGCCAAAAAAGCCGGCAATCGTAAAGAATAATTGATTGATGGGTGGATAATTGGAATAATGAGAAGCACTTAAATTTCCCATTTTTTGAACTAAATAATTTGCTTGAGATAATTTAAAGTCGGGATCAGAAATTAAATCATTTGGCAAATGAATGTATGGATTTAAACCTTCTACGATTAATCTTCCATCCCAAATAAAGCGGTAAAAATCTTGGGATAAATTGGGTAAACTGAAGAGAAAAATCAATCTCAAAACGATTGAAATGATTGCTAAATTTTTAAAACTAAATTCTTTACTTTGAATTAATTTGAAAGTGAAAAAAAATAATAAACCAAAGGAAATTATTAAAAATAAAAAATCTGTTCTTTCTAAAAAATAGGCAATAGCCACGTAAAAGATGGCTAGAGATAATAAGGAAATGTATTTTCTAAAATAGCTAAATATCATAGAATTTAATCTACAAAAGTTTCTTTTAAAATATCTTTAAGCATCGTAATTTCTCTCTTACTTAATATGCCCAAAACTTTTAAAATGCGTTTTTTGTCAACCGTTTTTATTTGATCTATTGCAATCATTCCTTTTTTATCATTGTGATTTACAGGAATTCTAGAAGGATATTTATTTAAATTCGTGGTCATGGGAACAATTACAATTGTTTTAAGATGCCTGTTCATTTCGTTTGGCGAAACAATTACGCACGGTCTTGTTTTCTGAATCTCGCTCCCTATCGCAGGATCGAGATTTACAAGAACTATAGAATATTGTATTAATTCCATTCCTCGAAATTTTCATCTTCAAAAACATCCTCGATCATCAAATTATCATCTTCTTCTAGGCTCATTTTTTCAAATGCAGCTTCCCAATTTTGCCTTGGTGAATGAATTGGTTTCAAAACAATTTGATCATTTTCTAGAATTACTTCTACTTTATCTTTAATATTATATTTATCTAGAATAGTTTTACTTAAACGTAAACCTTTAGAATTACCAATTTTTATGATTGAAGTTTCCATATAACTTTGATTTAATTGTTATTACAAAGTAAGCACATTATTTATTATATACAAAATTAAATTCTATAAATTTATTGTCATTTCGTAACCTGTAAAGATTTTATAAAAACAAACCCAAAACCTATAAATAACATCACATGAAATGGCATTAATCCGAAATCATTTAAATGAAAACCGCTAAAAATTCCGAAAAGAAAATAGAGGGTTAAAATACCTTCTATAATTACATTTTTCGATACTTTTTTTGAAATATAAGTATTTTGTTTCCACTTGTCTTTTAAGCTTTCTATATTGAATTTCGGTGTGCGGATGAAATCACTTTTTTTACCAAGAAGTCCTTCTAAAACCGCAATACTATTATGAAAAGAAAAACCCATCGCGATGGTGTAAAACGTAAAAAACAAACCAATATATTTTAAGAAATTTTTAAAACCTCCGCCTTGAATACTTTTGAAAGTGAACCAATAATTAATGAAAAATATAACAGAAGTAAGCACGAAAAATATCAACACATTAAACAAAAGTGCTAAGTCTACAAAACTATTTTTCACGAATAAAACGGGAACGCTTAAAATAGCCATTAAAAAAATAATGAGAAACAAAGAGCTGTTGAGCAAATGTAAAATGCCGTGGGCTTTCGTTTTCATTGGGACATTTTTGGAAGTTAGAACACGCCAACTCATTTTGCGGAAATTTTCTGCACCGCCTTTATTCCATCGAAACTGCTGAGATCGCGCTGCACTTATGATTACTGGCAATTCTGCGGGCGTCACCACATCAACCAAATATTTGAATTTCCAATTTTTTAATTGTGCTCGGTAACTTAAATCCAAATCTTCTGTGAGGGTATCACTTTGCCAATTTCCAGCATCAAGAATACATTCTTTCCGCCAAATTCCCGCTGTTCCATTAAAATTAATGAAATGTTTTTGCGAATTCCTACCAACTTGTTCTAAGGTGAAATGAGCATCCAAGGCAAATGCTTGAATTTTGGTTAAAATTGAAAAATTTCTGTTCGTATGTCCCCATCTTGTCTGCACAACGCCAATTTTGTCATCCTTAAAATAAGGGATGGTTAGATACAACCAATCTTCTTGCGGTAAAAAATCTGCATCAAAAATCGCAATAAATTCACCTTTTGCTATTTCCAAACCTTCTTTTAAAGCACCAGCTTTGAAGCCAGTTCTAATTTTTCGGGTGATGTGTTTTATATCTAAACCAGATGTTTGCAAATCATTGATGATGTTTTTAGTTTCAAAAACACTTTCATCTGTGCTATCATCTAGAACTTGAATTTCCAATTTTTCCCTTGGATAATTTAATTTAGAAATGGATAAAAGTAATCTTTCCATCACATATTTTTCATTAAAAATAGGCAGTTGAATGGTTACGATCGGAATCTCATTCGCATTTTTAAAATCAAATTTTGGGGAATGGTCGGTTTGATTTTTACTTTTCAAAAAATTAATCAGCAAATTGAGTTGCGCCAAACTATAAATGAAAAGCAGTAGAATGCAAAAACTGTAAAGAAAAACGAGGATGTAAGAAAGTACGAGCATTTATTTAAAACTATATTTAAAAATCCAACCTATAATTTTTATTCCAGCCATTACAGTACCTTTTACCGTTCCAGAAACTTTGGAAACGCCGATTCTATTGCGGTAATTTACAGGAATTTCCATGTAGCTTAATTTTTGTTTTAGTACTTTTAATTGCATTTCTACAGTCCAACCATAGGTTTTATCTTGCATTTCTAAACCCAAAAGCTTTTCATATCTAATCGCGCGAAATGGTCCTAAATCTGTAAAAGTGGATTTAAAAAATAATTTCATTAAAAAAGTAGCCAGCCAATTTCCAAAGATTTGTTGCGGCGTCATAGATCCATTTTCTCTTAATTCTGAAACTCTTGCTCCTAAAACAAAATCGGTTTCTCCATTTATAATAGGCTCAACAAGTTTCGTTAATTCCTCTGGAAAATCTGAATAATCACCGTCCAAAAATACAATAATATCTGGTTTTATTTCTTGTTTAGCAATATAGTCCATACCTTTTAAACAGGCATAACCGTAACCTTTTCTATTTTCAGAAAGTACCGTTGCGCCATTTTCTTTGGCTACTTCTTCAGTATTATCCGTAGAATTATTGCTAATGACTATTATTTCCGAAACTATTTTCGGAATATCTTGAATGACTTTCCCGATAGATTTTTCTTCGTTAAAGGCAGGTATTATTACTTTTATATGGTGCATATCTTTCTTCGTCGTCTTGTGATAAATGAGTGAAAAATTTAATTATCTCTTTTAAAATCAGCAATTGTAGTCCAAGTTTTCACTTTTCTATTATCAATATATTTTTCTGCTTTTAGAATATTTCCACCGGAATATATAATGGTTAATCCGTTTAGTTTATCATTTTTAAATTCACATTTTTTGGTAATATTTTCTTTGGAATCGTAAAATACCCACCATTTAATTTTTTTGTTATTTTTATAATGTCCTTCACTTTTTTTGCTACCATTTTCATAGTATGTGAACCAATAATTACTTTTCATACCATCAATTAGCCAACCTTCTTCTTTCATATTTCCGTTTTCATAGTAGGTTTTACTGTAGATTTCCCCCACATTATGCAGCAAAGAAAAAATAGGCAGAAGTAAAATTAAAAGAAATTTCATTGTAAATTATTTGTTGAGCAAATCAAGTAAATTAATATCGTTTCCTAATAAAATTTCATTAGAATTGATTCTCCCCTCTTCTTTCCCATTCTCTAATTTTAAAACTCCTCGCGGACAAACTGCAGAGCAAACACCGCAACCAACGCAGGAAGAACGAACGATATTTTCGCCTTTTTGAGCGTAACTTCTTACATCAATTCCCATTTCACAATGCGTGGTACAATTTCCGCAAGAAATGCATTGTCCACCATTTGTGGTAATTCTAAATTTTGAAAATAAACGTTGTTGCAACCCCAAAATTGCAGCCATCGGACAACCGAAACGGCACCAAACTCTGTTACCTAATATTGGATAAAATCCAACTCCCACTACTCCACTAAACATAGAGCCAATCGCAAAACCATACCATGAACGTAGCGAATAGCTATCTAAAAATAATATATTTTGCTTATTTGAAAAGAAATTAATTAAAAGGGAAATGATGATAATCGCAACCAAAGTGAGCATGGTATAAACTGCATCTTCATCCATATCTTTTCGCTTAAAAATATACAGCGCTCCAGTAAAAACAGTCAGGAAAATCACAATTCCATAGATAAATTGACTTCTTGTAATGATGCTTAAATCTGGATTATCAGAAAGGAAAGTGAAAACCACGGCAATAGTCATTACAAAGGCAAAAACTAAAACCAAATGAATCATCCAACGTTCTATTTTCCAGGCAGTTTCTGTAGAACTAGAAAGGTGGCGAAAAGAATCTCCCGCAGTTTCAGCCAATCCACCACAACCGCAAACCCAAGAACAATACCATCTTTTACCATAGAAATAAGTGAGAATTGGGGAAATTATAAATATCATGGCGATGCCAAAAATCAACATAAATAGTCCCAAATTTCCACCATTGAGCATGCCTTTTAAATTCCAATCTTCGAAAAAATAGTAATTCAAAGGCCACATATTTTTGATGTCTTTCGAAAAATAAGGCAACTCTGGATTTAATTTGGTTAAAATTTCTGGAATTAAAAATGCAAAGCCCAATTGAAAAAATATCACCGAAATGGTACGAACCAACTGATATTTATTATTCCTATACTTTAAAATGAATTTATAGCCCAAACCAAGAATTGCAACGGTATATAAAGTGCCATACAAAAACCATTGCGTTGCGGCATTTCCATTTAAAAAATAACTTAAAGGATCAAATAATGCTACAATTCCGGTGTTTGCATCTCCATTTTCCCCATAACCCAAATAAGCTGGAAACCAATACAATACGACATAAAAAGCCGTTAATAATATTCCTATAATCCAAGCGATTGTTCCTCTATTCGTCAAGGAATTATGAAAAATGCCGTTGTTGGAAATTCCTGGCGGTTTGTTAAGATAAGTGCTTCTTGCGTAAATTACAATTCCGGCAAAGATGCTTGCAATCGAGATGGAAAGCCACAAGGTTTTATTCGGAAAATCGACATTAAAAAAGGCCAGCGTTAAAATAAATAAGCCCAAAAAACCAATACCCAAACCTAATTTTTGAAAGGTAGATAAATCATTATTTGCGTGAGCTGAAACTGATAAATTTTGTGGAAGTTTGCTCATTATTGTATTTTTAATTCTGAAAATTGACTTTTAAATTGCGCTTGAATTTCTTGTTCGTAATGTTTGTAGAATTCAGGATCAAAATTGGCTTTATTTAAATGCTGAATTACAAAATCCACTGATTTTTTTTCATTTAAAACTGCATCAAAAAACTCGTGTCGCATTCTAATTCCGAAAGTATTGATGCCTAAAAATTCTCGATTATTTTTATTAAATGAAATTCTAATAGCGATTTTACCAGCAGAATGTTCCCAATAAAATTGTTCTTCATTTTCCTTTTTCTGTGCCCAAACCCAACCGTACGTTTGGTATTCTATATCCAAAAATTTCGCAGAATTAAACCAATTTCCAGGTTTATATTCCATGGGATTTCCTGTTAATGTTTGTGCTAAAGTTTCGCCCATCATTCTTCCGGTGTACCAAACTGCCTCAATATTTCTGCGCGAACCAATAGCTTCGTGTTGCTCTGCACAATCTCCGATAGCGTAAATATCTTTGATGTTGGTTTCTAAAAATCGGTTTACTTTTACGCCTTTTCCTAGTTCAATTCCAGAAGTTTTAAGGAAATCTATATTTGGGGAAACTCCCGCTGTTAAACCTACTATTTCACATTCTATCGTTTCACCTTTATCTGTAACTATGGCTTTTGCGTTACCGTTTTCATCAGATAAAATTTTATCCAAATTGGTTTCTAATCGCAAATCTATGTGATGTTCTATAATATGACGGTTGATCATTTCGCTTTCGCCAGATGGTAAAACGCCGCTCCAAAAACTTTTTTCTCTGACTAAAAACGTGACTGGAATATTTCTAGATCTTAACATTTCGGCTAATTCAATTCCAATTAATCCACCACCAACAATAACTGCTCGTTTACAATTTGGCGTTAGTTTTTCTAAATTTTCTAAATCTTGCTTAGAATATAAACCTAAAACGCCATTTAAATTTTCACCTTCCCAGCCAAATTTATTCGGCTTGGAACCTGTGGCAATAACTGATTTGTCATAATTAATGACGGAATTATCTTCTAATACTATGGATTTATCATTCGGTTTGACTTCTTTAACGAAGGCTTTTACTAAATCAATTTTGTTTTTCTTCCAAAAATGATTTTCATAAGGCTGCGTATGTTCAAATTTCATATGTCCCATGTACACGTACATCAAAGCAGTTCTGGAAAAGAAATAATCTGATTCTCCAGAAATTATGGTGATTTTTGCATCAGATTTTTTGCGAATATGGCGCGCCAAAGTTACCCCTGAAATTCCGTTGCCGATGATTACGATATGTTCCATAGAATCTGAATTAATCTGTTAAGTTCTTAAAATGAAGTTTACTTTGTTTTAAAATCAGCACCAGGTTTGAAATAATTTTGATCTGCTTTGATGAATTTTATGTTGCTCAACGTTGCATTTCCCAATTCATCCGTTAAACCAAGACCTTCTTTCCAACCCCAAAAAATCCATTTTGTAGCAATAGGAACACCATCCACTTTTTCATAATTAAGATATTGAATTGCGTGAGGATCTTTTTCAGCTTCTTCTTTTCCTGCTTTCAAGGTAACAATATATGTTGCCTTATCAACCAAATTGGTTTTTTTATCTGCATAAACAATGTACCAATCATCTGGTGCATCTCCAGTTCCAGATTTAAAAGTTAATTTCTCTGTATTGTAATTTGCATTGTCTTTTTCTTTGTTTTCATAAGGATTCCAAATGGTTCCTGGATCGCTTAATTTATTAGGAAATAAGAAGAAATAATTCCAAGTATAAGCATCAAAACGCACTGATTCTTCACTCAGGATATCAGCGGAATAAAAAACTTTATCTCCATCGGTAATAATTTTCGAACCATTTTTAAATTCTATTACTGATTTCGAAGAATTTGTTAAGGTCGTCATTTTCGCATTTAATCTTTCTTTTCCGCCAAAATTTAATACAACATCAAATTGCACAGCTTCTTTTGCCAGAAAAGCCTCTTTTTGGTGTGCGTTTTCAATCTTGTCTGTGAAAGTTTCCTTTTTATCCGTAATTGTTTCTGTTTTCTCTGGTGATTTACACGCAGTTATCGCTACAAGTAGAAATAGTACAATTGGAATTAGTTTTTTCATAATTTATTTTTATTAGATAGTATTACGTTTAAAAAGTAAAAAATTATTTTACTTGATGTTTTTTTTATAATAATTCAACAAACTTTCTGCAGAATGTCCTAATTTTTTTTTGATGTGAATGACTAAAAAATGGTATTGCAAACGCCAAACTCCATTTTCCCGATATCTTCTAGCGGAAGTAGTAATCGGCTTTTGTATAACAATAAATTGCTCTTTCAAATATAATCTTTTGCAAATTTCATTGTCTTCATAAATGGTATAATCTTCATTAAAACCACCAATTTCATTAAATAAATCTTTGGCAACAAATAAAGATTGATCTCCACCTCTGCAAGATATGTGATTAAACCGTGTAAACCACTGCGAAAGCAACAAAACTGGATGTGAATTATTAAATTTCATTCTAAAACAACCTGCTAAATTCCCTTTTTCAATTTCATTATTGATTAAAATATCGAAATTTTTAGGTGGAATACTATCGCAATGTAGAAAGTATAAAATGTTTCCAGTTGCAGCTTTTGCGCCTACATTCATTTGTTTTGATCTCCCTTTTTCAGCAGATAAAAATAGAACTTTTTGATGTTTTAAAACTTCTTTTTGAGAACCATCATCACTTCCACCATCTACCACAATTATTTCATAATCAATAGTTTGAGATAGATTTTTTTCTAAATACAAAAGAAGTGAATTAATGGCATTCACTTCATTTAAAATAGGAATTATGATAGAAATTTTATTCATTCAAAGCCCAATTGTACTCTTTATAATTTACTTTTGCATTGTTATCAATTTTCGTTGTGCTGTATTTATTTAAATAATCAATCACACTTCCTTTTGTTTTAAAATCGCCAGCAAACCAATCGAAAATTTTTGAAATTTCTACTTTATCTTTTGCTATCGTATTCTTAGTTTTATCATTCACAAAAGATTTTGTGGCAGCGTTTAATTTACTCTCAACATTATTTTCTGTAAAGGCTGAATTGGATAAATTCGGACAAGAAAAAGAAGCGCAAACAATGGCGAAGTGAATTCTTGGCTCATTCATTTTTCTTAAAATTTCATGTTCTACTTCTTCTAAACTGTACTTTTTTGTACCCAACGTGAAAAATTTATTTCCCCAAGGATTTTTAATGTCTTTTATACTTTTTAAAGGATAATTATCGATGATTAATTTTACAGTGTACGCATTGTACACATTGATCCAATAAGCTAAAACTGCATTTTTGGAATCAGATTTTGCAGGTAAATTATTTGATAAATTGCTTAAATAAGATTGTAGCGCTTTCTCATCTTTTTTGAAACCTTTGTAATTTACTTTTCCGCTTGGCGAAACATATTTTTGCAAAAGACTGTTCCACTGTTGATGATCCACTCCTTTCACTGCAGCTGCGACTTCTTCTTTTTTAAAAGTTTCAACGTTTTCTACAACTTCAGTTTTTTCAGTTGGTGTAACTTGTTTTAAATCTGTTGCAGCGACTTCATTTTCAATAGCGACAGGCAAATCCGGATCAGCTACTATTTCATTTTCAGCAATACTTGTTGTTTCCGTAGAACTGTAAGCAATATCTGGAATTTTTTCTTTTGAATCTTTGGTATTTCCACAATAAACAAGTGGTAAAAGCATTAAGGCAGCTATATATTTTCTCATCTTACTTTTTTAATATTATATACGAATAGTCGCAGGAATTCTATTTCCTTACAAATTTTAATCAATTACTTTTTCAAAGGATAAATTTCCTGCTGAATAAAATCCTTTGGAAATTCCTTTTCCCCATGAAAACCTAATTCTATATCTCTACCATCGGAAGGAATGTGGTTTGTTTTAAATAAATAATCCCATAAACTCAAGGAAATTCCGAAATTGACACCATATTTATTGGGTAATTTTTTGCTGTGATGCCAAATGTGCATTTTCGGATTGTTGAATATGTATTTCAAAAATCCGTAATCCCAACCAAGATTGGCGTGGTTTAAATGTCCAATGGCAATGGTGATAAAATGAACGATGAAAATCTCTTGTAAATTGGCGCCACCAATCAAGATTATTGGCAAATACAAAACCGTTTTATAAACGATAGGTTCTAGCCAATTGTACCGGAAATGTGCCGCAAAACCCATTTCTTTTACACTGTGATGGGTTTTATGAATATTCCACAAAAATGGAACACTATGCAAAAGCCGATGAACATTCCATTGGATGAAATCTACTACAATAAAAATGATGATAAGCGATAAATAAGTTGGTAATTTCGAAAGATCAAAGAGCTGAATAGAAACCAATTGTAAGCCGAATATATTGAGGAAATCATTTAACAATTGTTCTGTTACATTAGATAATGCAATCAGCAATATTAAATTAAGAATAAAAAAATTGAAAAATAGATAGCCTAAATCAAACCAAAAATCTTTTCTGAAAATTCTTTGGTTTTTCCGCCAAGGAAATAGAATTTCTAGAAGCCAAACCACGAGTGAAATCGCGATTAATCCGTAGAAATAATTGTCTAATTTCCAATACAAAACCTCATCTATCAGATAATTAAAATAACCTGAATACGAGTTTTTTATAAGTTCTAAATAGTTTTCCAACTTTAATTTATGTTTTAAAATTTAGCGTAAACACCAAAATTAATTGTCGGGGCCAAAGGTGCATTATCTATACCTGTTGCGCCAATTACGCCCAAATTTGCTCCAAATTTATCTTTTTGAAATTCATAATTTCCCTTTATTCCGATAGCATTGTATGTTTGACGATCTAAATAAGATGGCCATTGCGCAGTATCATTGATAAAAGCGTTTTCTTTGTTCACAACATTTTTGGTATCTAAAAGAAAAATTAAATGACCGTCTTTTATTATTTCATACCCAACTTCTAGGCTCGCTTTAAAAAAATCTGAATAATCATTAGTCATATATCCGTAACCGATATTTCCGAAGTAATACCATTTATTTTTGCTAGAACCTACCGTTACATAAGGTAAAAAAGTAGAAGCATTAAAACCTGTAGACAGACCAATATTTTCATCAATTTTAATAGAATTAGCTGAATAAATAGCACCTGTACTAATTTTCCAAGTTTTATCAGAAATTTTATATTTCAAACCAACTGAAACATTTCCTAAACCAGAAATGCTTTCAGAATTGCTGCCATTTTTTACACTGATAGATTTATAAGGAATCATCACAAGTGCTTCTAAATTTTTTGCAAGTCCGTATTCTGCATAAATCTGCGTGGTAATATCGCTTACATCTGCACCGATATTGACTTCTGAACCATCATATTGAAAGGAATCGTAGAATAATCCAGTGACACCTACTTGCACAAAAGCTTTACCTTGATCTCTTGTCCACGGACTTTGAGCGCTGATAAATATAAATCCTAACAGGAATAAAGTAAGAGTAATTTTATTTTTCATAAATTTTTATATTTTGATAATAATTGCTTTTTTCTAAATCTTCGAAGGTGTCGATGTCATTTAAAGATACTAAAAATTCTACGTATTGGTTTTTTAAATCTTTCAAAGTATCATCTAAAACGGTTTCTGTTCCCCAGTTTTTATGCTGAAAAATTTCTGGAATCACTTTTTTCAAACCTAATAAATAATATCCGCCATCTTCTGCCGGACCAATAACGACCTCACCATTTTCCAATTTCTCGAAAGCTTCGTCAACAATTTTCGCTTGCAAGTCAAATAAATCGCTTCCAACGATGATGCAGTTTTTGTAACCCTGATCAAACAATTCTTGAAAAGCATTTTGCATTCTTTCACCTAAATCTTTGCCCGATTGCAGTTTTTTTGAATAAATTTCATCTGACCAAATATCATTTATAATAATGTTTTGGTCATAAAAAACAAACTTATCACCATCTAAATTTTGGGTTTCAGATTTTGTATGAAGCAATAATTCTTTGTAAATCTCTAAGGCTTTTTCATCACCAATGGTTTTAGCCAAACGGGTTTTCACTTTTCCCAATTCAGGATTGCGGGTAAAAATTATCAGTGCATTATTTTTCATAAACCTTCTCTCCTTTTTTCAGATATTTGCTCCAATTCTTATCGAAAGTGTGAATTTTTTCAGTTTCTAAATTATCTTTATCAACTACTTTATTGCCTTTATTTTTCCACTCGAAAATACCGCCATATAGATTTTGTACGTTTTTATAGCCCAATTTCTTCAATTTATCGCCAATGGTTTCACTTCTAATGCCGATAGAACAATAGACTACAATATTTTCATTTTTATTCGGGAAATCTTTTACAAATTTTTTGCTGTCAAATTTATCATAACCGATATTTACAGCATTTTTTAGATGGCTAACATTAAATTCTTTTGGTTCTCTGGAATCTAAAAAAGTGTAATTTTTACCTTTTGCAATATCATCCACATAAATATAGGCCACCGTATTTTTGTTCATTTTTTTCAAAACTTGCGGAATTGTATTTTGCGAATAACAAAATATTGATAAAAGCAGAAAAAATATAAGGCGAAATTTCATAAAGATTTATTTAAGAGTTTAGACGGGGGAAATAATGATTCCTGACATAAAAATATGTAATAATATTTTATATTTAAGCAAAAATCGTGAACAGCTTCAATATAAACAACAAAGTAGAGAAAATTTTTAAAAACTCGCCTTCACTTGCATACTTCCTATATGTATCGTTCTTTCTCCAGAATTTCTACCTTCGTAGTTCACATCCAATTGAATAAAGGAATTGATGGATTGCTGCAAAAATAAACTCCAAACTTGATTTTTCCCAGGTTTCAAACCATCCAACATTTGATTGCCAACAATTGAGAAGTTATTTCCGGTAAAATCATGATTTATAAATGAAAAATTGGCGCGCACAGATGTTTTTTTGCGTTCCCATTGCAAAGTTCCAGTTAAATCTATAGTCTTCAAAAACTCTTCTCCATCCAGTCTTTTTTTCTGTCGAAATGCCGAAGAAAGTTCTGCTTGTATAGCATCTGTAAATTTATATGTTCCCTTCGGTTTGCTTTCTATATTGCTCAGTTCGTAATTTCTAGAAGAGAATAATTGCGAGGCATTTTGAAGTTGGTACAAGCCATTTTCCCAATCTATTCGAAATACTTTGCTGAAAGTGTACCCAACATTCACCACATTTGAAAGTTGATCTCGCTCTTCATTACTAAAATTTGCATTGATTAAATTGGTATTGGAAGAGAAACGATAGTTACCATTCCATCCAGATTTTTCGGTAGGATTAAATTGTGCAGAAGCTAAAAAACTTTGATTTTTCAAAATCTGATCCTCATTCTTCTCGAAAGGATTTAAGATTAAAACTTTATCTTTTTTAAAGAAAGAATTTTGAGAATTTAAAGATAAATTAAAATTCCAGCGTTTCAAAAAATCGTTTTCGGATTTTAAAACTATAGAAGGATTTACAAATAATGCCAATTTTATTTGATTTTTGTTAGACGGAATATAGCGGACAGAATTAGTATAAATCCTTATATATTGCGCCAAATCTACATACTCTGCAATTTCAAATTCGTCTATTTGTTGGATTCCATCTCCGTTATAATCGGTCCATTTGTAGACACCTTGCCCATCAATCACTTTTATATATTGAAATTCTCGTTGCGCTTCTTGTCCATTTCCGAGTTCATAAAATGCTTGCAAACGCATTCCATTATCAAATAATTGTTGATTGTACAGTAAATTTCCGACCACAAAATCTCTATTGAAAATTTGAACATCGGTTTGATTTTCATAATAGAATTTTCTATAATGAACCAAAGCATTTAAAGTTGTTTTTTCCGTTTTGATGAGCTGACTTTCTAGCATCAAGCCCAAAATCTGGTTTCTATTTACCAATTGATTGTTTTGCACAGAATCATTATCACGAAAATACACTTTTGTGAGGAGTTTGATGCGTGCAGAATCTCCTATTTGCTTTTGCAGAAAAACTTCTTTCCAGCTGAAACTTGTAACGTCCAAAAGATTTGTTTGGTTAAAATTTTTCACGTTTCTCTCCAAGCTTCCACCTGTAGACCAGTTGCCTTTTGAGCCTTGTAAAGTAGTAGAAAGTGCAGCTCTGGCAAATTTCGTATCTTGAAGTTCAGATTTCGTATCTAAATAAGAAACATTTCCTACGGTATTAAATTTACCTTTCAGCCAGCCAAAATCCAGATCATTTTTTAATCCTTTATAAAAATTTTCTTCTTTTAAATAGTTAAATTTGTAATTGATAAAGCTTGTTGCGCTCCATTTATTTAGAAATGTGAAAATAAATCTATTTTGAGTTCTGCCATTAAATTCTTGTTCAAGATTAAAATCACGAGAAAATTCTACATCATTTATTCTATCTAAAATTCTAAATTGAGAACTGATATGCTGATACTCAAACGAAGGAGTTCCTTGCCATTCATTTTTCTTGAAGGTTTTGTAGCCAAAGATTCTGGCAGCGTATCCAAGATTTTCCACCGCATCTTTTGAAGAGAAAAGATTCACATCATAATTGCTAAAAGAAACATCTGTACCTATTTTTCCATCTTGTAAATTATATTCTGCATTTCCAGAATATACTTGTGTTTTCTGTGGAGAAGGCAATTTTCGCACGGCTTTATAGTCTCCCAAATTGTTGCCTACAAATTCAAAAACTCTACCATTGTTTGTAGTCTGTTTCAATATATAATCACCTTTTTGCGTTCCAAAAAAGGTAAAAGCTACTTGATATAAAGTCAGATTGGCATCATTAGAAAATTCAAAATAAGTTCCTAGATTATCGGATTTTAATTGATACAGAATCTTGTTCACATCGTATTCAGAAATTACGCCAGAAGGAGCAAACATCAAATCTTGATTATTACCCGCATCAGCAAGTATTTTCTGATCTTCTTCTGTTAAATTTAAAGCGAGTGGCGCATTTTTATTATCATTTTCTAAAAACCATTGGAAGCCAGCGCGCCATTTTTCTCGTTGATGTTTTACAGAACCTGTAATTAAATACCTAGAATAATTTCTATTGGTATAATTGTAAGAGATTGTGATAAAATTCTGCTGGAATATTGGTCGAAAACTTGTAAAAGTGATTTCTCCCGTATTATAATTGATTACATAATCTAGATTTTCGCCACGTTTCATTAATATGCCATCTATAAAAACCTGTTCAGAACCAGAAATAATGGTAATGAATTGTTCGCCATTTTTTCCAGACAAACGATAAGGTCCTTGATTTCCTTCCACACCTTGAAATCTTATTCTAAAAAATTCGCTTCGTGCAACACCACCCGCAACATCTATAAAGGTTTTATTTTCTGTACCCAATTTCGTTTGAAATCTTAAGCCTAAACTACGTCTTTGGTAGCGTGCAAAGTAGGTTTCTTCTTCCAGCAAATCTATATGGCCCGCTCTTAAAATAGAATTTTGTTTAATATTTAACTGCAGATAAATTTTATCAAACTCTTCTAAAGTTTGAGTATAACCATCTGCTTGTATTGGCAAATTGCTATCTGAAATAGAGGCTAAAATAGAAATATCTGGTGAAAGTTTGCCAGAGATTTGCAAATCTAGAGAACTTTGAACAGAAGAACCTTGATTATTACCAAATGTGATACCTCTTACAATAGAACCTTTTGAATTGAGATCTCCCAAAATTTTAGCACGAGAATTTTTGGTAAGTATGGCTTCATCATAAACTATTTTATTTTGAAACTTCACAAAATCCATAGTATCTTTTGCAAAGATGTCTCTTTCTATTTTGGCGGCAAGAACGCTATCTTTTTTTAAGGAGTCTTTCGGGAAATTGGGGTTTTTCCACGTGAAAATTTGAGCATCAAAAAAATTGAAAACCGAAAGAAAAAAGATAAAAAAAAGTAATTTTTTGTTCAAATTTATATAAAAGTTTAGCCGCGTAAAAATAACGAAAAATTGCGGTTTCTATTGTTAACGAAAATTATTATAAAATTTTAAATAAAGCTATTTCAAATCTGCCATATTTTGTAGATTTGCCGCAATATTAAAATAAAATAATTATTATGAAAAAACTTTATTCTTTAGTAGCAGTTGCGATGATTTCCGCTGCTTCATTTGCACAAACTGCAACATTCAATTTTGGTACTCAAGGCTATGCAAATGCTCAAGTAATTTCATCAGGAGTTGTTGATGCTAACGTTAGTTTCACTACGTCGCAAAATACAGGTAGTAATCCGCCTACATATTATACTACTGGAGCAGCTATTAGATTCTACGCTGATTCTAGTACAGGAATTGGTGGTGGAATGACATTAACACCTGCAAATGGAAAAAAAATTACAAATTTGGTAATTAGCGCAGTATCCTCTACTTATGCACCGCAAATAAGTTATAGTGTTGATGGAGGAAGCCCAGTCTCTTTAACTGCCTCATCAGCAGGAATTTACACTATTTCTGGAATTAATGCAGTATCTTCACTTACATTCTACAATAACATTACGGGTACTTCTACGCAGTTAAGAATTCCATCTATTGAAGTAACTTATACTGGTTCATTAGCTGTAAATGATATTAAATCAATCAAAAATACTTTCGTTAAAAATACATTAGTAGAAAACGAAATTAATTTTGGTGCAAAAGCAGAGGTGAAAATCTTCTCTACAAATGGGCAAATTGTAAAATCTGCAAGCGTTTCTGAAAATAAAAGTTTAGAAGTTTCTGATCTTGCTCCAGGAATGTACATTGTTACAGGAATGGTAGATGGACAAGCAGTTTCTACAAAAATCGTGAAGAAATAAAATATTAACTTTACGTTAAGTCTAGCCGCTCTTTTTTTAAGAGCGGTTTTTTTTTGTAAATTTGGGGTAGTATTAATTAAATCTTTACAAATGAAAAAAATTTACCTTCTATTATTAATCGTTTTTACAACGCTTGGATTCGCACAAACCTACACTGCGGATTTTGAAGCAGAAACAAAATCCAGTTATGCATCTGCAGATTTGGATATTGGTACACCAGCAATAAATTGGAACCTGACAGAAACTGTGATTGGAAATTTATCCAATGATTGGTTTAATGGTACAAAAAGCTTGAGGTTTAGAGGTTACGCTGCCTCTGCTGCTACAATGAATGCCAATAAAGCTGGAGGAATAGGTACAATCTCTTTCTCTTACAGACAATATGGTACAGATTCTCAACTTCCTTACAATGTAGATTGGAGCTCAAATGGAACTACATGGACAACCATTGGGACAATCACTGCTACTGCTACAGTTCAATTATTTAGTTTTTCACTAAACCAAGCCAATGCAAGAATAAGAATAGTAGCTGTTGGTGGCGCATCATCCAACCAAAGAATGAATATTGATGATATTTCAATCACAAACAATGGAGCTGTTGGAAGTCCAACACTTGCTGCAAATCCTACTTCTGTTGATTTCGGAAATCAAGCTACTTCTACAGCATCTGCAGCAACATCTGTTTCTGTGATAGGAAGTTCTCTTACGGTTGTACCAACGTATGCTATCTCTGGTACAAATGCAAGTATGTTTTCCGCAACGGGAACACTTACAGTATCTGGTGGTACGCTAAACGTAAATTTCACACCTACATCTATTGGTGCAAAAACAGCAACACTAACCATTACTTCTGGAGCGAATACTTCTACAGTTTCCCTATCTGGTAATGGAGTAAGTGCAGGAAATCCTTATGGTTTAAATGATGGAGCACCACTAAACATGTTGATGGAAAACTTTGAAAGTGGAACCGCAAATACAACGGCAAATCCTACCGGATGGATTAATGTTGCAGAAAACGGAAACAGAACTTGGGATACAAAAGCTTTTGGAGGAAATCAATATGCACAAATGAGCGCCTTCAGTGGTTCAGGAGTTTATAAAGTATTGCTAATAAGCCCAGCTGTAAACTTAAACAATATCAACAAGACAAATGTAACCTTTGATTGGAATTCAGGTTTTGCTAATGGTGCTACATTGGATGTATACGTTATTAAACTAGTTGGTGGTGTGATGCAAAAAACTTTATTGCAAAGCATAAATGATACTACGAATAGTTCTGGTTATGGAACTACTTTTAATACCGTAACTCTTAATCTTTCTGCTTATTCTGGTACTGGATTTTTAGCTTTCGAATACAATGGTGATGCTGCTTCTACAACTACAACATACCAAATAGACAATGTGAATATGCCAACTACATTGGGCGTTTCAGATTTACAGAATATTAAAAACACTTTCGTGAAAAATACTTCCGTTACCAACGAAATTAATTTTGGTGCAAAAGCAAACGTGAAAATATTTTCTATGAACGGACAGCTTGTAAAATCTGCAAACGTATCTGAAACAAAAAGCTTAGAAGTTTCTAATCTTGCTTCGGGAATGTATATCGTTACTGGAATTGTAAACGGTGAGGCAGTTTCTACAAAAATATTGAAGAAATAAGTATAAAATACTTCCTTATAATTTATTTAAAAGTTGTTCAGAAATGAACAACTTTTTTTTAGTAATATCCTCTCCTTAAAGTATTTACCAAAGAACTAAAGTTTAATACCAAAGAAAACCGTACCCTGCTAAAATAGTCTTTGAAACTAGGTTCAAAACCTAAAGTAGAATATACTGGAAGAAAGAACTCTATAAAATCTGGGATTATTTTCACCTTAACTCCAGTATCATAAATGAATTTAGATGGTACACTTTTGTTTTTATAAAATCCTACATCTGCATACACATCAAACAATTTCCAGACGTGAGAATTTACATTTACACTTGTGATAAACTGGTTTGCGGTTGTATCTATAAAAGATTTAAAACCAGCATCTGCCAATATAAACTGCTGAGAAAGAATACCAGAAGTTGCGCTTTGGCCAACTAAATTATAGCTAAAAGAATAATTGGAAACCCGAGAAATTCCAAAATCAAATTCACTATTTCTTGTATTATTTTCTAAAAAGTATCCCGCGAAAAGGCGAAAACTCATTTTTTTATTTTTTGCAAACTCCCATCTGTAAAAGGCTTCTGCAGAAATTTTATTAAAATCTTCCATCAATTGATAGCTCGTACTGAAATATTTTTCGTGAATCAACTTATTGTCAGAATATCCAAAATTCACATTAAATAAATTATACTTATCATATTCATTATTTAAAATTGCACGTGCACTCAAATCTTTTTCAAAATGATTGTACGAAAGAGAAAAACTTCTATTGATGGCGCTCCTAGGGTTTTTTGCCCAATCTATAGATGCAAATGCTGAATATTTTTGGTAAGCTAAATCAAAATCATAATGAAAGAAGGAACCAGCAACACCGAAATTTAAACTTCTGAAAAAACTTTCTGATGGTCTTATTTTATAAACCACACTTCCAGAACCAGCAATTTCTTGGGTTCCAGTGCTGTAATAAGGCGTGAGCGAATATTCGAAATTTTGATCAAATAGAGATTTATTTTTAAAATTTAATCCTAGTAATATCCTATCATAAGCATTGAAAGCCAATCTTGGATTCAAATATATCTCATTATATTCTGGATTTGGAATATCTTTTAATAATTTAAATTTAATCTTTTTCATATTTGAAAAAATGCCCTTCGTGTACAAATAATTATCTCGAAGAGAAGATTCTGGAAAAGAATTACCTTCGTTCACTTCTATTTTATATGCATTTTTATCAGGAACTTCGTAGTATTCATCGGTTTTTTTTGAAGGAGTATCATACCAATAACTTTGGACTTCCCCATTTTCCGAAAATGTTTTTAATTGAAAGGGAACAGCAAGATTGGTATTTTTCTTAATCCGAACTAATAATTTCCCATCTTCTCTTTCAAAGCTTTTTGTCTTAAAATTAACGCGCTGTTTTTCAGAAATATACTCTTCAAAAAAATTAGATGAACCATTGCTTTTTGTAGATAGTTGATTCAAAAATTCTTCAGAACTGAGCAAAGCGTCTTTATTTTCAACTAAAAAATTTTTTAGAAAAGTTTCAAAATTGAGCTCACCCATTTTCTCGGCTACAAAATTAAATAGGCTCCCCGTTTCAAAACCACTGATTGCGTTGCTATTGAAGTTACTTAAATCTTTGAAATTCTCTCCAATTTTTTGATCAAGATTTTGTGTCATCATATATTGATAAGACAAACCATAACGGTCTGAAAGATTCAAATCTGATGCATGAAACAATTTTAAAGGTTTAATACCAAGCAATTTAGTTTCTGGTAATTTCCCCAAAAGTTTGCTTTCGCTGTAGAATTTTTTTAAATATTGTATTTCCAGATAGGATTGCAAACCATTCGTCATCCAATGGTTTTCATTTTTATTCACAGCAAAAGTTTCTTCCATCACTTTTTGAGAAAGAATGCTAAAATAATCTAAATCTACCTGTTCAGACTCTGTGAATAATTCAAAATTAAATTTCCAAAATTTGAGCGATTTTATGCCTACAAATTCTTCCTTATTTCTAAATTTTTCACTGATGAAAATTTTCTGCGGAAGACTTCCTGTTCTATCATTTATAAATTTTAAATGTAACGGGGCATAAAACTCAAGATTTTCTAGAATCTCGGCATTTACGTTATATCCAAAAACGACAGGAATATTTGCGCCATCAAGAGGTACATTTATTTTTTGAAATTTTGTTTTAGAAATAAAAATTTCTGGATCAGTTTTTAAAATTCCTTCAAAATAATTGGGTAGAATTTCGGGCAAATTGCTTTCGGCATATTCAGCATTTGGCAACTCGAGTTGTATTTTCCAATGTGTATTGTAATTGGCAGTTTCTTCTATATCATTATAAAATCTATCTTTTCTTTCTCCTTTTTCAAAACTATCTGGTACAAGAAAAAAATATTTCAGCGCAACTTGATTGGTAGAAATTCCATAACCAGTGAAAGATATGGAAGGTAATTTTAATGTATATTCTAAATGCAAATTTATACTTTCGCCAGACTGCAATGGTTTATTTAAGGAAAAATAAATATTTTCTTTGGTTAAATCTATTGCAGATTTAATGCTAAAATCATCACATCTGATGTCTAAACTTTCTAATTTCCCGAGCTCATTTTTGTTTGAAAAGTATAATTCTCTATCTCTATCTTCTAATTTTCTTTCAGATAAAGCGGTGCCTTTATTTTTGTAAGCCGCTATCCAATTGAGTAATTTGACTTCATTTACATCTGTTTGATTTTTATTGTGATAGACAATATCTTGCGAAACTATAAGCGTTTTATAATCCGAAGAAAGTTTGGCTTGGATGTAAATAGAATCTTGTTGTGCAGAAAATTCTGCAACAAAAACAAAAAGTAAAAAAAGGATGAGGTTTTTTTTCAAACAATATTTTAAAAGTGAACAAAGATAACAAGCTAAATTTTAAATATTTAAAACGCTTAATTTATATACGTTTACAATATTTTAATAGTTTACAAACTCGCTAAATATGCATTCCATCCTGCAATTTTGTATTCCAAAGATGCTTTTTCCGCATCGTCTGCTTTATAAATTCCTCTTCCAACGATAATGAAATCTGAATGTAAATTTTTGAAAACGTGCTCTGGCGTATTGTATTGTTGTCCTTTTCCGTCTCCTGCAGTTGCAAGATTTACACCGGGAGTGAATAGTAAAAGACTATCAGAAATTTCATTTTGACAGACACCTCCAATGATATTAGGATGCTCTATTGCTATTTTTTCTGCCTCGTTTCTGTAATGATTATCCGTTAATGTACCTTTTGAAGACATACCTAAAATAGCGACAATTCCGGAATTTAAAAAATATTCCATTGCAGCATAGCCACCAATTACTTGGGAGGTCACCAAATCTGCCCAACTAGAAATTCTGTAGATTCCGTAAGAATATTGTAATTCTTGCGTATTTCCGATATCTGCAAATTTCCGATCTTCCATCAGCAAAAAATCGTGCCTTTTTGCTATTTCTAAAAGCGGAACAATTGTTTTTTCATAATCAAAATCTGTAATGATATCGATGTGCGTTTTCAAAGCAACAATATTAGGCCCTACTTTTTCTGCCAAAGAAAGCAATTCAGAAGTTGTCAAAACATCTGCTGAAGCAATCAAGTTGGATTTTTTTGCGATCGCAATGTTTATCAATTTTTGAGAAATATGATGTTGCGTTTCTTTATTTTTTTCTTCGTAAGATTTTCTTGTTCTCTTTTCAAACTTAACAATATTCCCTTCCAAAAAATCTTTGATTCTTGCAATCTCATCGTCCATCAAAAGATTTTCTTCACTCAACATTTCACAAACTTCTGTAATGTTGAAAAGCGTATGCACATTGTAGCCTTTCTCTTCTAGCATTTCTTTTCCACCTTGTTGGCGATCCAAAACAACTACAATATCAGAAACTGTGATTCCTTCATTTTCAATCTCGGGTATGGTTTCCAAAAGAGATTTACCAGAAGTAATGACGTCTTCTACCAAAAGACAGTTTTGTCCTTTTTTATAAATTCCTTCTATCAACTTTTTCGTGCCATAGCTTTTCGCCTCTTTTCTTTTGATGATTAAGGGAATATAACTTTCTAGCGACATTGCCGTTGCCATTGGAAGCGCAGCGTATGGAACACCACAAATTACATCAAAATTATCCAATGGAAGCATTTCCAAAAGATAGTTTGCTAAATGTTTCAAAATTTTTGGATCTGAAGCTAATGGTCTTAAATCTACATAAAACGGACTTTCAATACCGCTTTTTAAGGTAAATTTTCCAAATTTTATGATGCCTAATTGATAACATTCTAGAAAAAATTGTTTTTTGGTCTCCATTGATTTTTGAATTTTTGTAAAGTTACTATTTTAAAAAAAGTTCTGAAAATTATACACAAAAAAATCGTTCTTTATTTAAAAAACGATTTTTTATATCTAGATAATTTTAAGAAACTATCTCTGCGTCTACGATTTGGTTTTGCTTTATCCTATTTTCTGCTTCCCAAAGTAAAAATTTATCAACTTCTTTGATTAATTTTGGAATTACTAAAGCCAATACCGCAAAATCATCTGCTAAGCCAAGAACAGGAATCATCATCTCTGGCAGCAAATCTATGGGTGAAAGTACATACAAAAAACCTAGAAGTGGAAGAATAATATCCAAAGTCTTCATTTTGTATGTTCCGTTTCGCCACATTTTTAGCATTCTATAGATGTCTGGAACTTTTTTTAAAAAACCTTTATGCTTAATAGCTTCCTTTGCAATATGTATTTTAGAATATTTCATTTTTATATAAATTGAAGTGTTTAACTCTTACAAAAATAATCAAAATACCTGCCAATTAATAAGTTATATAGTTAATAAAAACTTAAATTTTAGCGTTGTACATTATCTATGAATTCATTTGCAGTCTCGGAATTCCAATTTCTAGTGCTGGTTTCTTTCAATAAAATCCTTCCATCAATATCCAACAAATAGGTAGTTGGAAATACAGAAGGCAACAAATTTTTGGAAAGCGGACTTTGCGCAATGTACACTGGTACACTATAATTATTTTCTTGTAAAAATTTTTTCACGGCTGCTTCTTCATCTTGCACGGCTATTAAAACGAAATCTACTTTACCTTTTTTTGCATCGTATAATTCTTGAATGGAAGGCCATTCCGTTCTGCAAGGTGCACACCAAGTTCCCCAAAAATTAAGGAATACTGTTTTTTTACCTTTAAAGTCTTTCAAATTTGCATCTGGAACATTCATGCCTTTTAGCGCGATATCATAATCTGTATCGTCTAGTTTCAGAGCACTTTCTACCGCTGCAATTGGAAAAAATGCATCTCGAATACTGGTTTTCACATTTGGAAAAGCAAAAATTACAAATACGAAAACCAGCAAAATTGCTGAGAACCAATATTTTTTTACAAAATTCATTTAAATTAAATTTAGAATTTCTTCGATGGTATCTTTCCCTTTATTTTTTGCGTAGTAAACTTGCAAATCATTGTGGAGATCATCAATGGTATAATTATCTGGATCGGTTTTATATTTTTTTAATAATTCCAAACCATGTTTTGGCCTTGGTCCCCAAGTATTTTTAACGGTAAAATCTTCATTAAGAATTAATACTTTTGGGATAGATTGCCCACCATTTGTAAGAAATTGATCAATCAAAGAATGATCTTCATCTCTATGAAAAATTCTTACTTCATTTTTGCCTTCAAAAAAAGCATTCAGCGTAGGAATTGCTTGGCTTGCATCTCCGCACCAAACTTCGGAAATAATTAATATTTTTCCGGTAAAGTTTTTAGAATCAAGCGTTGCCAAATCTTCTTCAGATGGTTTGTATACTTTTTCCATACGAGCCATTCTGTGCAAACCTAGTTCGTAATATCCTTTTTTTTGTACGTCGTCCTCATTTCGAGGGTTAGAAAGTCTTGCTGCTCCTTCTTTTTTGTAGGCTTCATAAGAAACCGCTTTGTCCCAATATTCTTTCATATTTATATTTTTCTCAGTTTATCAATCAAATACAAATCCGTTAGCACAAATGCTGCCAAATTTTCTACAATTGGCACTGCTCTGGGCAAAACACAAGGATCATGTCTACCTTTTCCTTCCACAACTACTTTTTCACCATCTTTATTGATGCTATTTTGTGGTCGCAAAATCGTTGCTACAGGTTTGAAAGCTACACGAAAATAGATATCCATTCCGTTGGATATTCCACCTTGTATTCCACCAGAAAGATTGCTAATCGTAGTTCCATCTTCGTTGAAAATATCGTTGTGATCTGAACCTTTCATTTTTGCGCCGCAGAATCCGCTTCCATATTCAAAACCTTTTGCAGCGTTGATATTCATCATCGCTTTGGCCAATTCTGCTTGCAATTTCCCGAAAACAGGCTCTCCGATTCCAACAGGAACATTTTGAATAACGCAAGTTATGGTACCACCAATTGTATTTCCTTCTTTTTTAATTTCTTTAATTTTAGAAATCATTCTTTCCGCAGTTTCCGCATCTGGACAGCGAACATCATTATCTTCAATTTTAGAAAAATCTAAATCTTGGTATGGCTTTTCACAGAAAATATCTCCAACAGAAGAAACGTATGCATTTATTTTTATTTCCTTTGGCAAAAGTTGCTTTGCAAGACTCCCCGCAATAACCCAATTTAAAGTTTCTCGTGCAGAAGATTTACCACCACCGCGAAAATCTCTTACCCCAAATTTTTTATCGTAGGTAAAATCTGCATGCGATGGTCTATAATACTCAGAAATATGATCGTAATCTTTAGATTTTTGATTTTCATTCGGTACCAAAAATCCTATAGAAGTTCCAGTAGATTTTCCCTCGAAAATGCCAGATAGAAATTGAACTTTATCACTTTCTTTTCTCTGCGTAACGATGGAGGATTGACCAGGTTTTCTGCGATCTAGTTGATGTTGAATTTCTTCATAATCTATTTCTAAACCAGCGGGAAAATTATTTAAAATTCCACCATAAGCTATGCCATGACTTTCACCAAAAGTAGTGAGCGTAAGAAAGTTTCCAAGTTTAAACATGATACAAATTTACTGAAGATATTATGATTTTGAGATTGAAAGCTTAATTTTATTCTTGATTTTTGATGATTTCTTTCAGTTCGACCTTTTCTTTTTCACTTAAATTTATATAAATAAAACCTTGCTTTAAATTATCTCCAATTTTTTTGGGAAAAATCCCAATTTTTAAGTAATCTCTTAAATATGAAGGACTGATGGCTGGTAAATCGGTATCAAAACTGAATGGATAATTTTGTACAATATTAAAAGTTAAATTACCAATGGTATACTCTTTAGATTTTTTCCAAACATACTCAGGAGGTTGGTACCACTGTTCTTTTTGAAATCCGGTGAAAAATTCTCCCAAGCGAAAACTTGGTATTTGTGATTGAATAATCTTTGGGAATGTAAATAAAACGATTAAACAAAAACTTAAGACAGAACTAAAAATTATTGCTAATTTTTTAATTTTTAATTCAAAAAATAATACGATAAAAATTACGAAAAATACATCTATAAAAAAACGATATTGCGCTGAAAAAAGAAGAACAAAAATGCTTTTAATTATAATTGCAACCCACAAATAATAAATTATTTTCTTTTTTTTGATAAATGTAAAAACGCTAAATACAATTAATGAAATGATAAACAAATAATGCATTTTTGATTTTATTCCCCCTATTAAAAACCACTTTTCTATATATCCCCAAAAAGTAAATTCTTGTATTTCTGAATAGCTAAACTGCATGTCGTATGTTTTCATTTTTGCCATTTCTGAAGACAATTGCATCAATGCTGGATTTGATTTCCAGGAGATTCCCAGATCTAGGATTGTCATTGGAAATATGGGATACCCAAAAGTCCACATATTTTTAATTAGGAATAAGATGAATAATAAAACTCCTACAATGGAAAATTTCAAATTTACTTTAAGGTAAAAAATAGAATAAAATAATGTAAAAATTGGTAACCAAACTAAAGTTGGTTTGATGGTAAAAATAAAAATTGAAATTAAAAAAAGTTGAGCTACCTTTTTATTTCCGAGTAAGATTTCTTGCAAAACCATCAATGAAAAAACTATAGCAGGTAAATCTGGACTCGGAGATTGCACGAAAAAAAATAAAACTGGAAATAAGCAGAAATGAATCCATGTTTTTTTCTCTAAAATATAAATAGCATAAACTAAAAGTACTACGGCATTTATTTTCAAAAAAGAATCTGTAAAGTTCGAAAAACCTGCTTGCAGAATATGCCAAGTAGACATTTGCCCTAATATTAAATCTAAATTTGAAATACCCTTCACCAAACCAACTTCTGAAATCCATTTAATAGTTGGAACATAATATCCAAAATGATCTAAAATAAATGGTGAAAAAGAACCGAAAAATATTATTAATAACACCAGTATAAGTGTAGAATACTTATATTCCTCTAAATAAACCCAAACATTTTCATAATTTTTGAAATAAAAAAAAGAAGCAAAACCAATGCAAATTGTAGAGATTTCTACGATAATATTGAGCGGAAAAAAGAATGAAAGGAACGTCCAAATTGTAGCTAGAAAAAATATACCTGAGAGAATTTTCAAGGATAGACCATCACCAATTTTCCCGAAAATTTTCGTGAAAAAATTACCAAAACCCATAAAAATTGGGATATAGAAAATAAGTGAAAATAAAATAAACAGCATAAAAAAAGATTGCTTAAAAATAAGCAATCTTTTTTATAAATAATTTAAAATATTAATTTGTTGGTTGTACTCTACCTGTTTTTCTATCTTTTGCTCTTCCTATTGTATACCCAGTTGCACCACCAACTACACCACCAATAACGGCTCCTGCACCTCTATTTTTTTTACTGATAATTGCTCCAGCTGCAGCTCCACCAACTGTACCTATAATTGTACCTTTTGCAGCATCACTAATTCCTTTTTTCTGTGCTACTGGTGCATTTGTAGAAGAACCAGAGGATGTTCCTGCATTTGAATTTGATGTACTAGCTCTAGGAGTATTATTTACGTAAACGGTTTTTACTTTTTCTGGCTGCGGAGAATTTTTAACTGGTGCAACTTTTATTTCCTTTTCGTTTTTTTCTAAACTATCGGATTTTTTTTCTTGTTCAAAAGTAAATCTCTCCTTCTCTATGGCTAATTTTTGTTTTTCAATTTCCAATTGTCTTACTTGAAATTCCATTTTCTGGTCTGCTAAACTTTTTGTGGTCTCTTCTTTCTCTTTATTACAAGCCGTAAAACTCATTAGAGAAACTATACCAACTATCATTAACTTTTTCATAACTACATTTTTTCAAATTGGATGTGGGTTATTCAATAGTACAACCAAACTTGTGTTAATAAAACGTTAAAAGAACTATATCTGGTAATTATATAAAAAGAGCTGTTGAAATTCAACAGCTCTTTTGGAGGTTTCGAGCGGATTCGAACCGCTGTAGATGGTGTTGCAGACCACTGCCTAACCACTCGGCCACGAAACCGTATTTTTTAGAAGTGCAAATATAAGGTTTTTAATCTTTTTAAATGTACTTTTATTTTAAAATTTTCTTAAATCTATTGTGGGCTTATTTGGAATTGCAATATCTTGAGAAGATTGATTTCCTAAGCTATTCAAATCGTGCTGACTTTTTAGCGCTTCTTCAAATTTTTTCTTTACAACTACCCTAGTTTCAGACCAACTGTCATGCCATCCATTTTCGCCTAAAAAAGACAAGGCATTGAATGGAACGAGACGAATAATACTCCTTAAAAAAATATCGTAAGTAGTTGGTGCAGTACCATCTATCTTCACAACGATGGTTCCTGTCACATATTTTCCAAGCGTGCGACCTTTAGAAAAGTACTCGAAAACAAAATAGTACACAATTAGTATACTTGAAGTAATGATAATATCTAAAAAAGAATTCACATTTTCAAAGCTGTCTAGTAAGTCCATGAAGAGATCTATCCCGAAAAAGCTTGATAAAATTCCCGCAAATAAACCCAAAAAGAAAAATAAAGACATAAATGCAACTCTATCTATTAATAAATTTACAAATCTTGTCCCTTGACTTGCTTTGTTGTCTTTTACAATTTTTAGATATTTCGCCATATTTTTTTTTCAAAAATAGGGAAAATTTACATCCCTTTTAATATTAATTGCAATTTTGCTTCCGTTAATATAATTGCAGTAATTCCGTTTGGTGTAAGAAGAATTTGTTGCGGTTTTAATTTAAAAACCTGCCCGCTAATTTTCAAACCTTTGTAATATTCTTTATTGAAAGCTTCTTCTATACTTTTTTTAGAACTTAATTCCAAGTCTGAAGTGGGAATTCCATATTCCTCTTCTATCATATTTATGATTTTACTTTTAAACAAAAGCGTCAAAGTTTTTTGGAAAACGTTTTTTGTTTTTAATCTAAATTTGGTATCAGAAAGTACAATTTTTTGTTTTGTTTCATCGTAAACAGGGATACCGGAAATATATGAAGTCCCACTGATAGTACCAAAAGTTTCCGCTTCTATGGTAATTCGATCTTCTTCGCCATAGACCTTTATTTTTTCTATTGTGATATCTGATTTACCTTCTCTAAAATCATATTTTTTATTGAGGAATGTTTGCTCTGCAATTCTTGTTGCTTCTTCAAAAGGAATGTTTGTGGTTGTATTTAATGTAAACGTATTTTCCAAGTTTGGCACAAAATTGAAGTTAGCAATCCCACCAATTGTTGGCGAAATTGCAGGCTTTACACCTGTGAAAGTCTCTGAATAAACATCAATACCAATAGAAGTTTGCAATTGATCTGCATAAAATTTCACTGGGGTAAGATTTATTTTTAAAGGGGTGATTTTCAGCCAAGTTTTGTAATCTTCGGAAACCTCAAAAGGTTCTGCAAAAAGATTCCATGCCGTGATTGCTAATTGCTGAAAGTTGAGTTGTTCTTTCATCTGTTCATCAATAATTTTGGTAAATTTCGTCTGCTCATCTTTCAAACTTTTATCTACCAAAGAGGTAATGGGAATTTTTACTCTACCAAAATCTAAAACTGGTTTTGTAACCCATTTAAAACTATTGGCAGTTGTTTTTGTATCTATCGTCCAGTTAGAATTTACTTTTAATTCTGTGCTGAAGTACATTTCTGTTTCAAAAGTAGTGCTTTGATAATTGTATAAACCAAAAGTTCCAATACCTTTTTCAGCCCAAATTTTCAGTGGAACTGCTATTATTAAATTATTTTTTACACCACCTACAATTCTAATCGGTTTTGCTTTCCAGACTTTCACTTTAAATTGGTCGTTGTCATTATCCTCATAAGAATTGTCTTCGAATAGTAAACCTTGCACAGAAGAATTCACCATATTGCTGATTTCGCTCAAAGGAATTTGAACTGGCATCGTAATGCTGGATTTTATTTTCGGGAAAACGTAGGTTGGATTTGAGAATTGGACTTGTGCAAATCCAAATGTGCTAAAAATTATAAGAAATAATGAGATTAAATTTTTCATTTTTAATAATCAGAAGTTTATTTGAACCATTAAGCGATTAAGGAAAATTAAGTTGGCTGCATTAATTTGAACTTTGAATTTCAAATATTGTACCTTAAATCTAAAACCTTTTTTCAATTTCCACGCTTACACCATCCATTTCGCCTTTCATTGGTGGATTAGTTTTGGTGAGTTTCACTTTGATGAAAGAGATTTGAGGGAATTTATTTTTGGTTTTGTTTATGATTCTTCCAATCACATGTTCCAAAAGTTGAGAAGGAATCGCCATTTCGTTGTGCAAAATATCGTTGATTTCTGCATAGTTGATGGTATCCTTTAATTCATCAGATTCCGAGGCTTTTTCTAAGTCCGCCTGTATTTCTACATTGAGAATATAGTTTGTTCCCAGAATTTTTTCTTCTGGTAAAACGCCGTGAAATGCGAAGATTTTTAGGTTTTCTATGAGGATTTTTGTGGTCATTACTTAATTTTTACGATAGAGAAGATTTATTCAAATTAATAATTTTACCAATTTTTGTGAAGACTTTATATATAATAAACCAAAAAATTGTTGGGTTTAATAATGTAAATAAGGTGTTTACTAAATCGTTTTCAAAATTAAAATACTTAAAAAAATGAATTGGAAAAAGAAAAATATAACCTAAATAATCGATGAAATCACCTAGATAATTGTCTAAAAAAGAAGCACCTTCATCTTTCATAAATACTAAAATATATAGAACAAATAGAATGATGAAAAATGATATAAAAATTTTTAAATTGAATTTAATAGTTTTCAAAATATCTGTTCTTAAAAACTTTGTCAAAGATTTAAACTTAGACAAAGTGGATTAAATTATTTTTTAGTAGCAAATCTTTCTGACCTCACTTCATCGACAATTTCTGAAATTTCTTCAAGACTTGGCGCAGAATCTGCGTTTTTTCTCATCTCTTTAAGATAAGATTGCATTTTAGAAACTGGTTCTTTGGATATTTTAATTAGATTGAGATTTTGCAATTCTTTAAGCAATTGTAAAGCCTTCGGATTTATAATTTCTATTTGTAGTGCTTCCATAATAATCAAAGTTAATAAATAAAAGGTATAGATGAATAAATAAAATTTCAACTAAATAAATAATCTCATTCAAAGCGAAAATCTGCAGCCCAACTTGAGTGGAAATCCTTTTTTGCAAAAAAAGATTGGGAACGGAAGGTGGAAATTGCTGCCCAAATAATTCTACTTAATACTCGTGCTCATTTCCAGCATCTTCTCAATTGGAACCAATGCTTTCAATCTTAATTCTTCGTCCATTGTGATTTCTGGAATTTCGTATTTCATGCAGAGATATAGTTTTTCCATGGTGTTCATTTTCATGTAAAAACATTCGCTGCAATTGCAACTTTCATCAAAAACTAGAGCGGGAATTAACTCTTTTTCTGGTGCGCGTTTTCTCATTTCGTGCAAAATTCCTTCTTCTGTTGCTACGATAAACTTTTGACAGTCGTCTTTTTCTACATAATTAAGAAGCGCAGAAGTGGAACCGATGAAATGTGCTAAATCTAAAACTGGCGTTTCGGATTCTGGATGAGCGATGAGTTTTGCATCTGGATTTTCTGCCATTTGCTGGGCAATTCTTTCCATAGAAAAAGCTTCGTGCACGATGCAAGCACCATCCCACAAAATCATTTCGCGACCTGTTTTTTTCATCAGATATTTACCCAAATTTTTGTCTGGCGCGAAAATTAAAGGAACATCTTTTGGCAAAGAATTGATGATTACTTCCGCGTTTGAACTGGTTACGATGATATCCGATTCCGCTTTGGTTTCTGCATTACAATTGATGTAAGTGGCAATCATCGCACCTGGATGTTTGGCGCGCATTGCTCGCAAACCTTCTCCGCTACAACCATCTGCAAGAGAACAACCGGCTTTTAGATCTGGCAAAACTACTTTTTTTGTAGGATTCAAAATTTTTGCAGCTTCTGCCATGAAATGTACGCCGCAAAATACGATCATATCTGCATCTGTATCTCTGGCTTGCCTTGCCAATTGCAAAGAATCTCCCAGAAAATCTGCAATATCTTGTATGTCTGATGTTTGATAATAATGCGCCAAAATAATGGCGTTTTTCTCTTTTTTTAGTTCCAAAATTGCTTTCACCAATTCTTCTCCTTGTGGAAGAGCAATTTTATCTATTGCGGAAAAATCTTTTACGGGTAGGTTCATATTTGTGTTTTTTGTGCTCATTAGTTTTTATTTTGTAAAATTTTCAATTATCTGTAAAATCTCTTGTTTTGCTTTTGTCAAATCATCATTAATTAAAACGACATCAAACTGGTTTTCAAACGCTAGTTCTTCTTCCACTTTTGCCAATCTGGTTTTGATAGCAGCAATATCATCTGTATTTCTACTCAATAATCTTCGTTCCAACTCTTCTATAGAAGGTGGTTTTATGAAAATTGAAAGTGCCTGATCTCCGAAATATTTTTTTAAAGCAACACCACCTTTCACATCTACATCAAATATAACTACTTTTCCGTTTTTCCAGTTATTTTCTACTTCGGATTTCAATGTTCCGTAAAATTTCCCGGGATAAACTTCTTCAAATTCTACAAAAAATTCTTTTTCAATATTATTTTTAAATTTTTCTATGCTGATAAAATGATAATCTTTGCCATCTATCTCTTCGCCTCGCAAATTTCTGGTGGTGCAAGAAATTGAAAAGGCTAGATTCTCAAAATATTGCATTGCGTGAGCTACCAAAGTAGATTTTCCACTTCCGGAAGGCGCTGAAAAGATGATGACTTTTTGCTTCAAAGTTTAAAATTTAATGTTAAATTCTTTTCGAATATAATTTAATATATCAACAAAATAATTAAGTTCATCAATTTCCGGATAAATTTCCAAATAACTTTCTGGATTACTATAATTAAATTTATTTATCTGATTGTGAGATTTATAATCTACTAAATAACTATTTCCATCAATGATAGTTGATTTTGCACTTATTATTACTAAATCTTTTTCTTCATCATCAAAAACAACTTTATTCTTTGATTTTTTGTATGTAAAGTTTTCTTCTTGCGGTAAATATTTAATGTTTCTTGCTTCAATATTCATAAAAATTTCTTCCAATTTTTTATCTGAACGAAGTTTAGTAATTATCGGTGCAACCATTTCAAAATCATCTTCACTAATTTGTTTTGGCAAAAACCATTGAATAAGTTCTGCTTTCCAATTTTTATTTTCTTCGTAAATTCTAAAAACCATTCCGCTATTTGTAATGCCTCTATCTTTATAAATCCTCAATTCTCTTTGATTTTCAATTTTTGCTGAAAGATTTGTAATCTTATCTAAAGATTGACAATTGATTGCAATAGCAGAAAATAATAGAATTATTATTTGAAAATATTTCATTTACAAAACATTTAGTGTCTGCTCCTTTATTTTTTCCAAATCGTCTTTCATCATCACTACCAATTTTTGAATTTCGGCGTGATTGGCTTTTGAACCTAACGTATTGATTTCACGTCCAATTTCTTGTGAAATAAAACCGAGTTTTTTGCCATTCAATGTTTCGGTTTCCATTACTTCTTGGTAATATTTCAGATGTTGAGACAAACGAACTTTTTCTTCTGCGATGTCCAGTTTTTCTGCGTAATACGCCATTTCTTGGTAGAATCTTGTTTCATCGATGTTATCAAATTCCTTCAAGGTTTTTCTGTAGCGCTCTTTTACTGCATCTAAACGGATGTCTTCGTATTGTAAAACTTGTTCTAGATTCTCTTCTATACTTTTGATGTTTCTAGATAATTCTTCTTGCAAGATATTCCCTTCTACACTACGGAAATCAGTAAATTTTTGAAGTGCTTCTTTAAGTAGATTATCTACATAATTCCATTCTTCATCATTCAAATCATCTTTTTGCACCGTTACAGATTCTGGCAATTTCATAGCGATTTTTAGAAATTCTATTTCAGAATCCTCTGTAGAAATAGCTTTTAATTGCTGGATATAATCTTGCACAATTTCATTATTAATGATGATATTGTTCTTGGCTTCTGTATTTTCTATATTGATGTAGCAATCTATTTTGCCTCGCATCAAACTATCATTCAGAGATTTGCGAATTTCAAATTCTTTTTCTTTGTATCTGTGTGGAATTTTTATGTTGAGATCAAAGGTTTTGCTGTTTAAAGATTTTAGGTCGATGGTTATTTTTTTTCCGTCGAAAAAACCTTCGCTTCTTCCAAAACCTGTCATGGATAATATCATATTGCTTATTGTGTTACAAAGATAAAAATTTAATTTTGCAAAAGAGATTACTTAATATATTAATGTATGTCCGTTTTTAGTAATAACATTACTGAATTAACACAATATAGTCATTCCGTAAGAAACCTAACGAAGTGGTTCATCGAAGTCAATATCAACGCATTACAAAACAGAACTTTAGATTCCTACGGAATGACAAAAAACTGTATAAAAAGCTACTTATGATAAATTGTTACTAAACATATAATCTTTTATTACTTTTGCGGTTAAAATTATAACAGTCTGTTTTAGTTTTTTAAAGTGATTTTTAAATGAAAACATTAATTTCTATCGTCGGAACTACCGGAATTGGAAAAACTGCTTTGGCTATTGCTTTAGCAAAACATTTCTCTACAGAAATTATTTCTTGCGATTCTCGTCAGTTTTTTAAGGAAATGAATATTGGAACCGCAAAACCAACTGCGCAAGAATTGGCCGAAGCTCCGCATCATTTTATAGGCAATTTATCTGTAGAAGATTATTATTCCATCGGTAAATTTGAAGTTGAAAGTTTGGCAAAATTAGAAGAATTATTTCTAAATAATGAAGTAGTAATAATGGTTGGTGGAAGCATGATGTATGAAAAAGCTGTAATAAATGGTCTCAATGATTTGCCAGAAGCTAATGAAGAAAATCAATTTAAATTAAATAATATTTTGGAAACTGAAGGGATCGAAAGTTTGCAGAAATTACTGGAAAATCTAGATCCGGAATATTATAAAACGGTTGATATTCAAAATCCCAGAAGATTGTTGCGAGCAATAGACATCATTTGGCAAACAGGAAAATCTTACACTCAAAATATTGCAGAAAGCACTGTAGAAAGAGATTTCAAAAACATAAGAATTGGCATTGAAGCGCCACGAGAAATTATTTACCAAAGAATAAATGACAGGGTAGATGTGATGATGGAAAATGGTTTGCTGCAGGAAGTGCAAAATCTTGAATTTCATAAAGATTCTGTTGCTTTGAAAACGGTAGGTTATACAGAATTATTCAAATTTATAGACAAAGAATGGAATTTAGAATTTGCCATTTCTGAAATTAAAAAAAATAGCCGAAGATTTGCAAAAAGACAATTGACTTGGTATAGAAAAGAGGAAAATATTCATTGGGTAAATTTTGAAAATCCGCTGGAAGAATCCTTATCTTTGCTGAATAAATTAATGTAACAATATACCAGTGGACTAGTGTAACAATTTACCAATTTGAAATCTACTTAAATTATTTAAACATTGAATAATTAATATCAAACTTTAAACAAAAGATCATGGCAAATACACCCTCAAATATGCTAGAATTAGGAACAAAAGCACCTTTTTTTGAGCTTCCAAATCCTTCCATCAGCAATGAAATGCAATCGCTAGAAGACTTGAAAGGCGAGAAGGGAACACTTGTAATTTTCATGTGCAATCATTGTCCGTTTGTGTTGCACATCATCGATAAATTATCTGAATTATACGAAGACTATCAAAATAATGGGATAGAATTTATCGCTATCAATGCTAACGATGCAGATAAATATCCTGCAGATTCTCCAGAAAAAATGGCGGAATTTCAGGTAGAAAGAAAGTTTGATTTCCCTTATTTGTATGATGAAAGCCAGGCAATTGCAAAAGCCTATGACGCTGCTTGTACGCCAGATTTTTATTTTTTCGATGATAAATTAGACCTTATTTATCGCGGACAAATGGATGATTCTCGACCAGGAAATAATAAAGAAATTACGGGTGAAGATTTGATTATCGCTTTTGAAAATTTACTTGCAGAGCAAACACAAGAAGAAATTCAAAAACCGAGTATTGGCTGTAATATTAAGTGGAAAGCTTAAATAAAAAGTATCACTTTGTCAAAGTTTTATACCGATAGAAATCGGGATGACGAAGTTTTTTTTATCGTGGGTGCAGATTTATTACCATTAAGGTAGTGAAGGAATTAAGGACATGAAGAATTTTTAGTAATGCTTATTATGATAAGGAACAAACTACGTTTATTCTGGTTAAGGTAATTAAGTCGTAGTTCGTTAATTCATATTAAAGTTTTGCGATATTTGAGTTTTCTTGAGAGTCTTGGTTTCCGCACATTTTTTAAAGTTCTATTCCGAAAGAAATCAAGGTCACAAAGTTATTTTTATCGTGGGTGCAGATTTTTCACTATTAAGGTAGTGAAGGAATTAAGGACATGAAGAATTTTTGATAATGCTTATTATCATAAGGAACAAACTACGTTTATTCTGGTTAAGGTAATTAAGTCGTAGTTCGTTAATTCATATCAAGGTTTTAAGATATTTGAGGTTTCTTGAAAAGCTTAGTTTCCGCACACTTTTCAAAATTCTTTCCCGATAGAAATCGGGATGACAAAGTTTTTTTTTGTTTAGTATTTAGTCTACTTAAAAAACGGATTAAATTCCTTCTCAAAGCCAACTGTCGTAGGGTTTCCATGTCCGTTGTACACTTTGGTTTCTACTGGAAGCGTGAACATTTTGCTGCGAATACTTTCCAAAAGTTGCTCGTGATTTCCTTTGTGCAAATCTGTTCTGCCGATGCTTCCTTCAAACAAAACGTCCCCAGAAATAATCAGGTTTTGAGCTTCGTTGTAAAATCCGATATGTCCCGGTGAATGTCCTGGAAGATGTAGAATTTTAAATTCATCTTCATCTAATTTTAAAATTTCGTCTTCTTTTAAATAAGAAATTTCACCTTCAAATTTTGAAAATTGAAAGCCAAATCGCATTGCATCCATCGGATTTCTATCCAACATTTCTTGTTCTATTTCGTGCATTAAGACAGGAACTTTATACTCATCAAAAGCCCATTGAAGCCCCAAAACATGATCGATATGAGCATGAGTAAGCAATATGTTTTTTATTTTCAAATCATTTTCTACGATAAATTTTTTCAAAACTGAATTTTCATCGTCACCGAAATTACCCGGATCTAGTAGGAAAGCAGATTTGTTTTCGTTGAAAATGACGTAAGTATTCTCTGAAAAAGGATTGAAAGCGAAAGATTGTATGGTCAGCATGAAAATTTGTTAAAATTAATAATGACAAATTTAATGAAATTGCTTTTAAAATTTGGCTTAATTTTCGTTATCTTCGTGTAGATGAAATTATTATTTGCCTCCCTACTATTATTTTTTAGCACCTTGAAAGCGCAACAGATTGAAGGTGTCCAACTTTTCAATCCACAAACAAACGACGAAACTCCTGTTATCGGTTTTGATGAAAATTTGGTTTTAAAATTTGATGATTTTTCTAATGGAAGTAATGTATATCGCTATACGATAAAGCATTTTGATAGAAATTGGCAAGATGATGGACTCTTTTTTACAGAATATGCCAATGGAAGTTTGAATGCATTATTGGATGATTTTCAATACTCTTTCAATACTTTGCAGAAATATACACACTACAATCTTTCGTTTCCAAATGATAGAATGCAGCCAAAAATTTCGGGGAATTTTAAATTAATTGTCTATAAAGATAATGAGGACGAACCACTTTTCACCAAAAGATTTTCCATCGTTGAAAAAGGCGCCAGTCTTGCTCTTCAGGTTTCTAGATTTTCTGATGCAAGAATGCCAGAAAAAAATCAACGAATTGAAGTGCAGGCAGTTTCTACGGGTGCAAATCTGAATGCCAACATTCCTTCTATGACTTTGAATATTCTACAAAATAACAATTGGGAGACTGGAATATTTAATAAAAAAGTATCTACTAGTTTGGGTAGTCAAATACTTTTTCAACAATTAGAATTATCTTTTCCAGGCAATAATGAGTTTTATTATTTCGATAACAAAAATATTACCAGAGGATTTGATGCTGTTGCTGGTGGCGAAGTTTTCGAAGGACAAAATTATACTTACTTACATCCTGCTTTTGCTTATCCTTTAAATTATCAATACCAACCAGACGTGAATGGAGCTTATTATTTCCGAAGAAGTGATCTTGGAATTGAAAGAAATGCAGATACGGAGGCAGATTATTCTTGGGTACATTTCTATTTAGATTCTGATCCTGTAGAACAGAAAATTTATGTTTTAGGTCTTTTCAATAATTATAAAGCAGACGAAAAGAGCGAGATGAAATATGATGGAGAGCAGAAAAGATATGTTGCAAAAATTTACTTAAAACAAGGATTCTACAATTACATTCTTGCTACAAGGAAAGGAGATGAAGCTTTAAATTTTGGAGAAATCAACGGTAATTTTTGGCAAACAGAAAATTTATATCAAGCGTTTCTGTACTATCGTCCTTTTGGCAGAAACTTCGATGGATTGTTGGGCTACGGTGAATTTCGCAAAGAAGTGAGATAAGATGTAGCGTTTCTTAATCCTTGAAGATTGCTGTTACAAACAGAGTGTTTTTTTTCTCAATAATATAATGGATGGAAACTGGAAAAATATCGGTTTTATAAATTTGAATTTCAGCGCCCTTTATATCTAAATTCTTATTTAAATCCACTATTTTCTGAATAGATTTTTTAATGACTTTTAAAAAAATTTTGGCGTTTTCTTTATCTTCTGCTTTGAAAATTCTAATTAGTAGCCGCAGATCATTTTTAGCAATTGATGAAAGCAATATTTCCATTAAGCGCAAAATTTCTCTAAAGATTTTATATTTTCAAAAAAATCTAATTTCGTAAGTGGATTTTCTTTATGAAATTGTATTCTATAAAGAACCTCTTCTCGCTGTACATTCATCATTGTAGAAGTTGGCACTTCTTCTAAACTTTCTATTATTCTAGAAAATGCTTCAATAAGATCTGGGGGAAAATTTGCGATTTTTCTTTTTAAAATTTCTACGTCTCTTTCCATCATTCAAAATTTAAATATTAATTATTTTGATATTGTAAAAATAAACAATTTAATTTTAATATTTATTATACCCCATAAAAAATAGGTGAAATATGTCAAAAATGATAAAATTTATAACTTTACCCCGAATAAACAGGGGGTTGACTAAAAAAAATCAACTTTATTTAAACTAGAAAGAATTCATTTATCTTTTCCATACACAATGTCTTCACCACTTCTATCCAACGATCTTCATCATTTAGACATGGGATATAATTGAAAACTTCTCCTCCTGCATGCAAAAATTCCTCTTTTCCTTCAACCGAAATTTCTTCCAAGGTTTCCAAACAATCTGATACAAAAGCCGGACAAACAATTGCCAGGTTTTTAATACCCATTTTTGGTAAATTTTCTAAAGTTTCATCCGTATAAGGTTCCATCCATTTATCTTTCCCGAGGCGAGATTGGAAGGTAACCATCACTTTTTCCTTTGGTAATCCAAGTTTTTCTATCACTTTCTCTGTTACTTTAAAACATTGGTGTCGGTAGCAAAACTGATGACTTGGGTTGGAATCTCTAGAACAGCAGTCGTTCAGATTACAGGTTTTTGTAGGATCTGTTTTGTAAATATGACGTTCTGGAACTCCGTGATAAGAAAATTGCAAAGCATCAAAATTTTCAGGTAGTTTTTCGCGGATGCTTTCTGCCAAACAATTAATGTAAATTTCTCTATTGTAAAATGGCTGAATGTAATTAATTTTAATGTTTGGAAATTTTTTCTTTCTTACCTCTTCTGCTTTTTCTATTACAGTTTCTGTAGTGCTCATCGCATATTGAGGATAAAGTGGAAACAAAACAATTTCTGTAACGCCTTGGTCTACTAGTTTTTTAATACCATTTTCTATGGAAGGTTGCGCATATCTCATCCCAATTTCCACAGGAACATCTACTATTTTTTCCAGTTTATCCATTATTTTTTGGGTAAAAACAATAAGTGGAGAACCTTCTTCTGTCCAAACGGTTTTGTAAGCTGCAGCAGATTTTTTTGGTCTGGTATTTAAAATAATACCTTGCACCAAAAGCGAACGGAAAAACCAAGGATAGTCTATAACTTTATCGTCCATTAAAAATTCATCCAGATATTCTCGAACATCTTTAGTTTCTGTGGATCTTGGCGAACCGAGATTTACAAGTAAAATTCCTTTTTTTTGTTGAACTTTTGAAGTTTGAATAAGATCTGTATGCAATGGAAATGATTTTTTATTAAAAATAATTAGCACTAAATTTTTCTATTTTAAAATATTTAGTCGAGTAAATTTACAAATAACAAAGGAGCTTGTCAAATATTTTTTGCTAAAAAAAATCATTTATCATTTTAAAAAAAAATCGTGCTCATTTCTGAACACGATTTCTACTTTTATACTTTTTAATTATTTTCCTTTGGTTACAGCTCCGTAAATGACCAATACCAAAATGGCTCCTAATACTGACATTGCTATGGAACCGATATCCCACATATTACCATCTTCACCAATTCCTAATAGATTGCTTCCAATAAAACCACCTACGAAAGCACCAACGATACCTAAAATGATTGTTAAAAGCCAACCCATGTTTTGATTTCCTGGCATTACTAGTTTTGCTAGAGCTCCAATGATTAATCCAAAAAGTAACCATGCTAAAATTCCCATAATTTTTAATTTTTAATTGTTAATATATATTTTTAATACGGCTAAAATAGAAACAAAATTTGTAACATTTGTTAAGATGCGTTAAAATTATAAAAATCCTAAAAAATTCTGAAATTATCTTTTCTTGAAAAAGGAATCTACGAACTCTTTTCCATTAAACAGTTGTAAATCCGTCATCTTCTCTCCTACTCCAATATATTTAACCGGAATTTGAAACTGATCTGAAATTCCAATCACAACACCACCTTTTGCGGTACCATCTAATTTTGTAACAGCCAAAGAAGTAACTTCCGTTGCAGCGGTGAATTGTTTCGCTTGCTCAAAAGCATTTTGACCAGTAGAGCCATCTAAAACCAGCAAAACTTCATGCGGCGCGTTTGGAATTACCTTTTGCATCACGCGTTTTATTTTGCTCAATTCGTTCATCAAATTTATCTTGTTGTGCAACCTTCCCGCGGTATCAATTATCACAACATCAGCATCTTGCGCAACGCCGCTTTGTACGGCATCAAAAGCTACAGAAGCAGGATCAGAACCCATTTCTTGCTTCACGATATTCACACCAACACGCTCACTCCAGATTACCAATTGATCTACAGCAGCTGCACGAAAAGTATCTGCCGCACCTAGAACTACTTTTTTTCCTTCAGATTTAAAGTGATGGGCCAATTTACCAATGGTAGTAGTTTTTCCAACACCATTCACACCTACAACCATTATTACGTAGGGTTTTTGGGTAGAAATTTCGCCAAAATTGTTATTATCTGCGTTTTCTGAAAGAAGATTTGTTATTTCTTCTCGCAAGATAACGTCTAATTCTGTTGTGTTTAAATATTTGTCTTTAGAAACACGGGCTTCAATTCTTTTGATGATTTTAATGGTCGTTTCTGATCCTACATCTGATGCGATGAGAATATCTTCCAATTCATCTAGTACCTCTTCATCTACAACGCTTTTTCCAACGATGGCTTTAGACATTTTAGAAATAAAATTATTCCCAGATTTCTCCAGACCTTTGTCCAAAGTTTCTTTTTCTTCTTTGCTAAATATTTTTTTGAACCAGCTCATTTAATTATATTAATTGAAGACTTTAAAATTGAAACTAAATTTTTTTTAGTTGTGTATTGTTTACAAATATAACAAAAAAACTATCCAAATTAATTGGATAGTTTTTATAATTGTCTACAAAATAGATGCTTATTTCTTAAGAAAAGCTTCTACTTCTTCAGCGTCCATTACTTGTTCTGCAAAAACGTAAGCTCCAGTTTTAGGAGATTTTACCATTTTTACAACTTTGGTCATTTTTTTTGCGGAACTATCTTTTAGGGATGCTACTACTTTTTTTGCCATCTTTTTATATTTTAAATAAGATTACTTAATTTCTTTGTGTACGGTGTACTTTTTCAATACCGGATTGAATTTTTTCAATTCTAATCTTTCGGTAGTGTTTTTTTTGTTTTTAGTAGTAATGTATCTAGACATTCCTGCTACACCACTTTCTTTATGTTCTGTGCATTCTAAAATTACCTGCACTCTGTTACCTTTTTTAGCCATTATTTTGATTTTTTAATGAATCCGCCTCTTGTTCCTCTCAATATCGCTTCTTCAATTCCTATTTTATTGATGATTCTTAATCCGTGTGCAGATACTCGCAAGGATACTTGCTGTTCTGTTTCTGGAAGATAGAATTTCTTCTCCAATAAGTTTATTTCAAAACGACGCTTCGTCTTATTGTTTGCATGGGAAACGTTGTTTCCTACCATTGCGCGCTTTCCTGTTATCTGACAAATTCTGGACATATCTGTAATTTCTTAAATTCTACTTGAATATTTGAGAGTGCAAAATTAGGAAGAATATTTTGATTAGGCAAATGTTTTGCAAAATTCCTTTAAAATAAATTTTTCCACCCACTTAATTTTTACACAGATTTCTTATTTCTGCTTTGCAATTTCTTGATTAAAGTGTAAAAAACCAAAAACCCGAGAATATAAATGCAAATTCTCGTGAGTAAATCTCCGTATTTAACGTAGAAAGTTTGACCATCGTACAATTTAATTTTTGCAAAAAGCGCTGTTTGGTCCTCGTACAAGGTGTCTTCTTCTATCTCTCCTTTTGCGTTGATGTGAGCGGAAATCCCACTATTAGCAGCTCTTGCAATTTCTCTTCTTGTCTCAATTGCACGCAATTTTGCATAAGAAAGCAATTGTTTGTGACCTTGCGTTACACCCCACCAAGAATCATTAGTTACAATGGCGAGAAAATTTGCACCTTTTTTTACATAGTCTGTTACAAATTCGCCGTAGATACTTTCATAGCAGATGATGGGCGCTACTTTTCCTTTATTAAAATTATTTGCAAATACTTTTCTTTCCTTGCTTATTCCTAAAGAAGTTACGCTACCACCAAGATCAATCATTGCGTTTCCTAAAATTGGTTTAAAAAACTTCATATAAGGGAAAATTTCTACACCAGGCACCAATTTTCCTTTGTGATAAGCTTCTACTTTCTGGTTGGGAATTATTTGTACCGCCGTATTATAACTTTCTGCCCAAATTCCTGGTTGCAATTCGTAAGCACTAGTATTTTCTGGTTTAGTTTGAGAAATTTTGTGAGAAGAAATGCCCGAAATAAAAACTGAGTTTGGTTTGGTTTGTAGAAAAGATTTCACATCATTCAATAAAAAACTATCTTCAAATCCGCCTTCCGAAATAGAACCTCTTCCTGGAATTGCCGTTTCTGGGGCAATGTAAAAATCTATTCTCCCCTTAGAATTTTCCTCAGCAAGTTTCAAAACATCTTTTAAAATTTGTATGCTGTCTTTGCTGTATTTTTCGTTGTAAGGATCGAGATCTGGTTGTATCATCAATACGGACACTTCCCCAATTGGCTTTTCAGCAAAATTATTAAATTTAATAACAGAAATTATGATCGGAATCCCTATTAATAATGACGTAATAATAGAATTTGTGACTAAAGATTTTATTTTTCTTCCAGCTTGCCACATTCTTACGGTATAAAAGATGAAAACATTGCACAATAATATCCAAAAGCTACCTCCAGTTGCGCCAAAAGTATCATACCATTGTATCAATTTTGGATACTCAGAAAATGCATTTCCTAAATTTAACCAAGGCCAAGAAATTTCCCAATTGAGATGTAGCTTTTCAAAAGCCATCCAAATTGCCACGAAAAACACCAAGCCAAAATAGGTTCCTTGCAATTTCTTGTACCAATGATACAGCATAAAAACAAAAGCATACAGCAACGAATTTGTGATCACAGGAAGCACTACTGCAGCCATAGAATGCGTACCATCGGGATTCTTTGAGCCATACAACCAACCTGTAGTTACAATATTCCAAATGATAAAGGTTATATATGCCAGACCAAAAACCGACCAAGATTTTCTTTTCAGTTTAGAGAAATTGGTAATTTCGTGCTCCATCAAAAGTAGAGGAACCAATGCGAAAAATATAAAAATTGGGAAACCATATGTTGGCCAAGAAAGCGATAAAAGTATCGCGGAAAATAAGGAAAGAATAAGGTATTTCATTGCAGAAATTTATGGGCAAAATTAATAACTTGATTTTTAATTAAATTGAAGCTGAATTTTTTCATCTTTCAACTCACGATTGGTGTAAATAATAAGGTTTCTGTTTTCAATTTTTATTTTATTCCAAAAAAAGCTTCCAGAAAAACGAGATTCCAAAACTTCTGCTGGAAAACCATCATCAACTACCGAAATTTCGTGCGGATACCAAGAGTTTTTATGTAAGTTAAATAGAATTTTCTCTTCATCCGAAAGAATATTTACCTCGCCAAAAAGCGCTGAAACATAAGAATTATAAGGGTTTTTAAAAATTTCTTCTGGCTTATCTTTTTGTATCAATCTGCCTTCTTGTAATACAATCAATTCGTCTAGCCAAGGCATCACTTCCAGAATTTCATGCGTAGAAATAATCAAAGAAATATTTTTTTCTTTCACATAATTAAATAATTTTTCTCGTAAAATTATCTTTCTAGAAAAATCTATATTGCTGAAAGGTTCGTCCAAAAGAAGCAATTTTGGCATCACAGAAAGTGCTCTTGCTATTGCAATTCTCTGCTGTTGTCCACCACTTAAATTTTTTGGAAGTTCGTTTGCAAAATCTTGCATTCCCACAACATCCAACAATTTTGCTACCTCATCATTTTTATCCACAAGATGGATATTAGAAATAAATTTTCCTACATTTTCTGCTACCGTTGCATACGGCATCAAATCATAATCTTGGGCTACCAATTTTATATTTTCTTCGCCAGGTACAATATTTCCTTTTGGCCCTTGCAGTTTAATGGCATCCAACATTATATCGCCTTCTTGCCAATCTAATAGCCCATAAATTAATTTTAATAAAGTAGATTTCCCGCAACCACTTTCGCCAGCAAGAGCAACTATCCTACCTTCATCTACTTTTAAATTTATATTATTAAATAATTTTTTTTCTTGGGTATAAGAAAAATGAAGTTTGTTTAATTCTAATAGCATTCTACAAAATTAAGGATTTGTTTTTAATCCAATTAAATTACCTTTTATTTCCTACTAAAATTTAATACTTAAAAATGACTAGAAAATTCAATTCAACTTTAATTCAAAAATTTCACAAATACTTTCCCTTATAAATACTTCAGATAGTTATTTTCAATGAGCACCATTTATTAAAATCGCTTTTATCAAAATTAAAAGTTTTATTTTCGCGTCTAAATAAAATTATTATGAAAAAAAGATTTTTTATGCCAGTTTTGGCTTTAGCAATCACCTCTTTAACGATGACATCTTGTAAAAAGGACGTGCCATTAACGAGTGAAACGAAAGAAGTTGCAACCACAAAAGATGGCGCAGTATATACATTGGACACTGCTGCAAGTAAAGTAGATTGGAAAGGTTATAAAGTTGTAAAAACGGAAAGCACAAGCCATTTCGGAACGATTATGTTTGAAAATGGAGAAGCAACAGTGAAAGATGGCAAACTAGAAAGTGGAAAATTCGTAGCGAATGTAAATACCTTATCAGCAGAAGATTTGAAAGACGATGCTGAGCAAAAAGGCAAATTGGAAGGTCATTTAAAAAGTGGAGATTTCTTTGAAACAGAAAAATTTCCTACAGCAACCTATGAAATTACAAAAGTTTCTGCAACAGAAGGTGGAGATTACAACACACTTTTAGATGGAAATTTAACGATAAAAGGAATTACGAAACCAATACAATTTAAAGCAAATGTATCCGTAAATGCTGGAGAACTTACCATTGCTACAGAACCTTTGGATGTAATGAGAGAAGATTTTGGCGTGAAATTTCAAATGCCAATTGAAAATGGTTTGTTGAAAAACGAAGTAAACCTTCAGATTTTTATTAAAGCAAACGAAGCAAAATAATTTTTTTAAAAATTGATTTCATTCACCACAAAAGAAACAAAATTGTAAAGTATTTTCAAACTTAATTAAAGTGAAAATAAGCGTTTTAAAAATTTATTTTTCTTCTAAAACTCATTATTTTTAAATTTTTCTTTTTGTGCCTTTTGTGGTTAAAATAATCCTGCGATTTCAGAATTGTAGGATTTTTTTTGTTTTCATTTTAGCACCTTGCTACAAATTCGTATTTTTGCACTTTAAATAAAAAAATGTTAGACAATATAGATCAATTAATTACAGATATCGATAGTTTTCAATCTTCAAATAAAGATGAGATTGAGCAATTTCGTATAAAATACAACGGTAAAAAAGGTATTTTGAATGATCTTTTTGCACAATTCAAAGAAGTGCCAAATGAGCAAAAAAAGGAGTTTGGACAAAAAACAAATGCTGTAAAACAAGCATTCAACGCAAAAATGGAATCTTTGCAAGTTGCAGAAATTTCTACAAAATTCATTAATAAAGAAGATCTTACAAGACCTGGTTTTCCTTTGGAATTAGGAAGCAGACATCCGATTAATTTGGTGAAAAATAGAATTATAGAAATTTTTAATTCCATCGGTTTTGCAGTAGCAGACGGACCAGAAATTGAAGACGATTGGCACAATTTTTCTGCTTTAAATTTACCAGAATACCATCCTGCAAGAGATATGCAAGATACTTTTTTCATAGAAACAGATCCGGACATTTTGTTGAGAACGCACACTTCTTCCGTACAAATCCGCTACATGGAAAACAACAAACCGCCGATTAGAATACTTTCGCCGGGAAGAGTTTTCCGTAATGAAGCCGTTTCTTCTCGTTCGCATTGTATATTTCATCAAATTGAAGGTTTGTACATCGATGAAAAAGTGAGTTTTGCAGATTTGAAACAGACTTTAGAATATTTCACCACCGCACTTTTCGGAAAATCTAAAATACGATTGAGACCTAGTTATTTCCCATTTACCGAGCCAAGTGCAGAAGTAGATGTGTATTGGGGATTGAATTCTGAAACAGATTACCGCATCACAAAAGGAACAGGTTGGCTAGAAATTATGGGATGTGGAATGGTAGATCCTGCAGTTTTGACGAATGTAAACATAGATCCAGAACAATATTCTGGCTACGCTTTTGGGATGGGAATAGAAAGAATTGTAATGCTGCTGCACCAAATGGGCGATATTCGCATGTTTTTTGAAAATGATAAAAGGATGTTGGAGCAGTTTAAAGGACTTTAAATAGACTTTGAGAAAATAGATGATAATAGATTATCTTTTATTTTTAATGCACCAACATAAGCATCTATTCCTTTCAATTTAATTATTTTCCAATTTTTTGGAACTTGCATTTCAAAAAATTGGAAATCTAGTTTTTTTGATGGTTCAATCTAATTAAATACTTTCTTCACCTTATTATAATCTAAAAAGTAAGTAATCTTCAAAGATAAATTATTCGCCATTGGTTCATTAAACAATTGTTGAAAATTGTTTTTAAAATTTATCCTCGATTCCGAAAGATAATTTTGCGTAGCATTTCTGAACAATAACGTAAGGTTACTTCCCGGTGCAAACCACCAACTGTAGCGCAAATCTACATTCCAGGTGTTGAAAGTTTCATTGTCTTTATTGAAAGTTGGAGCGTTTGTGAGCGTTCCGTCTTGATTTAAAGAATAAAATTGATTGTTGTTTACTTCCGAATAATAATGGCGAAATGCGAAATTCAAACCCATTTTATCGTTGATGGTATATTGCGCACCAATTCTATTCTCTGCGGAGTTTACACGTCTTCTACTGATGAAAATATCATCTGTATTTCTGCCCGCAAATCCTGTTTCGTTGTTGCTATTTTGAAAATTATTGTCATAATAGGCAGATATTTTATCTGAAAATCGATAGCTAAAATAGGAATTAAAATTTACTGTATTTCTCGCTTTTTCATCGTAGGCATAATAGTCTACAGATAGATTGTACCTAAATTTTTTGCGAGAATCAGAATTGTACCACAGCCAAGAATCAAAATATCCTGGAAGTTGCAAATATCTTCCAAATCTTCTTGGCTCGTAGAAATCGTTTTCTTTGGTGAAGGAAACTTCTATACCACCACCAAAGTTGCGAAATTCTTTGTCTGTAAAACTAATATTAGAATTCAATTCTAAGCGTCCGTAAAGATCGGTTTCCAATCTTCTTCTGTGAGAAAGATTGGTATTGATGTTAATATTATTAAATCTTTTGGTAGGTTGCAAAATTCTGAAACCATAGTAAGCGTTTGCATCGAAATAATTTGTACCACCGGTATATCCTAAGTCATCTATGTTGTAATCTTTTGTTCTAACCTCAGTATTGAATGAAAACCTGTGTTTACCAGAAATTTTCCCGAATCCGGCAGAAAGTTCTGTTCCAAATATATCTTCTCCATCTTTCACCCAGCTTCCTTTCGCATTCCCGAAAAAATTGTAGGTATTTGCTTTGTTGGTAAGGTCCAAAAGCAGCGCAGAAACATTGGCATCTCGAAAGTCACCTTCTCGCAATGTACTTGTATTCACAAAAGCTAGAGAAGAATTTTCTCGAAATCTTTGGTCCAAGACAAGCACATTATAATTTGCAAGTGGCTCTACAATTTCTTCTCTTGTTTCGCCAGTTATTTCATTTTTTATGGTAGCTCTTGCCCTTTCTGTAATCCCATTAAAAACACCAATTCCTAAACCAGTACTTGTTCTGCCAGAAATTTTTGTAGCATTTATTAATTTTACTTCTGTAGGATATATTTCTACATTTTCGTCGTCATTTGTATTTGGATATCGGGAAGGTGAGCCACCAACTCTGCGAGAATAAAATAAATTTCCTTTGTTGAATAGTTCTGTACCTTCTGTGAAAAATGATCTTTGCTCTTCAAACTGCTGCTCAAAAGGAGATAAATTCAAAACTCGACGATCGATATTGGCTTGCCCAAAATCTGGAATTAGGGTTGTATCTAGTGTAAATGCATCACTTATTCCGTATTTTACATCCATTCCACCATTGATGCTTTGCGTACTTTGCCCATCGTAGGAATTGGTGTACGTAGAAAAATAGGGCAAAAATGATAGTCTAATTGGTGGATTTATGTTTTCTATTCCCAATAAATTTCCATCATAGAGCAAAGAAGAACCTTTGGTATTATCTACCATATTCCAATCGTACGAAGTTCTGGTTCTTTGTATTCTACGGAAAAAATTGATTCCCCAGTTTTGTTCGGCTTTTTTTGGAAATCTGAGTTCAAAGTAAGGAATTCTAATTTCCACCGTCCAACCTTGGTCGTCTATATGTGCCGCGCTTTGCCAAACTGCGTTCCAAGAGCTGTCTTCGCCGTTGTCTGTCGTTATTTTTGCGTCATATTGTACTCCAGTTGGCATTACCAAAAATTGCAGACTCTGCTGCTTATCATTATATCCATTGATGAGCACAGCAAAAATATCATCATTTCCTACATCATCTCTTTCTACTAATTCTTTTTGTATTAAATGTGGCTCTGGATCATACATTCTTGCAGCAATATATAGTCCATCATCATCGTATAGAATCTTTACTTCTGTCCTTTTATCTTCAGATTCTGGTGCTCCATTATTTGGGTCTCTTTCTATAAAATTCTTTGCAACAGGTACATTCATCCAGGCTTCGTCATCTAGAATTCCATCAATTTTTATGTTGGATGTTTTTTTGCTCGTAATCAAAGTTTTACGTTTTATACTATCCTGCTTTTTTATTTGTGCGTTAAAAGAAAGATTAAAACAAAAAAATAATAGGATTAAATATCTCATGAAAAAGTTTGGTTATTAATTTTCTATAAGTGTGAAAATCGGAAAAATTGTTACAAAAAAAACACCGACAATTGCCGATGTTAATTTTATTTAATATTGAAGAATTTATTTAAAATTCAAGGTATACTTTACGTTTTTGTAATCGCTAATGCTCGCCTTCAAAGATCCAACAGCTAATTCTGCTTTAATGCTTATTGGCACATGGTTTTTATCATTGCTTACCCAAAGTGTAACTCCCTCCTTTTCTTTAAAAACTCTTCCACTTTTTACCAATGGTATTACTTTCAAACAACTTATTTTTCCATATTTCGTATCTACATCTTCTATTCCCGTTACTCTTAATTGAAAAGGAAACATTTCATCATCTATCCAAATATTAAGGTTCTTCACCATTCCAACCTTTAATTCCGAAGAATCTAAAGATCTTAAATAGTAGAAGGCAGAAAGCATATCTTGCACTCCTTTCACAGAATTTATAACTTTAGAACTATTCGCAGATTTCTCTTTGTCGGTTAATATTAAAGTATGATTATCATGGTTGAATACCGTCTGAAAATGCTGAGTGTAACCACCCTCTTTCACATTTCTTACATAATAACTGGGCAAACCAGTTTTCATATTGATAAAACTCTCATAATTATCTTCTACTTTAAAAAAAGTTCGCACGGCGCCCGTTGTTTTCCCGTATCCTTTCACATAAAAATGAGGCTCACCTTGAAAATTCGTTTGCAGCGTACTTAGTGTTGCTGTTCCAGCATTCAAAAAGCCATAGTGAATCCTGTAAGAAAGTTGTTCTCCAGAATTTATATTATCAAATTTTTGGCTTTGCATATAGCCAGCCATCAAAAATGCTATTATTAAGGTAAAAATCTTTTTCATTTTTATATTTATGTTTTTTTTGTTTAATAAATATCATCTGTGGAATTCTTTTCTTATTAGCAAAATTGACAACAATGATTTTCTAGCAACACTTTTGCAAATAGTTTGCCAATATAAAAAATAAACACAAAATGATAAATATCAATGCCAAAAGCCTTCATTAAAAATTATTTAAACTAGAATTATTTTTAAATTTAGTATTTTTGTCATAACAAATTTTTTATAATGATTACCACAGATATATTGATAATAGGAGCAGGACCAACGGGATTATTTGCAGTTTTTGAAGCAGGACTTTTAAAAATGAAATGTCACATTATTGATGCATTGCCACAATCTGGCGGACAATTGACAGAGCTTTATCCAAAAAAACCAATATTTGATATTCCAGGATATCCATCTGTAAATGCTGGAGAATTAATAGATAATTTGATGGAACAAATAAAACAATTTCAACCTGGTTTTACATTGGGCGAAACTGCAGTTTCATTAAACAAAATAGACGAAGAATGGTTTGAAGTTATTACCAACAAAGGAACTATACATCGTGCAAAAGCAGTTGCGATTGCAGGTGGATTGGGAACATTTGAACCAAGAAAACCACCATTGGAAAATTTGGAGATGTATGAAGAAAATGGTGTAGAATACTTTGTAAAAGAACCAGAAAATTTTCGAGATAAAGATATTGTAATAGCGGGTGGCGGAGATTCTGCATTGGATTGGAGTATTTTTCTTTCCAATATTGCAAAATCTGTAACCTTAATTCATAGAAGAAATGAATTTCGTGGCGCTTTAGATTCTGTAGAAAAAGTACAAGAATTGAAAGATGCGGGAAAAATAAAACTAATAACTCCAGCAGAAGTTATCGGCCTAAAAGGCGATGGAAAAATAGAAGCCATCACTATAAAAACAGATGATGAAACGTATGATTTGGAAACAGAATATTTCATTCCATTGTTTGGTTTAACTCCAAAATTGGGAGATATAGCCAATTGGGGATTAGAAATTCAGAAAAATGCAATCGTTGTAAATAACGCTTTAGATTACCAAACAAACAGAGAAGGAATCTACGCAATTGGTGATGTAAATACTTATCCGGGGAAAATGAAACTAATTTTATGCGGATTTCACGAAGCAACCTTGATGTGCCAAAGCGTATACCAAAGATTGAATCCAGGCAAAAAATTTGTTTTAAAATACACAACAGTGAGTGGTGTAGATGGTTTTGACGGTACTAGAAAAGAAGCGGAAAAAGCTGTAGTAAAAAAAATAGATTAATATTATTAAGAATCATTCATCAATAATAAATATGACCGACATAAATTTAAAAATAACAGACAGAGACGGAGTTTTACACGAAATTATTGCGCCCACAGATATGTCTATGAATTTGATGGAAGTTATACGTTCCTACGAATTAGCAGAAGAAGGCACGGTGGGAGTTTGCGGAGGAATGGCAATGTGTGCATCTTGCCAATGCTACATATTGGATGGTTCTCAAAAATTAATAGAAATGGGAGATGAAGAAGATGCCATGCTGGGAGAGGCATTTCATACAAAAGAAAATAGCAGATTGGGTTGTCAAATTTTCATCACAGAAGAAATAGATGGTCTGGAAGTGGAAATTGCTCCTTATCCTTAATTTTAAAATAAAAATTTGTAGTTAAATAATTTTCCTATTTTTAACGCAATAAATAAACAAACATGAAAAAAATTATTACTAGTATTTTTATCGTTGCAGCAGTATTTTCTGTAAATGCACAGATAAATCTTGGGAAAATAACGAAAGCCGCATCTAAAGGTGTAGAAGCGCTTTCCTTTTCTAATGCAGATGCACAGAAACTGGCGAAAGAAGGAGTAGATTGGATGGATAAAAATAATAAAGTTGCCGGTGCAAAAGATCCTTATACTGTACGTTTAAACAAATTATTCGGGAAACATAAAAACGAAGATGGTTTGCCATTGAACTATAAGGTATACTTGGTGACAGACATCAATGCATTTGCTTGTGCAGACGGCAGTGTGCGCGTATTTTCTTCTTTGATGGACATCATGACAGATGATGAATTACTAGCAATCATTGGTCATGAAATTGGACACGTAAAAAATGAAGATTCAAAAGATGCTGTAAAAAATGCATATTTGAGAGCAGCAGCAATGGAAGCAGCAACTGCATCTTCTGGCACAGTTCAAACTTTAAACGATAGTCAATTAGGAGAATTTGCAAACAGTTTTTTAGACTCCAAACATAGTAAAAAACAAGAAAGCCAAGCAGACGATTATTCTTATGATTTTATGAAAAAACATGGCTACAATGTAGTTGGCGCTTATACTGCTTTCAAGAAATTAGCATTATTGGGTGGAAGTGCAAAAGCAACATCTTTTCAAAAAATGATGAGTTCGCATCCAGATAGTGAGAAGCGAGCAAATTCCGTGAAAAAAAGAGCCGAAAAAGACGGAATTTGGAAAGATCCAGGTGAGGTTTCTTTACCAACTGCAAAGCTGACAAAATAAATTTTTAAAAAATAATTCCTTCACATTATCTGAAGGAATTTTTTTTGCTAAATGCTTGTGAAAATGTAGCTAAATAAAGTGAGGAACCCAATACTTCCAATAAAATATGTATCGTAATTTTCATTATAAATAAATTTAGGAAACTCTATAAACACTCATTGTTTTATTCTTTAACCTTTTAATTGAGAGAATAAATTTCTCCTTTTATTTAAGTAAAATAACTCCTACAACTAGACTTTTAAATATTAATTTGAATACATGCTTTAGAAAAGTGAAAGTTTATCAATATGATGCTTTATTTGTATTCAGTTAAATATTTAAAAGTAAAAATTCGCAAATTGTAGTAGAACTACTACAAAGATTCTAGAAAATGTGTTTTATCTTTGAGGTATAATAATTAATTAATTTAAAACTTAGAAATTATGGCAGCTAACAATTCAAGAGGAGTTTTGAAATTCAATGGAGGATCAGAACAAAAAGTATTAAAATTAAACTACAGCGTTTCTAGAAGTACAGACGTTTCAGGGCGTGTAGCTTCAGATCCATCTAATGCATTAATTAAAATTACGATTGAAGCAACAGAAGATTCTCATGTTTTGGAGAGTTTATTAAACGGAAAATACAAACCAACAACTGGTGAAATTACCTTCAACAAATCTCACGAAGAAGGAACTTTGATCACTTTGAAATGGAACAACGGTTATGTAATTCAGCACGAAGTAGCATTTGATGCAATAGATCAAGACAA
>NZ_JABSNO010000015.1 GCF_013294015.1 Frigoriflavimonas asaccharolytica
CTCGCTATTTTCGGCAATAAAGGACCGCCAGAAAGATACCTTGGCGTATTTTCTACAATGTCTGCAAAATAATTTTGTGGGTAAGGGATTTTATGATTAAAAAATAAGAAAAAGCTTGTGATAGCTTCAAAAAATCTCACGTCAGAACCAAAAAAAAGCAGTTCTTCTAAAAAACTGCTTCGTATATCTAAATTCTAAAAACGATAACTCCATAAGGTTACCAAGTGGGGAGCAAAAGCTACCGAAGGTTCCGTTCAACGGGCTTTCATTTCTTGTCTTTCAGACAAAACGAAAGCTTAGTTATTATCTACAGAAATTTTTATTATTTTTGATAGTAATCTATATAGATGTCAGGTGTTCCATCACCGTTATCGTCATAATGATAATCTGCGGTCAACTCTAAAGTAGAATTTGTTAGTTTAGTTATGTCGCCTTCCAATTTATTATTGACTGTCAGTTTTTTTGTTGTAGAATCAAAAGTATAGTTTTTAATAACTATTGGACGAGCTACACAAACATTACTTGAATTTGTGTAAAATTCGCTAATTATTAATTTTCCATCACTTTTAAATTCTGATGTTGCATTTTTTTCACATGGATCATCATTTGGATAAGTACCAAGAACAGAATTATCTTTTCCGCTATAGATAACACTTTTAGTTTGCTGCCAAACGCCAATTAGGTTTTCGCTTTTTGTTAAGTTTTCATTATCATTTGCGTTTCGACAAGAAGATATTAATAATAGTAAAGAGCAAATGATTAAAGTTTTTTTCATAGTTTCTAATTTATAAATAATTTTAGTGATTTTTGTAGATAACTTGTATATATGTATCATAAAATGATACATATCCACTCAAATTTGTAGAGATATGTATCATAGAAGTGATACTTTATTTAATATCAAATATAGTAATAATATCTTATAAATCATCAAAAGGGCTTTTTATTTGTTGCAAACTTTTTCAAATTTAAAAACCCTAAAACCAAAGCGAAAACCTGCGTGAGGTAGTAGGTGGAACTCTTTTTCTGAAACAAAGTGGAAGAAAAAAGTGGGAACCGGATACCGACTTTTCTTTTTTTTTACAACCGCACAATTGTTTAAAAAAAAGAAAAGGCACGCCCAAAAAAAAAACCACTCTCTTTCGAAAGTGGTTTCATTATTTATAGCTCGTTTCCGGTTTCTAGATTTTCAAACTCATCTGGATAGAGTTCTTTCATTCTTTGCAATTGTGCTGCGCTATCTTCTGCATCGTGAGAATGCTTTGCTAGATATTTTGTGCGACGGGCAATTTTTCTTTTAGATATCATGTAGAACATGACTGGAACTATTATTAAAGTAAGGAATGTGGCGAAACTTAATCCGAAGATAATCGTCCAAGCTAATGGTCCCCAAAATGCTACATTGTCGCCTCCTAAAGAGAAATGTGGATTTAAGGTGGTGAGGAAAGACGCGATATCAAAATTTAAGCCTATTGCTAATGGTATTAATCCTAAAATAGCGGTGGTTGCCGTTAATAATACCGGACGCAAACGTTCTTTTCCAGATTCTATGATGATTTCTTTTACTTCTTCCAAGGTCAAATCGTCGTGTGTTTCTACACCTTCTTCGATTATTTTTTCATCTAATTTGAGCACGAAGAAATCCATCAATACGATTCCGTTTTTTACTACAACTCCGGCGAGGGAAATAATTCCCATCATCGTCATCAAGATTACAAAATCCATCCCGAAGATTGCCAAACCAAGGAAAACACCTGCAAAACTTAATAATATGGTAACCATTATTATCAATGTTTTGGATATGGAATTAAACTGATACACGATGATTGCCGTTACTGCTGAAAGTGCTAGAAACAAAGCGAACAGTAGGAAATTTAAATTTTTTCCTTGCTCTTCTTGCTCTCCACCGAAAGTATAAGAAATTCCTTCTGGTGTTTTATAATTTGCGAGTGAAGTTTTAATTTTTGCTACTACTTCATTAGAATTGGCATCTCCGGTGATTCCAGAATATACCATGATGGTTCTTGTATTATTTTTACGTTTAATTTTATTAAAGGTATTTTCGTCTTTTATGGTTGTAAATGTGGACATTGGAACTTGCACTGGGCCATCTTTTCCTTGCAAAGTAATTGGCTGATTGAAGAGCAAACTTCTATTTTGGCGTTGATCTTCTTTTAATCTGATAGCGATATCATAATCATCATTCACATCTTTGAAGGTAGAAATTTCTTGTCCGAAAAGTGCACGTCTTAAAGTAATTCCTGTGTAGGCCGTAGAAACACCTAGATTTCCGGCGGTTTCTCGGTTGATATCCATGATTAATTCTGGACTTTCTTTATTGATGTCTGCTTGTAATTTCTCGATTCCAGAAATTCCTTGCCCATTGATAAATTTGATCATTTTGCCAGATTCTGCGAGCAAAGCATCATAATCATCTCCTTTCAACTCGATAGAAACAGGGTAACCAACTGGTGGTCCGTTTGCATCTTTTTCTACAGTATACGTCAAACCTGGAACATCTGGAACTGCCTTGCGGATTTCTTCCATCACGTCTGAAGTATTTACGCCACGTCTTTTTGCAAATTCTACATAAGTAACTGTAATTTTTGATTTAAAAGGCGTTTCTGCTTGCGAACCAGCATCTACTTGCGGATTGATAGCACCTTTTCCTACTTGCGTAACGAAGGATTCTACCAACCAGTTTTTACCTTTTTCGTCATATTTTTTTAAGGCATTAATGACTTTTTGTTCCACAATTTTAGTTCCCTCATTGGTTTTAGAAATATCTGTTCCTTGTGGATATTCCATATAAATGAAGGTTTGTTTTGGCATATTTTCTGGGAAAAAGAGCACTTTTGAACGTCCGATTCCCATCATTGCGCCATACAAAACGAAGGAAAATACCAAGACTCCAAAAACACCTAGAAACCAATAGCGAGGTTTTTTGCCCACCAAAAGATTACGCAAAAATTTCTGATATTTCTTTGCTAAATTTGGGAAAAAAGTATGCTGAAAATGTTCAATTTTATCGTGCATCCATAGTTTGTATAGCCAAATTGCACCAATTGCGATTACAGAAAAAGTGGTGATTCCTAAAAAGAATGGAACTCCAAAAACAATTCTCAATATTCCAAAAACTACAGCCAAAGCTCCAAAAATAATGGTGTACTTCTGCGCTCCGCTTTTAGACAAATTTTTATTTTCCAAAGACATAGAGCTGCTCGTCATTGCGGCATTGATAACCAATGCGACAAAAAGTGAAGCCAATAAGGTAACCGAAATCGTGATCGGGAAATATTTCATGAATTCTCCCATTATTCCGGGCCATAATAGCATTGGTAAAAATGCGAAAACGGTGGTTAAAGTAGAAGAAATTACGGGAACGGCAATTTCTCCAATTCCATATTTTGAGGCTAATAATCTCGGTAAACCTTTTTCCATATTGGCGTACACGTTGTCTACCACCACAATACCATCATCTACCAACATCCCGAGTCCCATTACCATTGCAAAAAGTACCATCGTATTCAAAGTAACGCCGGCATTTTGCAAAACTGCAAAGGCAATCATCATGGATAATGGAATTGCTGTACCTACAAACAAGGCGTTTTTTAAGCCCATTGAAAAGGATAATACAAACATTACCAATAAAATACCAATCAAAATATGATTTGCCAATTCGTTTACTTGGTGCGTCACATCATCAGATTGATCTGAAGTAAGACTTACATTTAAATCTTGTGGAAGATAGGTTTTCTGTGCATTTTCGATTTTAATTTTCGCTTGGTCTATGGCTTCAATCATGTTTGTACCAGAGCGTTTTTTCAAATCAATCATTACTACATCAGTCCCAAATTCCCTTGCAAAAGTGGTTTTTTCTTTTTCTTTAAATTCTACCGTTGCAATATTTTGAAGTTTCACGCCAGGTTTTACGATAAAATTATTTAAATCTGTTGGCGAAGTGATCTGACCTTTTATTCTTACATTGGTCCTGTTTCCATCGGTTACTAAATTACCACCAGAAATGGTTATATTTTCATTTTTGATGGCGTTTATTACTTGATCAAAACTAACACCGGCAGCATTCATTTTGAATAAATCTAGGGCAACTTCTACTTCATTATCGTCTGCACCAACGATGGTTGCTTCTTTTATTTGTGGAATATCTTCTAAATCGTCTTTCAAATCTTCGGCAAATTGCTTCATGGTGAAAGATTGATAATTTCCTTTCAAATTGATATTTAGAATAGGAACTTCTTCGGAAATATTTAAATCAAAAACGCTAGGATCTACCTTTGATCCGGAATCTGTAGTGGGCCAATCTTGGTCTCCTTTTGCTTCGTCTACTTTATCTTTGATTCGGACTTTGGATTCTTCTACCGTTAAATTTGCATCAAACTCTACAATAATTAAAGAATAATCTTGAAAAGTATTGGATGTAACCTTTTGAACTCCAGAAACATTTTTAAATTTTGTTTCTAGCTCTTTGGTGATTAATTTTTCTATGTCTTCTGCCGAGTTTCCTGGGAAAACTGAAGAGATATAAATATTATTTTGCACAACCTCTGGGAAACTTTCTCTTGGCATTGCATTGTAAGAAAATGCACCTAAAAGTAGGATGATTGCAGTAAGAAAGAAAACTGTAGTTCTGTTTTCTGCTGCCCAACTGGAAAGCCAAAATTCTTTTTGATGGTGTTTATTTTCGCTCATAATTCTTTTATATTTATGAATTTCTAAGGTTTTTGAACGCGAAGTTCACAGAGATTTTTTTACCGATCTCTTATTAATAATTTCGCTGCTGCATTTGACTTCGTCTAATCTTCGATTTCATCTTGCAAAGTGCGTTTTTATCTTGAAAAATGCGACACTTTTTATATCTTGTAAAATTTGCAGCCCGACTTGAGTGAAGCTCTTTTTATATTTTTTGAATAAAAAAATATAAAAAAGCGGGAACGGAAGGCGGAAATGTCTGCCCAAAAAATTTCAAGATTGACATTCGACAAGGTCAAAATGCTGCCCAAAAACTTAGTTTTTCTATCTTAATTAGAAATTTTTACTTTCTGTCCGTCTGTTAAATTTTTACTTCCATCTGTAATCACCATGTCACCGGTTTTCAGGCCTGTGGTAATTTCTACGGCGTTTTGAGATTGCTCTCCCAATTGCACATACACTCTTTTTGCAATGCCATCTTCGCCATTGATATTGTTTGCAATAACCACGTAGGATTTTTTCTCACCATCTTCGTACACATATTGTGCGGGAACTTGCAAAGAATTTGGGTTGATGTAATCTTGAATCTGAACTTGCGCCAATAGATTTGGTTTCACGCCAGTTTGACCAGAAACGGGAATTTCTATTTTGAATGTTCGGTTGTCTGGATTGATGAAATTACCCACCAATTTGATGCTGGAAGAGATGGTTTTGTTTAAAGTTGGGATAAAAACCTTCACTGGTGTACCAACTTTCACTTTTGCTAAATAATTTTCTGGCACATCTGCTTGTATTTTCATTTGTCCGAGAGAGATTAATTTTACGATATTGGTTCCCGGCGAAACTACTTGTCCGTTTTGAGTAACAACTTGATCTACTACTCCACTGAACGGTGCGGTAATGGCTGTTCTAGCTAAACTTGTTTTTACTGCATCTGCGGCTTTTTGAGTTGCAGAAACTTGACTTTGTGCAGCTGCAACTTGCTTTTGTGCAGATTCGTAGTTTGTTTTTGCTTGCAAATATTGAAATTCTGATCCTATTTTTTGTTTCCAAAGAGCAGATTGCTTTTCAAAAGTGATTTTTGCCAAATTTGCAGAAGATTTTACTTGTTGCAATTGCGCTTGTACGGTGGTTACTTGTATTTTTGCCTGTTGATATTGATCATTTAAACCGCCATCTGAAACGCGACCAATTACTTGTCCACGGCTAACATTTTGACCTTCTTTTACGAATAATGTGAGCATACCAGAAAATTGGGGTTGCACCATTACATCTTGATCTGTAGTCACATTCCCTTGAATATCTACGGAATGTACAAAATTGGAAGATTCCATTTTCACGACAGAAACTACACCACTTGCTAATGGGGAAACTCCAAGAGCTTTCAAATTTTTGTCGATTTGCGCCATCACATTATTGATGGAATCCATCTTAAATTTCTGGCGTTCTTTGTAAGCTTGAATTCCTTTTATATCTTTTGCAGCAATTAGATCTGCTAATTTTTGATCTACTTTATCGCCATCTTTTTTGCAAGAAGCAAGCGTGACTAGAAGTAATAAGGGTAATATAATTTTTTTCATAATGAAATTTTCTATGGTTACTAAAGTGTTCCGAGTGCTTTATCTAGTTTAGTTTTGGATTGAATTAAATTTAAAGCAGCTTCGTAATATTGATTTTGAGATTGATACAATTGCGTTTCTGCTTGTTGCAATTCTAAACTTGTACCCAAACCTTCTTGAAATTTGATTTGTTGTTTTTTGAAAATGCTTGAAGATAATGCTACTAATTCTTGCGCATTTTTGTAAGAAGTGTAAGCATTTTCATAATCTACAGAAGCGGAAAAGGCAGTATTTTTAATTTCTCTTTCTTTTTCAGAAACATCTATTTCTGCTTTTTTTACATCTAATTTCGCTTGCTCTGTTTGCCATTTTCTTTGAAATCCGCTGAATATTGGAACGTCTAATTGTACTGCAACCACAGAGGTATTGAAGTATTGTTGTGCACTATTCAAAAAATTGAATTTATCTCCGTATCCATTGTATGTGGAAGAAACTGCTGCTCCTAATGTTGGTAAAAATTTAGAACGTTGTAACTTTAGTTGTAGTTCTTTAATTTTAAGAGAATTTTGACTTAATTTTACGTCTATATGATTAGAAACATCTGGATTTTCATTTAGCGAAACCAACGTTTCATTTTTTGTGATGATATCTTGCAAATCTGAAGTCAAAACTAAATTTTGCTCTAGGGGAAAACCTAAGAGATATTTTAAAGTCATGATCAATTTTTCTCGTGTTCTAAGGAAATTTTGCTGATTGGTGATGATGCTTTTATAACTAAATTGCTGTTGTTCTACATTTTGCAATTCTATTAAACCTACTTTATACGTTTGCTCTGTTTCATAAAGAGATTTTGCGGCTACCTTTCTATTTTCTTCTAATGTTTTTAGATTTTCATCAGTAACCAAAACACCTGTGTAAGCCAAAAGGATTGCTTCTTTTATAGTAATCTCTGTTTTTTCTTCTGCTAATTGTGCTGTTTCCTTAAAGGCTTTTGCAGATTGCAACCCAACTAAATAGGAACCATTAAAAAGAAGTTGCTGCAAAGTAACTCCGCCAGAAAGCGATTGCTTTTGCCCAAATTGAACAGGTGTGAAAGTACCAGCTTCGCCACCTGTAAATTCTGCAGGGAGTAATTGTACTGGAATATTCAAGAAATAATTGTATTGTCCTTGCGCAGAAATCTGCGGAAGACCAATACCGATAGTTTCTTTCACTTTTTGATCTGCAATTGTTCTATCAATTCTAGCCTTCTTCACATTTGCATTGTTATCAAAAGCGTATTGCCACGCCTCATCTATAGAAAGAGCTTGCTGTGCATTTGTGTGAGCAAAAAACGCGAGTGCAGCTAAACTAAAAATCCACTTCTTTATCATATTAATTATAGTTTTTTAAAATTTCTGTCCCTTTTTCTGTTGCAATACTATTTAAAAAGAATTTCATAATTTCATTTTTTTCTTCTTCTCTTTGTTTGTCTGAATTTTCTCCTTCAAACAATATCGAACTTTCTACAGAAATAAATAAATGCAACAATAATTTGCTGTAAAAAGCGGCATCAAAATCTTTTCTATATAAATTCAATTTTCTTCCTTTTTCAATATTTCCAACAATGATGGTTGAAATTTTTTTATCCATTTCTACCAAATGATTTTCAAATAAATTTGGGTAATATTTCTGCAATTGACGGATAAAAAGAGTTCTATTACTTTTGGAAAACTCTTGCATATTTTGTTCTCTACAAAACATATTTGCAATGGGATTCACATCTTCAATTTGATCTATTTGCAGATTTTTAACCATCTCATCTAGTATAAATTGCAGCACTTCTGCGATCAATTCTTCTTTTTTGGTATATTGCTGATAGAGCGTTTTCTTGGACATAGAAAATTCTTTGGCAATATCATCCATCGTCAAAGATTTTGCACCTTGCTCGTAGAATAGTTCTGAAACTTTCTGTAAAAATTGGTTTTTATCGGTCATTGGTTTTGCAAAGATAAAAAAGAAAACTTAAAAACAAAATAAGTTTCCTGGTTTCCAATATGATATTTTGCATAAAAAAAAGAGCGACATTTCTGTCGCTCTCATTATATAAAAGATATTTTACTTAAAAAGTTTACTTTTTGATTGCTTTCACTGTTTTCACAGATCCGTCTTTCATTTTAAGGTTTATTAAATAAATACCTGAATTCAAAGATGAAAGATTGATTTCAGAAGCTGGTTTCACAGTTTTCACCATTCTACCTGCCATATCTACAATTGATATAGAAACGACATCTTTCACGTCAGATATTCTTACAAAATCTTTGAAAGGGTTTGGTGAAATCGTCAAATTTGAAGCAGATGCTAAGGTTTCGCTAGTAGCTAAAACATTTGTTATTTGAAAGTCATCAACATAAAATTCAAAATCTTCTGCATCGTCTACAGTTCCATCTGTTCCCAAGAAAGCAAATTTTACTTGATTGGATGTAGAAGTAATTGGATATGTGAATAAATTAGAGGTATTACTTACATTATCTGCTGCAGTATATTTTTTAATACTTGCCCATGTAGTACCACCATCTGTGGACATCAATACATCTATAGCATCATCACTACCCATTGCAGAAGCAGTACTTCCATTATATTCGGTTACGCCGTATTTAAAAGACATTGTGAAACCACCACCTGCTAAATTGAATGTAGGAGAGATCAACCATCCTATTCTACCAGTCGTGTACAAATTAATAGCTGCAGATCCACTTCCGGTTCCTTGTAAAAACCCTAAGGCTCTCCACAATGTACCAGTAGAGGTTGGTCCTGTTGCAATAGTTCCATCACCAGCTCTTTCCCAGCAAGTACCTGGAATTGTAGCAAAATCATTGGTGTATGTGGTAGGTGTAATAGGAGCACAAGCTGTAGTGAAATTTCTTTCTGTACAGTTTAATGAAGTAGTAATTGTCGGAGAGTACGCGTTTATTCTGTAAAAATATTGGGTACTGTTAGATAATACTGTTGCTAATGTATACGTAGTTACATTTCCTAAATCTACATTGTTCAAAATATTTGTTCCGTTTGCTGTAGTACCCATGGTAATTCTGTATCCAGTTGCGCCAGATACGGCCGTCCATGTGATAGTAGGTGTAGTAGAAACTGAAGCTGCATTGTTTGCAGGTACCGTTATTACTGGACAAAATGTAGCTGTAGTGAAATTACCTCCACTTGCCCAATCACTATTGGTGGAAGCATCACATTTTGCTCTTACCCACACAAAATATTGTGTACTTGGCGTAAGGTTGGACACTGCAACCGTAGTTGCGGTTACTCCTGCATTTGTAGGAACAGTAGCTGCTGTAGGAGCAGTACTTACAGTACTGTAATAAACATCATATCCAGAAGCAGGTGCAGGTGTAGGTGCAGTCCACATTAAATTTGCCGATGTAGGTGTGATACTAGATGCAGCTATTGCAGACGGTTGAATGCAAGATGGTGCATTGATAACCTTTACTTCATCTAAAAGTAAATCATCGTAGAAATAAGGATTAGTACCGGTATTCTTATTAACTGTAAATCTTACTTGTATTGTTTTATTCACATAACTACCAGCCAACGCAATACCTTCTGTTCTCCATGATGTAGCATTACTCATACTCGTAAAAATATCTACCCAACCAGTGCCATCATTTACGGCAACTGTCAAGCTATTATTATCATACGTAGAAGGAGTTGTTCCTGCATTATCGGTTGCATTAACTTTAAACCAATCAAACTGTACGAAAGGTGCTGTAAGACCTGTAAGATCGATTGAAGGTGTAGTTAATTCTACTGATTTTTCATTAGCATAAGGTGAACTAGCATCTACCCAAGCATAAGTTCCTGCGGTTCTACCATTACCTGCAGCTCCATAATCTACGCCAGTTCCGAATTTCCAAAATACATTCAGTGATGTTGAAGTTGTTGTTGGATTTAAGTTAGTCCAACAATTCGGTAATGCTCCAGACGAGAAAGATTCTGAAAAAGGAGCAGAAAAAATAGTACATGGTGTTACAAAAACATTTGTAGCAATCCAATTACTTTGATCTGCTGCAGAACACCTGCTTCTTACAAATCCATAGTAGGTGGTTGCAGGCATTAATCCTGAAACAGTAGTAGAATTACCTGTTGGAACGTTTAAATTTGGTATAGTTGTAGAAATAGGCGCTACGTTAGTAGTATTGTAATATACATCATATCCTAAAGCCGGTACAGTTGCAGGTGCTACCCAATTTACCGCCGCACTTGTAATTGTAACAGCAGATGCACTTGCAGACAATGGCGCTGAACAAGACACTACTTGTTGCAATTTCAGATCATCTACATTAAAGTAAAAATCTCCCGATGTGTGATTTCCTGTAATTCTAAATTTAAAGTTTGCATTTAAAGGTACTGCTCCAGTAGGAATAGTTTCCAAAAATTGTGTACAAGGTTTATTTCCTGTTAACACAATATCTGAACCTAACTGCGTATAGGAAGTTCCTCCATTTACAGAGTATTCCACTTTGGCTAATAAACCTACACCATCACCTGAAAAATATTCTTGCGTGCTGTAATTAAATGATACAGTTACAGCTGTTGCATTGGATGCAGTAGAAGAGTAAACCAAGTTTGCCGTAGTTGTAAGACTCCACAAGTTAACGCCTACTGCTGCTGTACCAGTGCAAACTCTTGTTGCTGTTGTAGTTCTAGAGATAGAACTATACACAAAACCCGTTGGGGTTACCGTATTTTCGAAGCCTTCGTTGACTACGATTTGTGCAGATGCGCCTATTCCGAGAATAAGCATACACAATAGTAAAAGTTTTTTCATAATATAAATATTTATTTTACCGCAATTTAATAAAATTATATGTTTTTAACAAATTATGAGGTATGAATTATAGTAAATAATACGTCTTATTTAATAAAATATTGAAATTACAATGGATTTAAAAATTTGAAAAATAAATCGCCGAATAAAAAAAGAGCGACATTTCTGCCGCTCTCATTAATAAGAATTTAATTTATTACAATTACTTTTTGATTGTTTTCACTGTTTGCACAGATCCATCTTTCATTTTCAAATTAATTAAATACATCCCTGCTTTCAAAGATGATAAGTTAATTTCATTTGTTGGTTTCATAGTTTTAATTAATCTTCCAGACAAATCTATGATAGAAATAGTTTCTACATTTTTCACATCTGATATTCTGATAAAATCTGTGAAAGGGTTTGGGTAAATTTGGAGCAGATCATCTTTTGCAATTTCAACAGTTGCAAGTTGAGATTCTACCATAAAATTATCTACATAGAAGTTATAATTTTCAATATCATCTACAGCTCCATCTGTACCATAGAAAGCAAATTTAACTTGGTTAGAATTTGTATTAATTGGCATATTAAAACTATTCAAAGTTGCTCCAGGTCCTGTGTTTGCATCCCAAGTTTGCATTGCAGTCCAAGTTGCGCCTCCATTTACAGACATCAATATTTGAACAACATCATCTGATCCCATAGAGGATTTTGCAGTTCCTGTAGTTTCCGTTACACCATAATCAAATTTTAGTCTATAAGTACCAGAACTTAAATCAAAGGTTGGGGAAAATAACCATCCAGTTCTAACATTTGAAAATAATTGGATTTTTGCTGATCCGCTTGTTCCATTATTTAAAAACCCATCTGCTAACCAATAGTTTGTTGTTCCATTTGGACCAGTAGCTGGTGTTCCTCCCGATGCTCTTTCCCAACAAGTTCCTGGGAACGTTGCAAAATCATTAACATAAGTAGGTACAATTGTAGCACATCCAGTTGTAAATAAAGTACCGCCCACCCAAACACTTTGGTCTGCTGCAGAACAGTTTGATCTTACCCAAACGTAATAATCTGTAAGCGCAGTCAATCCTGAAATTGGTGTATTCAAAGCCATCACACCAGATAAATTTGGCGTTGTAGAAGCTGTTGGTGGCACATTTACGGTACTGTAATAAACATCATAACCAGAAGCTGGTGCTGGTGTGGGTGCTATCCAATTAATAGTTGCAGAATTTCCTGTAATTCCTGAGGTAGAAACTCCACCTGGTTGTATACATGTAGGAGTATCAATAATTCTTACCTCATCTACAAGTAAATCATCATAAAAGTTTCCAGCTCCTGCAAAATCTTTGTTTACATTAAATTTTAATTGCACAGTAGCGCCGATGTAAGAAGCTGCTAAAGGTATTCCAACTGTTCTCCAGCTAGGATCATTTGTTGTACTCGTAAAAATATCTACCCAACCAGTTCCATCATTTATAGCTACCTTCAATTCATTATCAGAGCCAGCATTTTCATTGTTTTTAAACCAATCAAACTGTACATACGGTGTCGTAAGTGGTGTAAGATTAATCATTGGTGTAATCATCTGCACTGTATTTTCGCCTGTATTTGGCGTACTTGCATCTACCCATGCATAAGATCCAGTAGGTCTTCCGTTACTTGTAGAACCATAACCTGGTGAACCTATAAATTTCCAAAGTACATTTGCACTTGTAGATGTTGTAGTAGGATTAACATTTGTCCAACAGTTTGGTATAGTTCCATTACTAAAACCTTCATAAAATGGTGCTGTGAATACACTACATTGAGTTGTAAATGTTTCAGCATCTGTCCAGAAACTCAAATCTGATGTACTACAAGCAGAGCGAACCCAGAAAAAATAATCTGTAGCAGCAGATAAGCCAGAAATAGTAGCTGAAGTTCCAGTAATATTAGTTATTTGTGGAATACTACCTGCTGTTGGTTGCGTATTGGTTGTAGAATAATATATTTGATAACCATTTGCTGGTGCAGAAGCGGAAGCAGTCCAACTTACATCTGCTGAAGTTGCCGTTGTAGAAGCAACTACAAGTACAGTCGGTCTTACACAAGATGGGATAGCTTCTACATTGATGTCGTCTAAATAAACTGCGTCGTAAGTAGAATTCATTCCATGTCTAAATGCAAGATTAACATTTGTTCCAACTGGTATATCAACTGTATATTCCGTTTGTGTAGTCGTAAGAATTATCGGTGATCCTATAATTGTAAAAGTTGAAGGATCAAGCGAATTAGATAGCGTACCGATTTCTAACGGGTAACCGGCAACAGAACCTTTAGCAAAAAACCTCACACGATTTAATCCAGAAGATAAATTTGTAGTTACTGGTGAAACCAACATCATATCCCCTGTCACATCTGTACTATTGTACATATAAAAACTATTAGGAGCTGAATTGTTATTCGATGTGCTAACGTAAGCGTACGCAGCTGAATTAGGTGTTTCTAAATAACTCCAGCATTGTGGTGTATTATTATTAGTAGTAGTTCCTGTAGAAGTAGTATCAAAATTTTCTGAGTAAGGTATCGTAAAAGCCACGCAATTCGTAGTTGCTGATACATCAGTTGTCCAAATACTTGATTCAGAAGGACCACAAACTGATCTCACCCAAAAATAGTAAGTTGTAGCAGCAGTAAGTCCAGTAATAGTTGCAGAAGTACTGTTAATATTAGATACTTGAGCAACACTTGCAGCAGTAGGTGCTGTATTAGTTGTTGAATAATAAACCTCGTATCCATTTGCGGGCGCAACAGCGGGAGCTATCCAACTTAAATCCGCTGAAGTTGCTGTAACACTCGCAACTATGACATCTGTAGGTCTTACACACGATGGAATTGCTTCTACGTTTATATCATCTATGTAAATTGCGTCATAAGTAGTAGCCATACCATGTCTAAATGCAAGAAATTTATTTGTTCCAGCTGGTAAATCTACTGTATACTCTGTATGAACATTTGTAAGAATTATTGGAGATCCAATCATCGTGAAACTAGTCGGATCAGTAGGATTCGATAGCGTTCCTACTTGAATAGGAAAACCATCGGAAGCACCTCTAGCAAAAAATCTCACCCTATTATTTCCAGAAGCTAAATTATTTGTTTCTGGTGAAACCAACAGCATGTGTCCTGCTATGTCGCTACTATTATACATGTAAAAATTATTAGGCGCAGAATTGCTATTTGATGAGGAAACATATCCATAACCAGTAGAACCTGCTGACTCTAAGTAACTCCAGCATTGCGGTGCATTGTTATTTGATGACGTTCCAGTGGCTGTTGTATCAAAATTTTCTGAATAAGGAACATTGAAGGCAACACAATTTGTACTGAAAGATGTACCAGAAACCCAATCACTACTATCACTTGAAGAGCAATTAGATCTTACCCAAATGAAATACGTTGTAGATGGTACCAAACCACCAACTGTAGCTGATGCTGTATTTATACCCGTAACAGAAGGTGTGGTCGTAGAAATCGGAGCAACATTAGTAGTATTATAATATATTTCATATCCCAAAGCAGGAACTACACTTGGTGCAATCCATGTCAAATCTACAGTCGTAGTTGATGGATTACTACTTACAACTGTTGAAGGAATGAAGCAGGTAGGCGCTTGTCGTACTTGTACGTTATCTAAAAGTAGATCATCATAGAAATAACCGTTACCAGCTACATCTTTATCAACTGTAAATTTAACTGTAATAGTTCTGTTAATGTATGATGCTGCTAGAGCGACACCTTCCGTTCTCCACTCTGAAGAATTTGTTGTACCAGTAAAAATAGTAACATAACCTCCTCCATCATCAACTGCGACTATTATTTTGTTGTCATCATAAGTAGAGCCTCCAGTTCCGGCAGTACTATTAGAATGATTTTTAAACCAATCAAACTGTATGTAAGGATTTGTAAGTCCTGCAAGATTTATTTGTGGAGTAATTAGTTCTACCGTATGTTCACCTGTGTATGGCGAACTTGCATCTACCCAAGCGAAAGTTCCATAAGGTCTTCCATTAAGTGCTGTAACAGTACCATAACCAGTGGTACCCGTAAATTTCCAGTTCAGATTAGAATTCGTGGTTGCGTTGGTTGGATTTTGACTAACCCAACATGCCGGTAACGCGCCATTGTCAAAAGTTTCAGTAAATGGCACAGGGACAGGAGTTGTACATTGTGAGTGTAAAACTCCAATAAATGATGTGACCATAAACATCATAAATAGATATAATTTTTTCATAAATAAATTTTTATTATTCGAAATTTACAAAAATTTAATTAATTATCAAAATTTCGGGTAAAAACAATTAATAATGAATTTTTATTTAATATTTTATATCTATAATGCAAAATTAATTGATTCAATTATTATGCATAACATATTAATAGACTTATTTATTTTTGTTTTACAGTAAACTGGCGGAAATTTTATCCAATGAAATGCATATCCTTTTAGTAGAATATATTTAAAATACTGGAGATTACTCATTCTTCTAAAATGCATTATCTATCTGACAACTAAATAGATATGTCACTTCGTATAATTTTGAGCAAAAAGCGTTACTTTGGACAAAACCCACATAAATTTTAATGATTTTACTTATTAAAATAATATCTCTTCCATCTCTATTTAGATAGAGATTTAAATAAAATTTGTTTTAAAGTTTAATCTGTATGCAATAGATTTTGTAAAACAAAAAAGAGCGACATTTCTGTCGCTCTTATTATAAAGATAATTTATTTAAAAAATTACTTTTTGATAGACTTCACTGTTTTCACAGAACCATCTTTCATAGTAAGGTTAATTAAATACATACCTGATTTCAAAGATGAAAGGTTAATTTCGTTAGCTGGTTTCACAGTTTTCACTATTCTACCTGCCATATCAACAATTGATACAGAAACAACATCTTTCACATCAGAGATTCTAATGAAATCTGAGAAAGGATTTGGGTAAATATTTACTCCGTTTTCTTTCACAAAAGATTCTCCAGTTGCTAATGAACCGTCATAAGCTGAAATTCTGAATGCACCATCACCCGTTGAGTAAGCCCAAACACTAGCTAAAATTGTACTTCCAGGAGCTTGGTTTGTAAGCACTACTTTAGAAAAATTATTTGATCCAGCAGAAATATCATCATTACAACCTATAGATGTTAAAGCGCCACAAATTCCTGTATATACATTTAAAATTGTATCTGTTAAAGTAGATCCAGTGGCAGAAGTAGTTTCAATTGTTACATTTCCGCTTGCTGGTACTACTATACTAAACCATACATTTCTATTTGCACTAAATCCACATGTTGGTGCAGAATCTGTTGTTGCATTAACAGTTGAGCTAGTTACAGGATTTTGCGATACAATTGCACCTGGCGTTACCGCAATTGCTCCAGCACAATTATCATTAATAGGAGCAGGTGTAACCGTAGTAAATGACGGCATACCTGTCCAAGTACTTTGATCTGCGCTACTACAACTAGATCTTACCCAAACATAATAAACAGTTGATTGCGTTAAGCCCGATAAATTTACAGTTGTTGCTGCTGCTGTTGTCGTAGGTGTAGTAGAAGCCATAGGAGCAGTATTTGTTGTACTGTAATATACATCATAACCAATACCAGGAGCTGTAGCAGGAGCTGTCCAAGAAACTGTTGCAGTTGTTGTAGTTATAGCTGATGCTACAACTGCACTTGGTGCAGTACAAGTTGGTGGAGTTACAACTTCAAAAATAGCATCTAAATATTCGCCATTTGTAATTGCCGCACATGGATCCACAACCGTTGAGCTATTATAATTAGCTGCAACTCTCATTCTATAATTTCCTAATGCTTGTGCAGCAGGTACAGTTATAGTTGCTCCAGAAGTTGAGTTGATATAACTTGTTGTACCATACACTTTTTCGCTAGCTTCGAAAGATAAGTTATTATTCCAATCAATCCACACTGCAAATCCAGCAGTAGGAGTTGTTCCTGAACCAAGAGATATATTTATTGGAGTTACACTACCTGCAAAATTTGCTATTTTAGAAGTAGCAGTTAAATTTTTATATCCACCAGCTCCTGTAGCAGTACCAGTATGTGCGATGTTTGTAGCAGCACTAGTAGAAGAAAAATTACTAATCCAATAAGTTGTTCCAGATGCACTTGGTAGACAATATCCTGTGTTAGCACTTCCTGCACTTACCCAAGCACTTTGATCACCTGTAGTACAATTGGATCTTACCCAAACATATTGTACAACATCAGCAGGCAATCCAGAGATTGTTGCAGTAGTTGTTGCAGAAGATACTGAATTAGATGCAGTTAATACAGTTGCACCAGTTGGAGCAGCATTTGTTGTGCTGTAATACACTTGGTATCCTAATGCTGGTGCGGGAGAAGCCGCAGTCCAAGCCACACTCAAAGAACTTGCTGTAGCTCCTGTAATAGAAGCTGCAGTTGGAGCAATACAAGAAGGAATTGCTTCAACAGTAATATCATCTAAGTATATACCTCTATAAGTTCCACCCAAACCATGTCTAAAAGCTAGATTATTAGAACCACCTGCAGGAATATTTACAATATACTGTGCATAAGCAGCTGTAAGAGTAATTGTAGCTCCAGATGAAAGTGCTGTATAAGATGCAGGATCTGCAACATTAGAAACAGTTCCAATTTCTAATATGTATCCAGCAGTTGCTCTTGCACTAAATTTTACTCTTTTCGTACCATCAGATAAATTGGTTGTTTGTGGTGAAACCAACATTACATTACCTGCATTGTCACTAGAATTATACAAATAATAACTATTAGGAGCAGATTGATTATTCGAAGTACTTACATAACCATAAGCCGCACTACCTGCAGTTTCCAGATAAGTCCAACAGGTTGGAGCATTATTTACAGTGGACGTTCCAGTCGCCGTTGTGTCAAAATTTTGGGAATATGGTGTTGCAAATGCAGTACAAAGCGTTGTAAAATTATTAAATGAACTCCAAATACTACTATCAGAAGAACTACAAACAGCTCTTCCCCAAACAAAATAATTAGTAGCTGTGTTTAAACCTGTTATTGAAACCATATTGGTTGCAGATGAAACAGAATTTGTAGAGTTTAAAACAGTTGCTGAAGTAGGAGCTACATTTGTTGTGCTATAGTACAATTGGTATCCATTTGCAGGAGCAGAACTTGAAGCATTCCAACTTATGTTTGTGCTCGATGAAGTAGTTCCACTATATACTGATGTACTAGGAGGTAAGCAAGTAGGTGGTGACCACGTAAAAGTTAAACCAGCAGCAGGAAAATTTGTATTATCTCTAGAAACAGAAGAACTATTAGAAGTTCCAGCAGCTGTTGCAGTCCAAGGATTTGCAACTGCTCCTAATCTATTATTATAATCTGCATTTGTAGCACCTCTTAATCCAATTTGGTTTGTTTTAGAGCCAGTACTATTATTAAATTGCGAACCATATACAATATTTACTTTATTGGTTGTCTCCTCTAGTCTCAATTGAAAATTAAGAAAAGACTGTGCAGTAGTAGATGAAGAGTAATCATTATACCCGATCCATTCTACAACAAAAACTCTATTTGGAGCAGTACCTTCTACAGAGGTTAAAATTTTCCCAGTACCATATCTAATTGCAGCTGTTGCAGAACTAGATGTAGCATTTGCTGACATTGTAATAGTACCTGCACCAGCATCAAAAGCTGTAACTGTAGCACCTGTAGGTATTCCATTTGCACTATTTAAAAATTTGCCTACTTCCATCCCAAGAAAGGATGTTACACCTGTGATAACGTTGGATCCAGAAGTAGTAACACCTGAAGAATAAAATACACCCCATAAATCTCTATCCATTACAGATATTGAACCACTGTAAGCAGTCGAAGTTGAAATTAGTGAGCTGCTGGAATACGTTGTAGCTCCAAAAGTTACACCTCCATTTGAATTTGCATACAAAGATGTATAATTTGTATTATTAAAATTGTACGTAAATGGTATTGCAATCGTCCAACCAGCAGTATCATTAGTGTTTGTAGTAGTAGCATCACTTCCTGTAACTAAAGTACCAGTAGACGCAATACTATTAAAACTACCTGAACTTTGCGAAAAGGTATATAAGTTTACTTGTGCATTAAAAGTTTGAGCCGCCCCAAACAGAACAAGCGCAGATATTCCCGCCTTCTTAAAACCGCGGCACCAATGCCACGTTTTTGTGTAAAGTTTTTTCATAAAAATTATTTAGTTAATATATTTATTATAAGCAAATGTATAAATTATTATATAATTACAATTAATTTTTACAAATTTTAAATGAAAAATCTCAGGAAATTAAAATACTCTTAAATATAATTAACCCTATATAAATATTTCATAAAAACAAAGGTTAGATATGCATAGTAAATTATAACAAATAAATAATTATAAGCTTATATTTTATCTATATCGAAAAAAAAATAGCAAATTCTATTCGTAATGAAAGTTTAAGGTTGTATTTACTCAAATTCAATAAATTAGAAAATATTGTCAATTCAAGAAAAATTTGAAGTTTTGTTGATTATTCAATATTTGAAGTAGATTTTGGTCTATGGAAAGGGTTTTAGTAGATGTTTCTAAATCCATAAAAGAATTATTATCTTCATTTTTCATGTAGAATTTTAATTTTCCTTCTCCATTTTTGCCCATCAGATTCTTTTTTAAAAACAAGGCATCATCTGTATGAAAATGTTGAACATCCAAAACCACAGATATGCTTTTTGCAAATTTTTCCAATGCTTCTTTTAATTCTATTACATCCGTTACATTCAAATATATTCTGTGATCTTTAGATATGCTAAATTTTACTTTCAAAATCACAAATCTCTGTACATCCAGCTGATCTTTCAACCTCATATAATCCCGATCTCCCAAACGAAAACTATAGCTTCCAGAATAATCTTCCAAGGTCATGAAGGCTACTTTTTCGCCACTATTATTCCCATCTCGCACCGTAAATTCTGTTATTAATCCGGCAACCATATATTCTTTGCTGCCATCATTGTGTGCTCTTTTCGCTTTGTAATCTTTCTCTTCAAACAATCTCAATTGTTCTGGATTATAGGTTGCATCGCGGAAGGCATCCAATTCATCTAATTGCAAAAAGCCAAATTGACCTCGTGGTTCTACATTTTTTATTTCTTGCTCTAGTATTTCATCCGCTTCTGCTCCATCCAAATCTACAACCTCATCTACAATTTCTGTTTCTGTAGATTCTTCATCAATTTCTTCAACAAGAATAATTTCCTTAAATTCTGTTTCTTTGTCTGTATTATCATCCAAAACCACTTTCTTAGAATACGTTCCTTTTATAAAATCATATTGAAAATTAAATTCATCTAGCGGATGCGCAGAAAGATAAAAACCGATCACTTCTCGTTCTTTATTTAATTTATGCATATTTTGCCATTCTGGACCATCGGGAATTTCTGGCGTTTTAATAGATAGTTCTTCGGCGAAATCTGCAAATAAAGAATTTTCTATCTGGTTTTTACTCTCTTGAAAGCTTTGCCCGTATTTCATCAATTTTTCGAGGGTATTTCTGCCGCTCAAATCATTTTCAAAATATTGTGCACGGTTATATTCTTCAACCTCATCAAAAGCGCCCGCATAAACAAGACTTTCCGCTACCCTTTTATTCATTTGATTTGCGGGTATTCTTTCAAAAAATTCATAGATGGTATTAAATCTTTGTCCTTTTCTGGCTTCCACAATCGCTTCACTCGGTCCTTCGCCAATTCCTTTTATCGCTCCCAAACCGAAGCGAATTTGGTGTTTATCATTTACTGTAAATTTATAAGCACTTTCATTAATGTCTGGACCCAAAACATCTATACCAACATTTTTACAATCTTCCATAAAAAGGGTAATTTGCTTGGTATTATTTAGATTGTGCGTCAAAACACTACTCATATATTCTGCAGGATAGTTCGCTTTCAAATAGGCAGTTTGATATGCTATAAATGCATAGCATGTGGAGTGAGATTTATTAAAAGCATATTCTGCAAAGGCTTCCCAATCTTTCCAAATTTTGTTTAGTTTTTCTTCATTAAGATTATTCGCTTGTCCACCTTCAAGAAATTTGGGATACATTTTGTCCAATGTTGGACGGTCTTTTTTACCCATCGCTTTCCGCAAAGTATCTGCTTCACCTTTTGTAAAATTGGCTAATTTTTGAGATAGAAGCATTACTTGCTCTTGGTAAACGGTAATTCCGTAGGTTTCGGATAGAAATTCTTCACATTCTGGCAAATCGTATTGCATTTCTTCCGAGCCATTTTTTCTATTGATGAAATTTGGAATGTATTTTATTGGTCCTGGTCTATACAAAGCATTCATGGCAATTAAATCCTCGAAAACTGTGGGTTTCAATTCCCGCATATATTTTTGCATTCCTGGACTTTCATATTGAAAAATACCAACCGTTTTTCCTTCTTGGAAGAGCTGATAGGTTTTTTCATCATCCAACGGAATCGCATCTGGATCTATATCTATCCCGTGTTTTTCTTTAATTATTTTTATTGCATCTTTTATGATGGTTAAGGTTCGCAATCCCAAGAAATCCATTTTTAATAATCCCGCATTTTCTGCTACAGAATTATCAAATTGAGAAACGATAATGTTCGCGTCTTTATTCGCAATCGTAATCGGGATTAGATTAGAAATATCTTCTGGCGTAATGATGACTGCACAAGCATGAATTCCGGTATTTCTAATGCAACCTTCCAATTTATAGGCACTATTCAATACAGCGAATCGCTCATCACTTGGATTGTTCAAAATCGCTTGCATTTCTTTCGCCAAAATTTGATCTTCTGGACGAAGTTTATCAATTTTCGCCAATGCTTTTTTAATATTCATTCCTGGAACAGAAGGAATCAATTTAGATATGGCATTTGTGTCTGCAATAGATAAATCTAAAACTCTACCTGCATCTTTGATGGCAGATTTTCCGCCCAAAACAGAATAGGTAATAATTTGCGCTACATTTTCTTTTCCATATTTTTCTATCACCCATTTTATTATCCTTTCTCGCCCTTCATCGTCAAAATCTATATCAATATCGGGCATAGAAACCCTTTCAGGATTTAAGAAACGCTCAAAAAGCAGATCATATTTAATAGGATCAATATTCGTGATTCCCGTGCAATATGCAACCACAGATCCTGCAGCAGATCCTCTTCCCGGACCAACCCAAACTCCCATTTTTCTTGCTTCGTTGCAAAAATCTTGAACAATTAAAAAATAACCAGGATATCCGGTATTACCAATTACTTCTAGTTCAAAATCTAATCTTTCTATTAATTCTGGAGAAATTTCGCCATATCTTTTCTTTGCACCTTCGTAAGTTAGAAATCTTAAATAGGCATTTTCTCCGCGTTTTCCGCCGTCAGTTTCATCTTCTACATTCAAAAATTCTTCAGGAATATTAAATTTTGGTAGCAAAACATCGTGTTTTAAACTGTATGGTTTAAATTTTTCTAAAAATTCTGCGTAAGCTTCAAACGCATTTGGAAAATTTTGAAAAGTTTTTTTTAAATTTTCTGTATCCTTTATATAGTATTCAGATGTGGTAAGTCCGCTTCTTTTATTAAATCCTCTTCCAATGGGCGTAGAAAGTTTTTCACCTTCTTTTATACAAACCAAAATATCTTGAATGGGTGCATCTTCTTTTTCGGAATAATAGGTTTCATTTTGCGCAAGAATTTTCACTTCATGTTGCTCGGCCAAACCTGTCAAGACTTCATTAATGTACACTTCTTCTTCTACATTGTGATTTTGAATTTGAACGTAAAAATCTTCTCCAAATGTTTTTTTCCACCATAGGAAAACCTCCTCACCTTTTTGCTCACCAAATTCTAAAATCGTACTTGGTATATCTCCAGTAATACCAGAGGAAACGGCAATTAAATTTTCTTTGTACTGCTCTATTTGTTTTTTAGAAATTCTAGGAACTCCAAAATAAAATCCATCTACAAAACCAACACTAGATAGTTTTGCTAAATTTTTATACCCTTCAAAATTTTTGGCAAGCAATACCATATTTGTTCGTCTATCGCGATCGTCTTTGGTAAATTGTTTTTGCTCCGGACGATCAGAAACATAAAATTCACAGCCTAAAATTGGAATTAAAGGTTTTTTTATTTCATTTTCATTCGTAATAGTTGCATTGGCGGTTTCTAAATTTTTATTATATTTTTCTACTTCGGTGATGAATTTAAATGCTCCCATCAAATTTCCCATATCTACCAAACCAACGGCAGGAAAATTATTGTCTTCAGCTTTTTTTATCAATTGAGCAATGCTAGAAGTAGATTGTAAGGAAGAAAAAATACTATGATTATGAAAATTGAAATATTTTCCGATGTCCAAATCATCAGTATTTCCCGAAGATTTTACTGTTTTTTTTCCTTTACTATTACCAACTTGCGCTCTAATTTTTATATCAAAAGCTTTGGTAATTTGCGGATGGGAAGTAATATAAAGTTGAAGTTTCTCTTCTGTTATTTTTAAATTTTCTGTAGGTATTAAATTCAACCTCATCAATTCAAAAAAGATTTGCGCAGTAGCATTTACGTCTGCTGCAGCATTGTGCGCTTCATCAAACTTTGTACTGAAAAGTTTTTCGTAAAGTTCGGTAAGTTTCGGAGATTTAAATTTTCCATATCTACCACCAGGAAGCTCGCAATAATTTGTACCTAAATGCATTGTATCTGCATTGGGCACATTTTGCAAAGGATTTTCTAAACCGGAGCGCAAAAATTCTGCACCTACGATATTATAATCAAACTCAATATTATGTCCGACACCCACTTTCGTTCTTGCCAAAACATCTGCAAATTCTATTAGTACATCTACTAAATTTCTCCCTTCACTTTGCGCTTTTTTGGTAGAAATTCCGTGTATTTTGTATGCATTAAAGGGTATATCATAACCATCTGGCTGGATGATGTAATCTTCGTTTTCTAAAAGTGTACCATCATCATCATGCAATTGCCAAGCAATCTGTACCATTCTAGGCCAATTGTTTGAATCTGTGAGCGGAGCGTTGAAGTTCTTTGGTAATCCGGTAGTTTCGGTATCGAAAATTAAGTACATTTATTAATAAATTTTTGTAAAAATAGTACAAATAAAATCTAAAAAAAATACATTTTGAATGAAATTTTGCTGCAATTCAAATTTAAAAAAGCTCAGAAAGCAATTTCTAGAAAAATAATTTTTAATGAAAAATGTATTCAATTTTACATTTTTTTGTACAAAGATTTAATATTTGTTATCTTTGAATTTATGGAAAGTACGAAAGAAAAAATTGCACAAGAAGTTTTGTTAAAAGCCTACAACCACATGATGCTGGCAAAAGCAATGGCAGATATTTATGAGGAAAATAGAGCGATTACAAAGTATGTGCATAGTACTTCTCGCGGGCACGAAGCCATACAATTGGCAACTGCTTATCAATTATTAAATGAAGATTGGGTTTCTCCATATTACCGAGATGAAAGCATTTTGCTTGGAATCGGATTTCAGCCTTATGAATTGATGTTGCAACTTCTTGCAAAAGCGGAAGATCCTTTTTCTGGCGGAAGATCGTATTACTCTCATCCTTCTTATATTGGAGATGATAAACCAAACATCATCCACCAAAGTTCTGCAACGGGAATGCAAGCAATACCAACCACTGGTGTTGCGCAAGGCATTAAATATATTGAAGAATTTAAATTAAGAGAATTTAAAAATAATCCTGTTACAGTTTGTAGTTTTGGAGATAATTCTATAACAGAAGGCGAAGTAAGTGAGGCTTTTCAGTTTGCTGCACTGCATCAATTACCGATTATATTTTTAGTACAAGATAATGAATGGGGAATTTCTGTAACCAAAGAAGAAGCCAGAACATCGGATGCTTACGATTTTGCTGCAGGTTTTGTTGGTCTTAATAGAGTTCGTGTAGATGGTACCAATTTCGTAGAAAGTTACGAATGCATGAAAGATGCTTTTGATTTTGTGAGAACAGAGAGAAAACCGATTTTAGTTTGCGCAAGTACCGTTTTGATAGGACATCACACTTCTGGTGTTCGTAGAGAATTTTACCGAGACGAAGAAGATTTAGAAAAACACAGAGCACAAGATCCAGGCATAATTTTGAAAAATTATTTGCTTTCAGAAAACTTTAATGAAAATGACCTCAACCAAATAGAAAAAAATTGCAGAAAAGAAGCGGAAGAAGCTTTTGGTAGAGCAATAGAAGCTGAAGATCCAACACCAGATTCTGTTAGCAATCACGTTTTTGCACCTACTCCAATTACGGAAGAAAAAGGAATTAGAAAACCAGAAGGCGGCGAAAAGATTGTAATGGTAGATGCTTCTATCCATGCTATTCAAGAATTGATGTGGAAACATCCTGAAGCTTTGCTCTACGGACAAGATGTGGGAGAAAGAATTGGTGGTGTTTTTCGCGAAGCTGTAACTTTGGGTGCGAAATTTGGGAACAAAAGGGTTTTCAATACCGCCATCCAAGAAGCATACATCATTGGTTCTACAATTGGAATGAGTGCTGTTGGATTGAAACCTATCGTAGAAGTTCAATTTTCAGATTATATTTATCCTGCTATAAACCAATTAATTACAGAAATTTCTAAATCTTGCTATTTAAGTCAAGGTAAGTTTCCTGTGAGCAATATCATTCGCGTTCCTACAGGAGCATACGGAGGAGGCGGACCATATCATAGTGGAAGTGTAGAAAGTATTTTGTGCAATATAAAAGGTATCAAAATCGCATATCCAAGTAATGCTGCAGATTTTAAAGGTTTATTAAAAGCAGCTTACTATGATCCAAATCCCGTGGTAATGCTAGAACACAAAGGTTTATACTGGAGCAAAGTACCAGGAACGGATGATGCAAAAACGGTAGAACCCGATGAAGATTATATTTTGCCTTTCGGGAAAGCAAATTTAGTACTAGAAGCTGATGAAAATGAAATAAAAAATGGCAGAACACTGGTAATTATAACCTATGGAATGGGAGTTTTTTGGGCAAAAGAAGCTGCGAAAAATTTCTCAGGAAGAATTGAAGTTATAGACTTAAGAACATTAATCCCTTTGGACGAAGAATTAATATTTGAAAGGGTGAAATTGCACAGTAAATGCATTGTTTTGACGGAAGAGCAAATACAAAATTCTTTTGCAGAGGCAGTTGCACATCGCATTACCAAAGCATGTTTTAAATATTTGGATGCACCTGTAGAAACCATCGGTTCGCTAAATTTGCCTGCAGTACCTATCAATTTAATTTTAGAAAAAGAAATGCTTCCAAATGCAGAAAAAGTTGCTGCTAAAATTGAGGAATTGTTTGCATTTTAAACACAAATAGTTACGCAAAGAATAATCTTATTATTACAGTTTATAAGTTGTTTGGTAAATAGCAATCAACTTAAATTCTTTATAAAATATTGTAATTATAGTCTTAAATATTCAAACATATAAGAGGATAATAAACCTATCTTTGAGAAAATTTATATAAATATGCGCTCTCTACAAATCTTTCTTTTATCCATCTGCACTTCATTTTTAGTACAATGCAACAAATTTGGAGATCCATTGGTTTCAGAATCTTATGCAGATAGTTTGATAGCCAATTACAGCACCTCAAAAGCTGCAAAATTTAATAATGATGAACTAAATTTCTGGCAAAGCAGAATTAAAAATAACAAAAATTTCGATCATGTAAGCACTCAAAAATATGCTTCACAATTGGTTACTCGTTTTGGTTTTACTGGTGATATTCAAGATTTGAAAGATGCAGATAGCATTGTGCTAAATGTTGAAAAAGAATTGAATAATAAAGAAGCTTACGCCTTTTTGACCTTGGTACATTATTCCATTTTGCAGCACAGGTTTTTGAAAGCTAAAGAATATTTAGAGAAAGCAAAAGCTTTGGGAATTAAAGATTTAGAAAATTACGCCAATACTTTTGATGTAGAATTTGAACTGGGAAATATAAAAGCTGCCAAAGAAAATTTGGAAAAGATGAAGGATGACAAAAGCTACGCTTATCAATTTCGGAAATCAAAAATGGCGCATTATGAAGGAGATTTAGATGCTTCTACCAGCAGAATGGAAGAAGCCGCACATCTTGCAGGAGATAATGCCGTTTTACAATCCATCGCTTTATCAAATGTTGGCGATCTTTACAACCATGCCGGAAAATTGGACGAAGCTTTTAAAAGCTACAAAAAATCTTTAAAAGCAAACAGCGCTGATCTTCACAGCATGATGGGAATCGGCATGATTGCAATGATGAAAGATAATAATGAAGCTTTGGCAGAGAAAATATTTAAGTTTGTACAGTCTAAATCCAAATCTCCAGACGCTTTGTATAAAATGATTTTGCTGGCTCAACATAAGCAAGACAAAAATTTAGAATTAAAATATGCGACGGAATTTGAGACAATAGCAAGCAATGCTATTTATGAAAATATGTACCATAAATATTTAATTCAAATCTACACAGAAAGCCTAAAAAATCCTGCAAAAGCAGAAATGCTCGCAAAAAAAGAATTGGAAACAAGAGCAACACCGCAAACTTACAGTTGGTATGCCTTTGCATTGATGGAAAATAATAAACTAGCAGAAGCAAACGAAATTTACAATAAACACATTAAAGGTCAACCTTTGGAAGCTTTAGAATTATATTACATGGGAAGATTGATGGAGGCAAGCAAAAAAGGATACAATGCAAAAGAATATTACAAAGCTGCGGATGAAAACAAGTATGATCTAAGCCCTGCTCTTATGAGAGATTTGGAAGATAGATTGTAGAAAATAATTCTTTAGAAAGCAAAAAAAAAGTTTACTATTAGTATTTAGTAAACTTTTTTTTGTGGAAAATTTAGGTAAAAAATATCCGTTCAACTGTCCAGAATGTTGCAATTAAAAAAATAATTGCAGAAATAGGGATTACAATATACTTTCTGTAATAAGGTTTGTCTCCAAAAAATTTACCCAATATAAAATACGCCAAAACTATCACAGAGATTTGACCAAGCTCCACACCAACATTAAACATTAATAGTGAAGTAAGGAAAGACTTCTCTGGCAAACCCAAACCATTCAAAACACTTGCGAAACCCATTCCGTGTATCAATCCGAATAGAAAAACAACACCAATTCTAGATGGTTTCAATTTTTTAGATAAAATATTTTCCATCGCTACATACATGATGGAAATCGCAATCACAGGTTCTACTATCTCGCTCGGCGGATCGATCACTTGATACATGGATAAACCTAAAGTAATGGTGTGAGCTACTGTAAAAGCAGATGCTTGCCACAGTACAGATTTCAATTTTGGATTTAAAAGAAATAGACAAAGCACAAACAAAATATGATCTATACCCAATGGAATAATGTGCTCAAATCCCAATTTTATATAGAGTAAAACTGAATCTGTGGTAGACATATCTTCTAAATCTACAATAGCGACATGAGCAGAAAAAAATTGCAACCCAAAAAATAGAAAGAAAAAGCTAGAAAAAATTTTGAAAAATGGAGAGTTTACTTTTGGGTTGATCATAAATAGTGTTGCTAAAATAGTTTTGAATATTTACGAAAATTAAGAAGTATTGGTTTATAAAATCTAGCTCACCAAAATATCACCAGTCATAATTTCCGGAATTTCAATTCCCATCACTTTCAAAATTGAAGGAGCAATATCACCTAATTTTCCAGGTTTTAAAGTCCAGCTTTTATCTTTATCCATCACAATTAGCGGAACTAAATTCGTAGAGTGCTGCGTATTTGGGCTTCCATCTGGGTTGATCATCACATCAGAATTTCCGTGGTCTGCCAAAATAAACACAGCATAATCATGTTCATAAGCCATGGTTGCAACTTTTTGAATGCACGCATCTACAGCTTCTGCAGCTTTTATACCCGCCGCAAAAACACCAGTATGACCAACCATATCTGTATTTGCGAAATTTAAACAAATAAAATCTGCCGTCTCATTTTCAATTTCTGGTAAAATCTTTTCAACAATATCGTAAGCAGACATTTCTGGCTTGAAATCGTATGTGGGAACATCTTTCGGACTTGGGCAAAGCAATCTTCTCTCTCCCACAAACAACTCTTCCCTTCCACCAGAAAAGAAAAAACTAACGTGAGGATATTTCTCTGTTTCAGCGATGCGGATCTGTGTTTTTCCGTTTCTTTCCAAAATCTCGCCCATTGTTTCTTCCAGCACTTTTTCATCATAAACTACGTGCACGTTTTTGTATTCTTTATCGTAGTTTGTCATCGTTACGTAATACAAATGCATCGGCTTCATTCCAAATTCTTCATTTTCTGTCTGAGAAAGTACTTCCGTTATTTCCCTTCCACGATCTGTGCGAAAATTAAAACAAAACACCACATCATCTGGCGAAATTACAGCAATAGGTAAATGATTTTGACCTTGGCAAATCAATGGTTTCAAAAATTCATCCGTAATATTTTCATCATAAGAGTTTTGTATGCTCGCAAGAATATCGTATGTTTCCGTTCCAATTCCTTTCACCATTGCATCGTAGGCCAATTTTATGCGCTCCCAACGTTTGTCTCTATCCATCGCGAAATATCTTCCTGTTACAGAAGCCAATTTCCCTGTAGAAATTTTCATATGATCCAATAATTCTTGCACAAAACCTCTTCCAGAATGCGGATCGCAATCTCTTCCATCTGTAAAAGCGTGTACAAAAACGTTTTCATGCAGACCAAATTCCGCTGCAGCCGTCAATAATCCTTTTAAATGGTTGATGTGAGAATGCACTCCTCCATCTGAAAGCAACCCGATAAAATGGATTTTTTTTGCATGATCTTTCGCGTATTGAAAGGCATCTGTAATCACATTTTCCTTACCTAAAGTTGCATTTTCCACCGCCATATTTAGTTTTACCAAATTTTGATAAACCACTCTTCCTGCGCCCAAATTCATGTGCCCAACTTCAGAATTTCCCATTTGTCCAAATGGCAAGCCAACCGCAATTCCACTCGCTTCCAAAGTTGTATTGGGAAAATTTTCTAAACAAGAATCTATAAATGGTGTATTTGCCTGTGCTATGGCAGAAACTGCTGGATTTTCTCCAATTCCCCAACCATCTAGTATGGCTAATATTGCTTTTTTTGACATGATTTTTATTTTAATGATTGTAAATTTACGAAAATTGCTCTGAATATGATAATTTCAATTCTGTCATTGCGAGGAATTAAGCAATCTCGTAAGCAAATTATTTGGGCGCCTTTTTCCGCCTTCCGTTCCCAATCTTTTCTATCCGCCGAGGCGGATAAAAAAGGATTTCCACTCAAGTCGGGGCGCAAAGTTTCGCAATGATTTCAAATTTTTTAAGTACAAAAAAGATTCTGTCATTGCGGATATTTCTTCTCCCGATTGCTATCGGGATCGCAATGACTGCAAATATGCAGTAGAAAAACTATTTCCCTGAGTATAAATTCTTCAAAGGCATTTCCATCTTATCAAAAATAAATCTGTTGGAAATTAAAATTGACAAAATAACCGTCATCATAGAAGTTACAAGAATTGTAATCATGATCATAATCTGGTATTTTATCGCAACCGCCGGACTTTGTCCACCCAGAATTTGCCCCGTCATCATTCCCGGAAGAGAAATTAAACCAACCACAGAAGTTGTGGCTATTGTTGGGCTCAAAGATTTTACCAAAGCCTCTTTTATAAAACTCTTCAAAGCTTCTAGTTTTGTTGCACCATTCGCCAATGCGAATTTATATTGCGTCTGGTTTTTGTCTAAGCTATCAAAATAAGTATTGAAAGCCACAATATTATTAGACATAGAATTCCCAATCAACATTCCTGTAATTGGGATGAAATATTTGGCATCAAACAAAAAATCTAATTTAACCACAACTCCTAGAAAATAAAAATCTACCGCAAAAATTACGATTAACATGGATAAAAAAATTGGAAAGAGGAAAATTTTTCTATTCAGATAACTCCGTTTTATGGCAGTGAAAGATGCAATTAAAACCATCAAAATCACCCAACCGATATTGATCCAAATATTATTTAAAGTAAAAATATATTCTAAATACAAACCAATTAAATACAATTGCACCGTCATTCTCGCAGTTGCAATTAATGTTGGTTTCACCAATCCCGTTTTGAAGTAACTGAAAACAATGATGGGAATTAGAACCAAAATATAGCCTAAACTTAAATCCCACCAAGAAATATCTTGCGCTCCCATTTTTAAATTGTAATTATCTTGTCCATATTATCATTCCACACAGAATCGTGAGAAGCACTGATCAAAGTTTTCCCTTGTTTTTTTATGATTTTTAAAACACTTTCTGTGGATATTTCGTCCAGAGCAGAAGTTGGTTCGTCTAGAATTAAAATTGGTTTTGGCATCAATAATAAAGATGCAAGAAGCAATCTTTGTTTTTGCCCACCAGAAATTTCAGAAAGTTTTTTTTCTAAAATATGATCTGGTAAAAGCAAATCTGCAAGCATTTTCTGAAGATCTTTTTCTGAAGCTTGGTATTTTTTATTGACTTCAAATTGAAATGGCAATTGCACCAAATCTCTGCAATTTTTTATATCGAAAAATAATTCTTGCGGAAGCCAAGCAATTTCTTTGCGAATTTCGTGGATGTTTTCTGAATTTACTTTCTTATTTAAAATAATAATTTCGCCTGCAGAAATTGGCACAAAACCAAGACAAGCATTTAATAAAGAAGATTTTCCCGACCCAGAAACACCAGAAAAAACAGTGCTTTCTCCTTTGTAAATTTCAGCGGAAAAATTACTTACAATTTCTACATCTCCATATTTTACAGAAACTTCATCAAATTGAATAATTGAATTCATCATTAGAAATCAAAATTACGATTTGTCTTTAGTCTTTGAAAATTTATCTGAATAAATTTATTTAAAAATTCTTTCTACAATTTTTAAAAATAAATAGTACAATTGGGTAAGATTGTTCTAAGATATTCTAATTCTTTCGTTTCCAAAGGATTACCTGTAAGGATGAGCGTTTTTAAATTTTTTAAATATCTAAAATCTTTGGGAAGCTTTTTCAATTGGTTATTGGCTAAATTAATGCTTACCAAATTTTTCAAACCGATAATTTTTGGCGAAATTTCTTTAATAATATTATTGCTAACATTCAAAAATTCCAAATTTTGTAATTTGTACATCTGATTTGGAAGCTGAGAGATTGTATTTTGTTGCAATTCCAAATATTTTAATTGTAAGGGAAATTTAACATTAAGAATATCATTAATTTGATTGCTAGAGATATTTAAAAATTTCAAATTTGTAATATTTTCAAGATCTTCTGATATGAAACTGATTTGATTTCCTTGTAAATTAATTTCTTCTAGAGCTGGTATCTTTAATAAAGCTTCGGGAAAAATATTTAAATTGTTTGCCTCAAAATGAACAACTTTCAAATTTTGAAGTTTGGCAAGATTGGGATTGATATTGGTGAGACTATTGATATTAATTGAAAATGTACTTAATTTTTGCAAGTTTCCAATCTCATCTGGAATATATTTGATGTTGTTTTCATTTAAATTTAAAGTTTCTAATTGCTTCAAGAGGAATATTTCAGAATCCATTTTTTCAAAATGATTGCCCATCGCATTTAGGAAAAATAGAGAATCTAGTTTTACAATATTTTGTGGTAGATTGTAAAAACTTTTATTTCTAAAACTTAAACTATACACTGGATTTTCACTTTTCAAGGCGGCCTCCATATTTGTGAAAGTTGGGAATTTCACAGGATCGATTTGCGCATTTATTTGAACGCAAAAAATTACCACTAATGCGAATATTATTTTTTTCATAATAATAAAACTACCGACAGAAGATCTGCCGGTAGTAGAAATTAAAATTAGAGAATTATTTTTTTAATATTTTTACAGTTTTTTGAAATCCTTCTGCTTCTATATTTAAAATAAGCATTCTAGAGGACTGAAGTTGTTTCGTGAAATCTAGCTCCAAAGCGGAATTGCTGCCATTAAATCTTTTTTGATAGACGATTTTACCATCCAATGTATATGCGGTAATTTCAATATTTTTTAAAGATTTTGTTGCATTCAATTGCACGATTCCAGATGTTGGATTTGGTGTAACGGTTACAGAATTTACTGCGATGTTTTCTGCGGTTCCTAATACAGCATTTGTTCCTAAGAATTGCTGAAGAGCAACCACCATAGTTGCAGATTTTCCTTTATAATCAATTGTATTTCCAGTAGCATCTATATCGGTTGCAATAGTAGAATTTGGATGTTGAACTGAAAAGAAACCAAATTTATGATCTGGTGTAAAAGTAAGACCAGTTGGCTCTGAACCTGCAGGCATAGAAGCGAAAAGTCTCACTTGTGGATTGGCTTGAGTATGGTTTGGCGCTATAACCCAGATATAATTTTTTCCGCCATCTTGAAGAACCCACAGATTTCCCAGTTCGTCAAAAGTAAGATTATCATTACCAGATCCCCAAGTTTCAGATTTTACACCTTCTGCTGTGTTGAAAGAATATTGAGTTGCAGAACCTCCTACAAAAACTTCTACTTGGGAAGCAGTAGTTCCATCATCCTGCATTCTGTAAACTTTACTTAAACCTTTTGCCGTAAAATAAATTTTACCATCTAAAGGACTGATGTCTACATCTTCAATGCCATTAAACGATGTGCCACCAAGAGATTGCGCTATTGTTCTGGTATTATTTTGATCTGCTTGTAATTTATTTGGAACTTGAATCCATGTTGCAGTAGTTCCAACAGGATCTCCCGCAGTAATGCCTTGATCTAATTTTAAAACAAATAAATTTCCAGAAGAAAGGTTATTTGGCGTATCCATCACATATTTATATACCATATTTGTTCCGCCATCTTCTCCATAATAAGCTACAGTTCCTGCATTATTAATCACTACATTTTCATGATTCATAATTCCCATCTGCCAAAGTTTACCTTTAGATCCATCTGTATTTTGAGAAATAACCTGCGCTGTGACAGGATCTATTTCTACAAACCATCCATAATCTTTGTAACCGTCTGCATTGGTATCGTTTGAAGTTACAGATTCTTCTGCGGTTATGATGGTTCCCCATGGTGTAATTCCACCAGAACAATTTCTAATTGTTTGTACAAGACTTGGCGCAGAAAAATCTACAGCTCTAGATTTTGTAAGCTCCCAAAGTTTGGTGGTAGCATTGTAATTAACCTCTGCCATCGTAACACCTCCCGGATTGGTTTCATGATTTACAGAAAGATATCCATCTGTACTGCTTGCATTCTTTGCAACATAAGCTGTGAAATCATTTTGTCCACCTACTAAACCTCCACCATCTGTATAATTATCCCCTTCTTTCAAAATCATCTGAAACTTATGTTCAGCAGGAATAATTAATTTTGAAGTTTGGGAAGTAGGAATAATGGATGTAAAACAGCTGATGTGAGTTCCTGTACAGGTTGTAGAAACTGGTGGCGTGATAACTACTGTATTTTTTAGATAAGCATCTATCGATAAATCTGAACTACCTGCACTTCTATTGTGCAATTCTACAGAAATTCTATTCACTCCTTGTACAAATTTACTTTTTGGAATAGAAAAAATATTAAATGTAGTTTCATCTGATCCGTCTATAGTTGTATTAGAGAAAGTGCCGTGTGTTACAGTTCCTGTTGGCATATTATCTCTTACTATTTCTTCACCGTTTAGATAAACAATAATACCATCATCTCTTCTTATCCCCAAATCCATTGTGGTGGTAAGATCTGCAAGATTTACAGTGAAATCTTTTGCAAAATAAGCTGTAAGCAAACCACTATTTATAGTAGTTGTTACAGGATCTCCATATCCTAATGGCCCGTTTCCTACAGACCAAGTAGAAACATCAAAGTTAGAGCTTTTCCAAGTGCTAACAGGTGCTACATTGCTGTCTTCATAGCTCCAAGAAGAACCTTGATCAAAAATTGTGGTTTGTGCATTGAAAAATGAATTAATCATTAATCCTAAAGCCGCGATTGTAAGTAATTGTTTTTTCATTTTATTGTTTTAAATCAACACTGCAAAACTATTTTTTTAAAAAAGCAATTCTATTAAGCGAGTATTAATAATACTTTGCGCACTATTAACAAATTTTTAACTCAACGTTAAGCTATGAACTATTTGTTAATTTTCACTTTACTTATATCTGTTAACGTGTTCAAAAAAGCAATCAGCTGTTTTATTTCAACTGGTGTTAAGTTCAATTTATCTGCGGGTAGCGTTTGGTTTTTAATATTCAATCCTAGACCTTCCGCTCCTCCTTCATTATAAAATTCCAAAACTTCTTCCAAAGAATTAAAAGCCCCATTATGAAAGTAAGGTTTCGTTAATGCAATATTTCTGACGGTCATTGTTTTAAACGAATTTTCATAAATCCAGGATTTTTCTTTTGTTACATTGCTGTTAATTCTTCCTTTATCGGCATCAATTTCTAATGGCAAAATTTGGATAGGATTTTTCGTTACACCCAAAACTTCAGATTCATTTTCATTAAAAAAAGGAGGAACCAAACCAGAAAAAAGCGGCGCAAAATGGCAAGTCGCACAATTTGCTTTTCCCATGAATAGATTATATCCACTTTTAGCTTCGGCAGAAATATCTTTTTCATTTCTCATAAATTGGTCAAAATCGCTGTTAAAAGAATACAAAGAAGCTACATAAGAACTTAACGCCTTCGAGAAATTTTGCTTAGAAATTTTGCCATCTTTAAATGCATTTTTAAAACCAATTCTATATTCCGGCTTTGTTTCTAGTTTTTTGATGATTCTTTCATAGCTCGTATTAAATTCTTGCTCGTTGTAGATTACGTGTTCGGCTTGCTGTTCTAGATAAAATGCTCTCATATCGTAGAAAAATCTCTTTGCAAAAACAGCATTATATAAAGAAGGAGAATTTCTTAAAACATTTTTACCTTCCACATTGCTCAAAGATTTTTGTTTATGATCTGTAAAAGCATTTTCTGGCAAATGGCATGTTGCGCAACTCATTTTTCCGTTATCGCTCACATTTTGATCATAAAATAGGTCTTCACCCAATTTTTGCAAGAGTTTACTATCTTCTTCAGCTTTTAAAATGGTGTAGAAATAAGGGTTAAAAAAATCGCTATCGAAAAGATTTTTACTATCCACATTCCACCCAGAAAAATTTTTAAGATCATCTGAACTATTGTCCCAATTTCCAAACTCTTCATATAAAGGTTGAATGTAATTTTTGTAAAACTCTATGCGATCAAATGTATTGAAATCCTTATTTTTTGAAAGATAAACGATACCATTATCTAAAATTTCATTAGATTTCTGCAGATTGAAATTTTTGAAGAAAGCGTCATCATTTACATATTTTTTCATCCCTAGAAAAGCGTGGCTCGCTTCTTCAGAAACATTTAATGAACCAGGAGTATCAAAACCCGTTACACCAAGCGTATACATCCTTATCAATTCTATTCGTAATGGTAGCGTTTTATTCTTGCCATCACTTATTCCGTTTTGCAAAGTGCTAAGAAAAAAATTGTTGTAACTATTAAAAAGAAAATCTGTGATTTCTATGATTTTATCTTTTTCATTTGCTGCATCTTCCGAAAAAATCAATTCATCCAAAACCTGCAAACCTTCTGGTGGAAGTGTATAAGCAGAAGTTCCCGCAGCTTCTATATGGAATAATGGCGCTGCATTTAGATTGGTTTTTGCAAATTCTGGATAATGATATGCGATGTAAAACTCAATTTCTTTGTAAGAATTTCTAGTTGTTTTTAATGTATTTTGTAATGTTGAGATAGAGATTTTATCTTCTGAAAAAAGATAGGCATCAATTTTTAAATTTTCAACCTCTTTTTTAAAGTGAAGCAAACCTTGGCTTAATACAGTACTTTTTGCTTTAAAACCTTTATCCACAGATTGAAAAGACATCGCAACCAATGCAAATACGATGAGAAGAATAAAAATATTTTTGAAGGTCATTTTTTTTCTACGAAAGTATAGATTAGATATTACGAGAGTTTGAACAATGGATTAATTAATTTTTACATTTCATTAGCGATGTTTTATAAAAAAAATCTGCTGATTCCATTATCATAAGCAGTTTTAATTTTTAAAAAGCGCTTAAGTTTTAAATTTTTGATTGTATTTAATATAAAAGTATTATTTTTGAGATATGGATATCAGAGATCAACTTCAAAATTTATTTCCAACACACGAAGAGCAAGATTTTGAATTGCCTTCAGAATTTGGGGAAGAGAAATTTGAGCAAATAGAACCGCTCGTTTGCAAATTTGAAAAAAAAGGCAGAAACGGAAAACCTGTAACGATAATAGAAGGTTTTGAGGGGAATGCGGAAGAACTAAAATCGATCTCGAAAAAAATTAAAATAAAATTAGGAATTGGTGGCTCAGAGAAAGATGGAATCATCATTATACAAGGCGATAATCGCGATAAAATAATGCTGATTTTGAAAGAAATGGGCTATAAAACAAAACGAGTTGGTGGTTGAAAAGTAATTGATAGACGATCATTGATGATTGATATAAAAACTTCTTCAATTATTGATCTACAAAAAATCTATGCGCCATTCAACTCAATCAATTATCATTCATCAATAATCAATAACATTTAACTATGATCAATAAATTAGCAGCATCAGAATTGGTGCTAAATCCAGACGGAAGTGTATATCACCTCAATCTTTTGCCAGAAGAATTGGCGCACAAAATAATGTTGGTAGGAGATCCAGATCGCGTTCCAAAAGTTTCTAAATATTTTGATAAGATTGAAGTAAAGAAAAATAAAAGAGAATTTTATACGCATACAGGGATTTTACGTGGAGAGAGAATCACGGTAATGTCCACCGGAATTGGTACAGAAAACATCGATATTGTGATGAACGAAATTGATGCTTTGGTAAACATAGATTTAAAAAATAAAGAATTTAAAGATGAAAAAACGTCTTTAGAACTTTTCCGAATGGGAACTTGCGGCAGCGTGAATCCAGATATAGAAGTAGATCAGATGTTGGTAACACAAAATGTGGTTGGTTTAGATGGCTTGTTGCATTTCTATTCAGACTATGAATTTGAAAATGAATTTTCTAGAAATTTCTTGGCAAAATTCCCTTACGAAAAAGTAAAACCTATGCTCTATTTCTCAGATTGGGCAGAAGAAATTTCGGATTATTATAAAGACGCAAAATATTTTGGAAACACCGCAACTTTCCCTGGTTTCTACGCGCCACAAGGAAGACAATTGCGTTTGAAAGCCATCGACGAAAAATTTCTAGAAACCTTAAATGATTTAGGAGTTTCTAATTTTGAAATGGAAACATCTGCAATATATGCACTTTCTAAATTATTGGGACACAAACCATTGACAGTAAATTGCGTAATCGCCAACAGAAGACGTGGGGAATTTTCTGCAGACCATCACACATCCGAAAAAATGATGATTGAATGGGTTTTAGATAGAATCATAAAATAAAAATGGAAACAGAGGTAAAAGATATCGGACAAATTTTGACGGATTCTTGGGCAAATTTTTTAGAAAGTTTGCCCTCTATCCTTTTAGCGATGATGATAGGAATTGTTGGAATTATTGTCATCAGATTCATCAGCAAAAATGCATACAAAATAATAGATTCCAAATCTAAAGATCCTTTGGTAAGCAGTTTTTTGGTAAATATGCTTTCCATCATTTTAAGTATTTTTCTTATGGTGCTTTGCTTAAGTGTGATTGGTTGGGGAAGTTTGACCAATAAAATACTTGCTGGAGCAGGTTTGGGAACTTTCGTGATTGGTTTTGCCTTAAAAGATATCGGCGAAAATTTTCTTGCAGGAATTTTAATGGCATTTAGCAGACCATTTCGCACCGGTGATTTGATAGAAATAGAAGGTTTGCGCGGTCGTGTAATCAAAATGTCTTTGCGAGAAACTACGATAAAATCTTTAGACGGACGAGATATTTACATTCCAAATGGTTTAATTCTAAAAAATCCGCTGCAAAATTTCACCATTGATAATTATATTCGTCAAGAATTTTTGATCGGTTTGGATTATAACGACGATGTAGACAATATTATTGTATTAATTGAAAACACCATCAAACAATTTGAGCAGGTAGAAAAACATCCAGAACCTTTGGTTTTTATTGAAGAATTGGCAACTAGCACCGTAAATGTGAAAGCTCAATATTGGATAATGACCACCGATGTACGAGCACCAGGATTAAAATTGCGCAGCAACATTATGTTTAAAGTTTATAAAACAATTTTAGACAAAGGCTACAGATTGCCTTCTGATATTGTGGAAGTTGCTTTAACAAATGTTGACAAGGGATAATAAATTTTATTTCTTACTTACAGTTTTTTTCATACTCCATTACTATTCCTTTGTAGAAGTCCAAGTAATATTCTAGCATATAATCTCCAAAAAGTTGTTGTGATTCTCCGAAACTTTTTCCAGATTTTTTTGCTTCTTCATTTGCTTTATTGTAAAGATTTTTATAATCCTCTTTCATTTTTTTTTGATAAGATTTTTCTACCACTTTCCCTTCAAAAACTTTTAAATACTGTTGAAATTCTGGACAATCTTTACCAACATACTTAAATGCTTCTACCATTTTTTCTGGAATAGATCCCAGATTGAATAAGTTTATTCGATCAAAATCTACTGGCATAATACCATATTGCTCTTTGCTATTTTTAATGTAAAAAACAGAATATGCATACCTACAAAGGGATTTTCCATTACCTTCGCAAGCAAAAATGTTAGAACCATAAATCTGTAATTTCCCATCATACAAAATTGGCTGAAATGAATCTCGAGATTTATCTACCAATTCTCCCTTTGTGTTGATTGCTTTCAAATCTAATTTATATATTTTCGAAGTTACATCGCCAGAATCATCAAATATAGTTAATGATTGTACGTCTTTTGCATCTACCTTTTCAATTTTAGAATCTTCAGTAAGCTTATATTCAAATTTGTATACGTTTGATGTGGCAAAATTGCTTAAAAAATTTCCATTCGGATAAGTGTAACCTACAAAAAGGATATTTAATTTGGTACCATCATTCATAAATATTTCCGCTTTTCTGTATTCATCTTTTTTTTGAGCGAAAACACTACTAAAAGTTACAAACATTAGTAATAAAGAAAATAAACTTGTTCTCATTTTAATATATTAAATTTCATCAAAAATAGTTTTTAAAACTAATATTTACAAAAGCAATCATGCACATGATCATTTACCATTCCTATTGCTTGCAAGAAAGCATAAACAGTAGTAGAACCCAAAAATTTGAAACCTCTCTTCTTTAAATCTTTTGATATTAAATCTGATAATTCTGTAGTTGCAGGAACATCTTTCATTGTTTTCGGCTGGTTTACAATTGGTTTTACATCTACGAAATTCCACAAATATTTAGAAAAACTGCCAAACTCTTTTTGAACTTTTAAAAATTGTTTCGCGTTGTTGATGCTTGCTAGAATTTTTAATTGATGCCTAATAATTCCAGAATTTTGCATTAATGATTCCACTTTGGCAAAATTATAATCTGCAATTTTCTCATAATTAAATTGATCAAAAGCTTTCCGAAAATTTTCTCTTTTTACCAAAATAGTATACCAAGAAAGTCCCGCTTGAAAACTTTCTAAAACTAAAAATTCAAACAAGGTTTCATCATCAAAAACCGGTTTCCCCCATTCCTCATCATGATATTTTCTGTAGAGATCATCTTTTTCGCACCAAGAACAGCGTTTTACATCCATATTTTTTTTACAAGAGATTTAATATTAAAATTACAATATAATATCGTAAATTTATTTTTTAATAATTTAAAAATACAAAATTATGAGCACAAGTGAAGAATCAAAATCATTTTTTGAGAAACTGAAAGACAAAGCGGAAGAAACCTTTGATAAAGCTAAAGTAGTTGCCGAAGAATTGAAAGACAAAGCAGAAATTTTCGCAGACGATGCCATGGAAAAATCTGGCGAAGTATGGGAAAAAACCAAAGTTGTGGCAAAAGATGCTGCACATATAGCAGAAAATCTTGCAGACGAAACTAAAGAACAATCGCAGGAAATATGGGGAAAAACCAAAGTTGCAGCAAGTGAAGTTGCAGAAAAAGCAAAAAATGCAGCGGAAGACGTGAAAAAATCTTGGGACGAGAAAAACATTACCAAAGATTAATGATTATCAGAATAAAAAAATATTAAATTTTACAAAAATGCTGTAAACTATTTTGTGTAAAGTAAAGTAATTTTACAATAGTTTAATAACATAAATATTTACAAGATGGACAATCAAGATTACAACAAAGCAGAAAACGCAGTAGACAAAGTAAAATGGAAAGCTGAAGATTTAGCAGATAGAGCAAAAGCTTACATTAACGAAAAAAGAGATAACGACGAAGAAGCAACCCACGAAGGTTGGCTAGAACGTGCAAAAGACAATGTAGCAGATGCTTGGGAAGATACGAAAGATGCAGTTTCCAACGCGTGGGAAGGAACAAAAGATGCAGCTGTAGATGCAGAAGCAGAAGTAAAAAAAGCCACAAATTAATAGTTGTACTTTTAAAATTTAGGGAATTGATAAATCAGTTCCCTTTTTTTTATGCCTAAAACAAGATTTTGCTTATATTTGTTTTTAAATAACAAATACTATGTCTTACGGTTTACTCAAAGGTAAAAAAGGAATAATTTTCGGTGCATTAAACAACCAATCCATCGCTTGGAAAGTGGCGGAAAGATGCCATGAAGAAGGTGCAGAATTTATTTTATCCAACGCTCCAATCGCGATGAGAATGGGAGAATTAGATGATTTGGCTGCACAAACAGGATCAGAAATAATTCCTGCAGATGCTTCATCTATGGAAGATTTGGAAAAACTATTTGCTCGTGCAGAAGAAAAATTTGGTAAACTAGATTTTATTCTACATTCTATTGGAATGTCTGTGAATATTAGAAAAGGAAAAGCATATACAGATCTTAATTACGATTTTCTAGAAAAAGGTTGGGATGTTTCTGCTGTTTCTTTCCATAAAGTGATGAAAACTGCTTGGGACAAAAATATTATGAATGAATGGGGTTCTATTTTAGCGCTTACCTACATTGCTGCACAAAGAACATTCCCAAATTATAGCGATATGGCAGATAATAAATCTTATCTAGAAAGTATTGCAAGAAGTTTCGGCTATTTCTGGGGTGAAAGGAAAGTTCGTGTAAATACTATTTCTCAATCTCCAGTGATGACAAAAGCTGGTGCAGGTGTGAAAGGCATCGAAGGATTTTTCAATTTTGCAGACGATATGTCTCCCTTAGGAAATGCAGATGCTGTAGATTGCGCAAACTATTGTGTAAGTATGTTTTCAGATCTTACCAGAAAGGTGACCATGCAAAATCTTTTCCACGATGGTGGATTTAGTAATACAGGTGTTTCTAATAAAATTATAGAAAAATTCGAATAAAAATCAAGCGTTCAAAGTTGGAAATCTTTAATTTAATTTTTTGAAATTTAATTTTAATATTTTTCTAGCATTCAAAATCAATTATCAATCCTTATTTATCAATAATTATATATGTCCTACTATCCACTTACCACAATACCAGATTATTACAATATGGATGCGCTTCTCTCTGAGGAGCATTTATTAATACGAGCATCTGTAAGATCTTGGGTAGAAAGTTTTGTAATGCCTGTAATTGATGAGCACGCACAAAACCATACAGATATTCCAAACTTGATGCAAGAATTGGGAAATATTGGAGCTTTAGGACCTTATATTCCAGAAGAATATGGAGGTGCAGGTTTGGATCAAATTTCCTACGGAATCATCATGCAAGAATTAGAACGTGGAGATTCCGCAGTTCGTTCTGCAGCTTCTGTACAAAGTTCTTTGGTAATGTTTCCTATTTTCGAATACGGTTCTGAAGAGCAAAAAAAGAAATTTTTACCACAATTAGCTGCTGGAACAATGATAGGTTCATTCGGATTGACGGAACCAAATCATGGATCAGACCCGAGTTCTATGGAAACTTATTTTGTAGATAAAGGCGATCATTATTTATTGAATGGAGCAAAAATGTGGATCACCAATTCCCCAGTTTGCGATATTGCCGTTATTTGGGCAAAAGATGAAGAAGGAAAAGTACGTGGATTAATTGTAGAACGTGGAATGGAAGGATTTACCACGCCAACTACCAACAACAAATGGAGTTTAAGAGCTTCCAAAACTGGAGAACTCGTTTTCTCTGATGTGAAAGTACCAAAAGAAAACCTTCTACCAAATATTTCTGGATTAAAAGGACCGCTTTCTTGCTTAAATTCTGCACGTTACGGAATTTCTTGGGGCGTAATTGGTGCAGCCATAGATTGCTATTGTACTGCTTTACAATACGGAAAAGAAAGAAAACAATTTGGAAGACCGATCGCAGGATTTCAATTGCAGCAAAAGAAATTGGCAGAATTTCTTACTGAAATCACAAAAGCACAATTGCTTTGTCTTCAATTAGGAAATTTGAAAAATGCTCACAAAGCTACGCCAGCACAAATTTCTATGGCAAAAAGAAACAACGTGAAAATGGCGATCGACATTGCCCGCGAAAGCCGACAAATACTTGGTGGAATGGGAATAATGGGCGAATTTCCAATGATGCGCCACGCTGCAAACCTAGAGTCTGTAATTACGTATGAAGGAACACATGATGTACATTTGCTGATAACCGGTATGGATATTACTGGGATTAATGCTTTTAATTAAAATGAATTTTCTATCAAAAAATAAAAATGCACTATTTATAGGTTTATTATCTGGAACATTGTTCGCTGGTCTTTCCTTATTTTACGATTTTGTTATTGATGATTCTTTGCAAAGACCTATTCTATACTATATCGTATTTTTTGTAATTTATTTTTTAATGGGTTACGGAACTGCGATTGCTACTTTTAGAAATAAGAATTTAAATAAGTAATTTTTACACATCATTTTGTCATTCCGCAGGAATCTAGCAGTGTGAGATTCCTGCGGAATGACAAAATTATGTGAAAAATTTGTGCAACAATTTAGAAATAATATTTACTACACATCCACTTTAAAAACCACTTTCTCAGAAAATTCCAACTCCGGATTCAGCATTTCCAAAATCAAATTTTTAATGGAAACCATAGCATCGTCCAAGCTTCCTGTGGTAATTTCCAAAGGCACTACTCCATTTTTTGCACCAGCGAAACTCCAAATTCCGGTTTCTATCTTTTTATTTTTATATTCCGGCGAATTTTCTAAAGCATATTGATAAATGCACAATTGCATCGGCATGATATTAGAAACATTACAAAAATAACTTTCAATGTTTTTTTCCGTAATATTTATTTTTAAATTATCAACTTTTTTGGTCTTAAAATCAATGATTCTTGTTACGCCATTCAATTCATCTACTCTATCGATGTAGCCGAAAAACTGAACTTTATTCGTCTTTTCTTCATCCAAATAGAAAGGAATTTTTTCAAAATTAGATTCTACGGAAATTAACTTTAAAGAGTTTCCATCTGCAACTAATTGCAAGTCAAAAGTCAAAATATCTTCTATCACCTTTTTTGCAATCGCTTTGTGGATGTAGTTCATGCTTTTGTCGTAATATTCAGATTGATGTTTTAATTTTTCAATAGCATGCGCAATTGCTTCGTCTACTTTTAATAAAGCTGATTTTAAATTACTTGCAGTTAAAATTTCTCCGCAAAACGGTTTATATAGAAATTCTAAAGAATAATGCACCAAATTTCCATAATTTCGGGAAGATAGTTCTTCCTCCACTTCCGCTCCTTCCCTAGTTCCCAATATTTTTTGAAGATAAAACTGAATCGGATCGTATAAATAAGACGTTAAATGTGAAGGCGAAACTCTGCCTTTCCATTCTTCCAATTTCTGCAAAACTTCTGGCGATTTTTCTATCGTAATTAAATTTTCCAATATTGGATCCGAGGTATTTTCAATAATCGTATGTTCCAAATTGTGCGGACTTTCTATTTCTAATTGTGTGATGAATCTGCTCTTTTCGCCAGTATTTGCGCCAGAGCTCAAAGCATTAAACATCATCGAAATATTTTCAGAATCTTGCAGCAATCTGTAGAAATGATAGGCATAAATACTATCATTATCTAGAAAAGTTGGGATATCATGATAATTTCTTACATCAAAAGGAAGAAAAGTGTTCTGCGAATTTCCGAGTGGCAATTTTCCTTCGTTCACAGAAAGCATGATTACATTTTTAAAATTCAATAATCTAGTTTCCAAAAGTCCCATTACTTGCAAACCTTGCAATGGTTCTCCTTGAAAATCAATTGTTTCTGAACCAATTGACTGACTCAACAATACTTCCAAAATTTCGATTGAAACATTAACCGTATAAAGTGAGATTTGGTTTTTTATGACGCGAAAAGCATTTTCAAAATGAGAGATATTTTCGTACAAAATATCATCTAACTCTCTGAATTTTAATTGGTAACAGAAATTTTGTAAATCATTTAAAAATGAAAGTACGTTTTCTGGTTTTAGTAATAAATAATAATAAGAAAGCGATGAAAGTTGCTCCTTCAAATATTTATTGCTGATGTAAACAATGTTGTACTCTTCCAAATAGGCCTTGAAATTGGAAACTATTTCTGCATCGGCTTCATCATTTGGCAATTCTTCCAAAACTGCAAGCACATCTTTGTAATAATAAGAAGACGAACTTTTTTCCAACTGTTTTTGAAGTCTAAATAAATGCTTTATCGCATTGCTAAAACCTAAATTTCCCAAAGGAAATCCCATCGTAATGTTGATATTTTCTACTAAATTCAAAGCATCCAAACTTGCTGGCAAAAGATTTTCATCTAGCAAAACAACTACCGTATCAGATAAATCTTGCTCAGAATCGTTGGTTTTAAGAATTTCTGGTAAAATTTTTGTCTGCGAAATATTGCCCGCCACTTCATACAATTGAATATTTTTCGGCTTCACAAAATCATTTTCTATCCAGTGGAAATTTCTATATTCGTTGAATTCTTTCCATAAAATGGTTTCTCTTAAAAACTCTCCCGCTTTCTGCCTTTTATCATTGATGTAGTACTCATCTGCTTGAAAAAAACATTGCGCTTTATCAACTTGCAACAAGCTTCTCATCAATTTTTTTTCAACTAAAGTTAGCGCGTTGAAGCCGCAAAAAACATAATTTCCGTAAGTATTTTCTACAAATTTTTCTAAATTTTTTCGCGCAGTTTGGTGAATCATTCCTGCAGTTGCCCAATTTTTTTCTTGCAATTTTTGTTTCAAAATGGGCAAAAATTCGCTCATATTTCTCCAAAAATTGAGGTATTTTTTCCGAGGTGTATCTTCTTCATCTCCCAAATCTTGCGCCCAATCTTTGATGCGCTCCTCTTTGAACATGTACTCCAAAACTTCCTGATCATCATTGGCAAACTTCATCATATCGTCCCAATCTTTCAATAATGTGGGAAACCATTTTAAAAAACTAGCAAAATCGTCTTTTGGTATTAAAGGAAGCGGTTCGTAGATAGAATAGGCAAATAACCACAATGAAATTCCCTGCAGTTGTTGCTTTTCCGCAATTTGCTGTATCAATTCTTCAATGGTGAAAAAATTTGGCAAAAAACCAGAATAATTTTCTTGTTCCAAAATTCTTTTAATAAAAACAACTGGTCTTTTTCCGGGCAGAATAATGTTGAACGCAGAAAGATCTTCGTTTTGAGAAAGTAATTCGGTGATTATTTTATTGAGGAATTTCATCTTATTGTGTTTTTAAATCTCGTCTTTTGGACGAGAGAAATTTTTGATTTCGTCGAATCTTCGATTTGATTTATTGAAGAATAATGTTTAAGTTTATTTAAAAATTTTTTATATTCGAAGTAAAAAAAACACCCACTTTGTCATTCCGTAGGAATCTCAACATAAGGAAATTCTGGCGTGAGATTCCTACGGAATGACAAAACTATGTTACATAAAATTAAGAATTAAAATTCCCTTTGGATAAATATACCACCTTTTTGGTTTCAAAAAATTCTTCTTCAAAATTATCTTTTAAATTAAAAATTTCGCATTTCAATCCTGCTAATTCATCTCCTAAATCTCCGCCTTTTAAGTATAGAACTCCGTTATGTTTTGTATTAATTTGTTGCTTTTCAAACTTTCCTCGCAACCAAAATAGAAATTCTGGCATTCTGGTTACAGCTCTACTTACCACAAAATGAAATTTGTCTTTCACTTTTTCTGCTCTTCCGTGAATTGCTTTGACGTTTTTTAAACCTATTTCTTCTGCAACTGCTTCTACAACAGTTATTTTTTTTCCGATAGAATCTATCAAGGTAAAATGTGCCTCTGGAAATATTATTGCCAAAGGAATTCCCGGAAAACCACCACCTGTTCCTACATCCAAAATTTTTGTACCTGGAGCAAATTCCATAATTTTTGCAATTCCTAGCGAATGCAGAATGTGCTTTTCGTATAAAAAATCCATGTCTTTTCTAGAAATTACGTTTATTTTTTCGTTCCATTCTGTATAAACGGCTTCTAATTTTTCGAATTGAGATTTTTGAAATTCAGTTATTTCTGGGAAATATTTTAAAATGAGTTCGGTTTTCATAGATGGATTGTATTTTACAAAAATACTTTTCTTTAGAGTGATTTCAAAATTGAATTACTAAAATTCAAATTGACAATGAAGATTTGAAAGATGATAAAAAAAAATACAGTAAAATATGCAATTGCAGTAAAATTTAAAATTTAGTCACCAAACATTAATAGATTTTATTTCCTAAAAGTAAACGAAATGGAAAAAAAATTTTATTATTTACTTATAATATGAACAGAATGTTAATAAAATTTTATCTTTGTTTTTAAACATATTTTCATGGAAAGATTATCAAACACAGTTAAAAATTTAGGATTTTCACAAACTTTTGTAATGTCAAACAAAGTTAGAGAAATGAAAGCCAACGGAATAGACGTTATAAGTCTCACTTTGGGCGAACCAGATTTTGATGTACCAGATAATATAAAAGCAGCTGCTAAAACTGCTATCGACCAAAACTTTAGCCATTACTCGCCAGTTCCGGGATTTTTGGAGTTGAGAAAAGCAATTGCTAGTAAATTAAAACGCGATAACGATTTAGATTTCGCACCTACCCAAATTTGCGTTTCTAATGGTGCAAAACAAGCGATCAGCAATATTTTGTATTCAATTTTGAATGCCGGCGATCAAGTAATTTTGCCCGTTCCATTTTGGGTAAGCTACGAAGAAATGGTGAAAATGGCAGGCGGAAAATCTGTTTTAATACCGACTACTATAGAAAGCGAGTTCAAAATGACGGCTGCACAATTAGAAGCTGCAATTACTCCTAATACAAAAGCATTGCTTTTTAGTTCGCCTTGCAATCCATCCGGAAGTTATTATACTCTAGAAGAATTGCGAGAAATTGCAAATATTATTGTTAAATATCCTAAAATCACGGTGATTTCAGATGAGATTTATGAATATATCAATTACGAATCAAAACATGCTTCGATAGCAATATTTCCAGAAATTAAAGATCAGGTAGCGGTTATAAATGGAATGAGCAAAGGATTTGCAATGACTGGTTGGAGAATTGGATATTCTGCTTGTCCAGAATGGTTGGCAAAAGCCTGCGAAAAGATACAAGGACAAACTACAAGCGGTGCCAATACCATTGCTCAACAAGCATCAATAACTGCATTGCAGGAAGATCAATCTCATTACGAATACATGACTAATGAATTTAAAAAAAGAAGAGATCTTACTTTTAAATTAATGCAAGAAATCTCTGGATTTAAAATCACTTTACCAAAATCTGCGTTCTACCTATTTCCAGATATTTCTCATTACATTGGCAAAACATTAGATGGCACCTTTATAAAAGATGGAGACGATTTTTCTATGTTTATTCTAGAGAAAGCACACGTTGGTAGTGTTGGTGGAACCTCTTTTGGCAGTCCAGAATGCATTCGGTTTTCTTACGCAGCTTCTCAAAAAGATTTAGTAGAAGCAATGCGCAGAATTAAAGAATTAATGGATAAGTTTGTATAAAATTAAATTTTTCTAAGGTATTATTTCTAAGATAATAACGAAAAACAATTTTTAGTAGTTATTTAATGATTGAACAATTGATCAATAGAAACTAAGTAGAAGTTTAATAGATTTTATAAATCATGAATTTTTTTTTGATAGATGAAATATTGTATCTTTGCACTATAAATATTCAAAAAAAAATAAAACATTATGTCATTAGTAGGAAAAAAATTCCCAAGCATCGCAGTAGATGCAATCTCTGAAATGGGAGACAATTTAAAAATTAACATTTTCGAAGAAGCGAAAAACAATCAACAAAAAGTATTATTATTCTGGTATCCAAAGGATTTCACTTTTGTTTGTCCAACAGAATTACACGCTTTTCAAGAAGCTCAAGCAGAATTTAAAAAGAGAAACACCATCGTAATCGGAGCTTCTTGTGATACCAATGAAGTACACTTTGCATGGTTGAACACGCCGAAAGACAATGGTGGAATTGAAGGTGTTACCTATCCAATTTTAGCAGACACGCATAGACAATTATCCAACATATTAGGAATTTTAGATCAAGATTTCGATTACGATGATGAAGGCAACGAAATTTATACTGGATCTAACGTATCTTACAGAGCAACATATTTAATAGATGAAGATGGAAAAATATTCCACGAATCTGTGAATGACATGCCTCTTGGTAGAAATGTACAAGAATTCATGAGACTGATCGATGCTTACACCCACGTTCAAAAAAATGGAGAAGTTTGTCCAGCTAACTGGGAAGAAGGAAAAACTGCCATGAATGCAGATAGAAAAGGTGTTGCAGAATATTTACAATCCACCGCAGCAAAAAATTAATAGTATGTACCAAGAATTAGCAGAAGATACTTTGCAAAATATTGTGGCAGAAAATAATCAGGTCATTGTTCAATACGGGGCAACTTGGTGTGGAAACTGCAGAATAATGAAGCCAAAATTTAAAAAATTGGCTGCAGAACACGAAAGCATTCCTTTCTATTATGTAGATGCCGAAAAATTACCAGAAAGTAGAAAATTAGCAAAAGTGGATAATTTACCAACCTTTGCAGTATTCAAAAATGGAGTTTTGGTAGAGCAAGCACAAACCAATCAGGCGGAAGTTTTGAACAACTTGTTCAATAATGCACAATAAATAAATTAAATTATTGAAAACCTTCCAGAAAAAACTGGAAGGTTTTTTTTTAAAATAAATATAATGAAAATACCTATTATTAGACAGTTTGTGAGAGAACAATCTGTAGAAAATTTAGAAAAAGCAGTAGAAGTTTTGGAGAGCTTTTCAGAGTTTAGAGGAACGTCGGAAGAAGATTTAAATGTAGCTGGAGAATTGATTACAAATATGCTGGGAGCAATGGAAGTTCATGCAAGTATTGCCAATGGAATGGCAGAGAAAGATGCTTTGAATGGTTTTGCACAGAAAGTTTTGGGATCTATAGATAAATAATTATCACTCAGAAATACAAAAGAAAAAGCAGAATCGTGAGGTACTGCTTTTCTATTATATTATTTTAAATAACTTCCAGAAACTTCATCGTATCTACATTATCTGCATAATCGTCTAATTTTGGATATTGTGCTTCACCGAAATTAATAGAATCTAAGTTTAATTCTGGTTGCGCGACAATGCATTGAATTTGATCCTTATTCTCAGCAATAAATTTTTCAACTTCTGAAATATTTTTATATCTGGTAAAATGAATTATGGAAAGCGCACTAAAAAGCGAAGTTTCCTCTTTCAGCATTACAAAATTATTATCCCAAAAAACATCTTGATTCAATAATAAAATTGCTTTGTGATAATCGTAATTATTGGCATAACTATTATGATTAATAATTTCGCTGTACTCGAAAAAATTTTCAAACAACCTATCGAGTTTAAAATCTTCTGGAATAAATAATTTAGTTACATTTCTGCATCCCAAACCAAAATACTTAAATATATCTTTTGCTAAAAGCTGCAAATCTTCATTGGTTTCATCGCCTTTCAAGACAGAGATCGAAGTTCTGTTTTTACGGATAATGCTCAATTTATCTTTAAAATAGTATTCTAAATACCTCGCTGTATTATTACTGCCGGTTGCAATTACAGCGTCATTCTCTATCAATCTTTCAACATATTCTATTTGCAATTTTTCTGCAGAGAAAGCCTCCCATTTTTCTAATAAAAAAGGCAGAAGCACTTTATCTTTTGAAGATAATTTGATGAGCGCTATATGGTTACTAAATACAACAGAAAGCACATCATGCAAACCCACTAAAGGAATATTCCCAGCCAAAATCAACCCAACTTTTTTAGGATTTTTAGATATTTCATAGGTAGAAATCCAATTTTCTAAATTTTCTTGGGTGAAAAGATCTGCCCAATTTTTCAAACAAAATCTTAAATTCTCTTGAGAAAACCATCTATTTTCTACTTCAGCACGGTTTAATTTTGATTGAAATTCTTCTTCATCTTTTGTGAAATTTTCATTTTTTCCATTTAAAAATAAATTGATGTAGTTTCCTAGTTTTACCAAGCCAGAAATTTGATTTTTAGTGCTCATTATGGTCAGAATTTGCTTTAATTTTTGTAATTTTGTGTAAATTTAAAACAATAATTAGCAATGGCTATTATAATAACAGACGAATGTATTAATTGTGGTGCATGTGAACCAGAATGTCCGAACAACGCCATCTATGAAGGTGCAGTAGATTGGAAGGCTTCCGAAGGTACCGCATTGAAGGGAATGGTAACTTTGAAATCTGGCTTAACAACCGATGCAGATACTCCACAAGAACCCGTGAGTGACGATGTTTACTTCATTGTTGCAGATAAATGTACCGAATGCATGGGCTTTCATGAAGAACCACAATGTGCGGCAGTTTGCCCAGTAGATTGCTGTATTCCTGATGAAGATCATGTAGAAACCGAAGAAAGCTTGCTAGCAAAAAAACAATTTTTGCATCAAGAATAAATTTTTTTACAAATTTGACTATTCTTTTAAAAATCAATCAAAAATTTTTCAATTTTAATTCATATAATAAAAACTAAACATGAAAAAGCATAATTTTAGTGCAGGTCCGTGTATTTTGCCACAAGAAGTTTTCCAAAAATCTGCAGATGCAATTTTAGAATTCAACGGAAGTGGGCTATCTCTTTTGGAAATGTCTCACAGAAGCAAAGATTTTGTAGCCGTTATGGATGAAGCCAGAGCAATCGTAAAAAGATTGATGAACCTAAATGACGATTATGAAGTACTATATTTAGGTGGTGGTGCAAGCATGCAATTTTTGATGGTTGCCTACAATTTGCTTTCTACAAACGGAAAAGCAGCTTATACAAATACAGGAACTTGGGCAGCAAATGCTATAAAAGAAGCCAAAAGATTTGGAAATGTAGATGTAGTAGGTAGTTCTAAAGAAGAAAATTACTCTTTCATCCCGAAAGATTATTCTGTAGGTTCGGAATATGATTATTTCCATTGTACATCCAACAATACAATATATGGAACGCAAATGAAAGATTTTCCAGAAGTGGATACTTTGATGGTTTGCGATATGAGCTCAGATATTTTTTCTCGCCAGTTAGATTTCTCAAAATTTGATCTTATTTATGCTGGTGCACAAAAAAATATGGGACCTGCAGGTGTAACTGTAGTCGTTGTGAAGAAAGAAATTCTAGGTAAGTCTGGTAGAGATATACCATCCATATTGGATTATGAGGTTCACATCAAAAAAGAATCAATGTTCAATACGCCACCAGTTTTTCCAGTATATGCTACGCTACTAACGTTGCAGCATCTAGAAAATAATGGTGGGATTGCAGCAGCAGAAATTAAAAATAATGCAAAAGCTAAATTAATCTATGATGAAATAGATAGAAACCCGTTGTTTGAAGGTTTCTGCGCAAAAGAAGATCGATCTACAATGAATGCTGGTTTCAAATTAATAGATGAATCTAAAAAAGAAACTTTTGATGCAGCTTGGAAAGAAGCAGGCATCAATGGATTAAACGGACATAGAAGTTTGGGCGGTTACAGAGCAAGTATGTATAATGCATTGCCAATTGAAAGTGTAGAAGTTTTGGTAAATGTGATGAAATCTCTTTAATAAAAATTGAAGATTAATTCTTAAAATAATTAAATGAAAATTTTAGCAAACGATGGAATCTCTAAAGCTGGTGAAAATGCATTGAAAGATGCAGGTTTTGAATTTCTAGATAATACAGTAGCTCAAGAGCAATTAGCAAATTTTATCAACGAAAATCAGGTAGATGTTCTTCTAGTAAGAAGCGCAACTACTGTAAGAGAAGATTTGATCAACGCTTGCCCTACTTTGAAGGTTGTTGGACGTGGTGGTGTTGGTATGGATAATATAGATGTAGAATATGCCAGAAACAAAGGTCTTCATGTAATAAATACACCTTTAGCTTCTAGCAGATCTGTAGCAGAAATGGTATTTGCGCACTTCTTTACACTTGCAAGAAATTTGCACGAGTGCAACAGATTGATGCCATTAGAAGGAGATACAGACTTTAAAAAGTTAAAAAAAGCATTCAGCAATGCTGTAGAATTAGAAGGTAAAACTTTAGGAGTTATTGGTTTTGGCCCAATTGGTCAAGAAGTGATGAAAATCGGTATATCATTAGGAATGAAGGTTAAAGTATTAACAAGAAACCCTAAAACTGAAACTTTAACGTTGAACTTTTTTGACGGACAAAAGGTAAATTTCGAGATAACTTCTACCAATAATTGGGATGAATTTTTGAAAGATACCCAATTCATTACCTTAAACACACCAAAAACGAACGAGTATATTCTGGATACACCACAATTTGAAAAAATGATGGATGGTGTTTTCATCGTTAATACCGCAAGAGGTGGCGTTATCAATGAAGTTTCTATGGTAGATTTTATATCTAATGGGAAAATTGCAGGTGCTGCTCTAGATGTTTTTGAAAGCGAACCGAAACCAGAATTAGCATTATTAATGAATCCTTCCCTTTCGCTTTCCCCACATTTGGGCGGTAATACATTGGATGCTCAAGAAAAAATTGGACTAGAACTCGCTGAACAAATCATTGCAATAAATAAGAAATTACAGAATTAAATGCCTATTTTCAAGCCATTTCGTGGAGTTAGACCGCAGGAAAATTATATAGATATTTTTCCTACACATCCGCTGGATAATTATTCCCAATTAGAAATCAACAAAAAAGCACAACAAGATTCTTCTTATGTGCAGATGATAAAACCTTATGTGGTAAGTAAATCTAAAGATGTAGATAGAAATTTGCGCAAAATCAGAACTAATTATGAAGAATTGGTAGCTGATAAAAAATTGATGCAAGACAATTCTTCCTATTATCTCTATGAACAAATTTATCCCAACAAAACGGTTTTTCGCGGTTTACTTGGATTGACGAGTGTTGAAGAATTTATCGACGGAAAAATAAAAAAACACGAAAGCACTATTAAGAAAAAGAAAGCGAAACTAGCGCACTATTTAGAGAAGGTCAACCTTCAAGCGGAGCCAGTTTTACTCACTTATCAATCTAATTCTCGGGTAGAATTATTGATGAATCATGAAGAAAAAAATCTTCCATTATTTAGTTATGAAGATAGTAAAAACATTAAGCACAAACTTTGGAAAATAGATAATCGACTGAAAATGCAACAGTTGAAAGAAGCAATAGCAGATATTGATGCTTTTTATATTGCAGACGGACACCACAGAATTGGCTCTACTGCACTCAACGCAAAATTTCAAAAAGAGAAAAATAAAAAACATACAGGGCAAGAACATTACAATTTTGTCTATAGTTTTATCGTTTCCAATCAATCTATTAAAATAAACGATTTCAATAGAATTGCAAAAAATTTACACGGTCTCACTGCCGCAGAATTTTTGAAAAAGCTTGAAACATCATTCAATATTTACGACAAAGGCGAAACTCCTTATTTCCCGTCTAAAAAGTTTCACATTTCTATGTACTTAGAAGGCAAATTCTACTCTTTGCACGTAAAACACGAGTTGAGATCAGAAGAAATAGACATCAATCATTTAGATCATCATTTATTAGATACGCTAATTTTTAAAAATATCTACGGTATAGAAAACACAGATGCAAGCGAAGATATTACCTATCTAAAAGGAAATTCTACCGTAGATGGGATCGTAAAATTAAAAGAATTTGTAGACGAAAACGATTTTGCAGCAGGTTTTGGAGTATATCCCGTGAGTTTTAAGGAAATTCTACAAATATCTGATAATAAAATTACGATGCCACCAAAGTGCACCTATATAGAACCAAAACTGATTACGGCATTGCTAATGTATGATATGAAATAGATTTATTTGGGCAGCAAAATCCGCCTTCCGTTCCCATTCTTTTTTTGCAAAAAAAGGAATTCCACTCAAGTCGGGCTGCAAATTATCGCATTTTCAAAAGATATATTCAATATTAAAATTAACTTTTATTGATGATCATTTTATCAAAATTTAAATAAATGACAAAACTCTTTACCATCATTCCGCTCTTTTTGGGTGGAATTTTATTTTCACAAAAGACCATCAGCGATGCAGATATGTTCAAAACTATTTCCACAGAAATACTACTGAATAGCAAAGTGTACGAAGATTTGCGAGAATTGACCAAAGATGTTGGCCCACGTTTTAGCGCAACACCAGGTTATGCAAAAGCAACGGATTGGGCAGAAAAAAAAATGAAACAATACGGAGCTCAAAATATCTACAAACAAGAAGTTGTAGTTCCCGTTTGGAAAAGAGGAAGAGAATCTCTGCAAATAAAAACCGAAAAAGGAAATTATAAAAACATAAGAATGCTTGCTTTAGGTGGTTCCGAAGGTACAAATGGCAAAGATTTAACGGGAGAAATCCTCTTTGTGAAAGACCTAACGGAGTTCAACAAACTATTTTCCAATGATGTAAAAGATAAAATCGTTTTTTTCAATTTCGCGTTTGATCAATCTATCGTAAATCCAGCAGATGCTTATAATATCGCAGGAAAATACCGATGGACTACACCATCTTTGGTAAGCAGAAAAGGCGCAAAAGCAGTAATCACAAGATCAGCAACTTCCGCTTTTGACGATGTACCGCACACGGGAAGTATGTATTATGATAAAGATGAACTAAACAAGGTTCCTGCAATTACCATCGGAGCAAAAAGTGCAGACGAACTAGAACAACTCTTAAAAACACAGAAGGTTTTTGCGAAAATAAACACAACTTCTGGCACAAAAGGAACAGCCATCAACCATAATGTAATTGGAGAAATCCCTGGAACTTTAGATAAAAGCGTTATTTTAATAGGTGCACATTTAGATTCTTGGGATATTTCTGAAGGAGCGCATGACAATGGAGCTGGCGTTGTGCATTGTCTAGAAGTTTTGCGCGCCTTCAAAGCGATGGGCTATAAAAATAAACATACCATAAGAGTTGTACTTTTTGCCAATGAAGAAAATGGAGTTCATGGTGGCGAAAAATATGCCGAAGAAGTAAAAAAGAAAGGCGAAAAACATTTATTCGCGATAGAAAGTGATGCAGGAGGATTTGCACCTCGTGGTATTTCTTTGGATATGGTAGCACAAAGGCGAAGATTGATTTTTGCTTTCAAAGATTTATTTTTACCGTATGGCGTGTATAATTTTGATGAAGAATATGCCGGACAAGACATTGTTCCTCTCAAAAAGCTTGGCGTTCCGCTAGCAGAGTTGGTACCGGATATGCAAAGATATTTTGACATTCACCATACTTCAGAAGATACTTTTGATAAAGTAAACCGACGAGAATTAATGTTGGGTGCAGTTTCTATTGCGCAGATTGTTTACATGATTGATCAAAGGTGGTAGATTTTTAAATTAGGATCGCCTACCAAATGTTTAGGCGAGCCTACCAAAAGTTAAGGTGAGCCTACCAAATAGTAAGGTCGACCTACCAAATGTTAAGGTGAGCCTACCAAATATTAAGGCGTACCTACCAAATGATTAGGTGAGCCTATGAAATGTTTAGGCGCACCTATCAAATATTTAGGTGAGCTTATGAAATATTAAGGTTAGCCTTTAAAATTTTCATGTATGCCCGTTTTTAGCAATAACATTACTAAATCAACACAATTTTGTCATTCCGTAGGAATCTCAACGCATTGTCAAACAGAACGCTAGATTCCTATGGAATGACAAAAAACTGTATAAATAGCTTCAGATGATAAATTACGGATAGACATAAAATTTTAAAAAATATCAATTGAAAGCCTTTATAAAAATACTAAAAACATTATTATTATTTCTGCTCCTCTGGTTCAGTCTGCACTCTATCTACATAATCTGCGACGGTTTGCACGATAAAAATACAAAAGCGGATGTTGCGATTGTTTTAGGAAATAAAGTAAACGAAGACGGAACGCTCTCTAAAAGATTAGAAGAAAGATTAAACCAAAGCATTAAATTATTTGAAACTAAACGCGTTCAAAAAATAATTGTAAGTGGTGGTTTGGGGAAAGAAGGCTTTTGGGAAGGTACCGAAATGCAGAAATATTTAATAGAAAATAATATTCCCACAGACAGAATAATCGTGGATAATAAAGGAATTGATACAGAGGCAACAGTCCGCAATTCTATCGAAATAATGGATAGTTTACAATACAAATCCGCAATTTCTGTATCGCAATATTTTCATCAAACCAGAACGAAAGGTTTATTCGTGAAAAATGGTTTCCAAAATATAGAAAGTTCCAGCCCAAATTATTTTGAATGGCGAGATTTTTACGCAATTTTTCGGGAGTTTTTTGCTTTTTATAGTCAGGTTTTCTAAATTACTATTTAAATTTATTATCTTAATATGTGCGATTTTACACAAGGTTTTATTTTATCTAAATCTACTCAACAACTGAAAATAATTCATAATAAGAAGTCAAGGAAAATTAAGAAGGAAAATAAAAAAAATGATTTCATTGTATTTCAATGTTATTTATATGAATATTTAGGCTTAAAAATTAAACATGAAACTGGTAGATTTGGGCGTCCTTCTTAGGATCTTGGTTTTGGATTAAATTCACAATCTGTTCTTAAACAATTAAATAGTAAACAATGTTTTGATTTTGATTATCAACCTAAAGAAGGAGATAATTTAATAATCATGATTAATACGGGACTTAACAAAATAGAATTTATTTTTAAAAATAGTATTTGGATTGAGGATTATTACGATCCTTTCTTGCATGTATATTTACAAACTGAAGAAGGTATAGTTTTAGAAAATTAGAATAAAAAAGGCTTCCAATATATTGAAAGCCTTTTGTAAATTTTAAAGAAAAACAGATTTAAAATCTATCTTCTTACGTCTATTTTCTATTATCTTAAAGATTAGCTTTTCACCAATTCTACATCAAATACCAACCAAGCGTTTCCTGGGATTACTCCTCCTGCTCCATTTGCACCATATCCTAATGCTGGTGGAATCAATAATGTTGCAGTTTCACCTTCTTTCAAAAGCATGATACCTTCGTCCCAACCTTTTATTACTCTTCCCATTCCTACAGGAAATTCAATAGGCTCTCCTCTTTTGAAGGAATTATCGAATTCAGTTCCGTCTATCAATTTTCCAGCGTAGTGTACAGCAACATTATTTCCTGCAACTGGTGCTTTTCCGTCTGTGGTTTTTGTTATTTTATAATATAATCCAGATTCTGTTGCTGTCATTCCAGCTTTCATTTCGTCTACCATCTTAATTTGATTATTTTTAAAATCTTCTTCTTTTTTCTTTTTTGCAGCTTCTAATTCGGCAGCAATTTTTTTGTTATTTTCTTCTATTTTGCCTTTACCATCATTAAAAATTTTAGCAGCATCATATTTTTTGTATTCATCTCCTTTAGAGAAAATACTTACTTTTTCTAAAACAATGTCCGTTTTTGGCTTATCCTGAGCACCTCTTGGTTCTGCAACAATGGCATCTATTACGTTCAAACCTTCTACTACTTTCCCGAAAATAGTATGTCTACCATTTAAATGCGGAGTTGGAACTTGCGTGATGAAAAACTGAGAACCATTGGTATTTGGTCCAGAATTCGCCATAGAAAGAACCCCTTTTTCTGAATGAGTAAGGTCGTTTTTCTCGTCAGCAAATTTGTATCCAGGATCTCCCATTCCTGTTCCTTTTGGATCTCCACCTTGGATCATAAAGTTTTCTATCACACGGTGAAAAATAGTGCCATCATAAAAAGGAACTCCTTTCGCTTTTGCTTTGTTTTCTATTTTTCCCTCAGCCAAACCTGCAAAATTTGCCACGGTAACTGGAGCTTTTTTGTCTTCCAGCTTTACGATCATGTTTCCTTTTGTAGTTTGCAGATTGGCATACAATCCGTCTTGTAATCCTTCGTAAGTTTGTTTTTCTACGTTCATTTTTTTGTAAATTGGTGTGCAACTCATCAAAGATAGAGCTGCGAATATTAATATAATTTTATTTTTCATTTTTTTCCAAAATTTTTAAATTGATGATTAAAGGAATATCTGCTTCTATTTGTTGCCCGTCTCCAGAGGTTCCAAATGCTAATGCAGATGGCACCAAAAGTTTTATTTCTTCACCAATTTTCATTTTCATCAAAGCGTTTTCTACAGCTTTTATATCATTTAATTTTCCTAATGGAATATCTCGGAAACCTCTTGGTTGCTTATAGACTTTTGTTCCTTCAAAATCCTCTATCAAATAACTGTAAGAGATTATTTGATCTTCTGGATTATCTACTCTTTTATCAAAACCTTCCACATTTACCCAATAATTAAGAGGCATGGTGTAGAATTTTTCTTTTTGATTTTTCATCCATTCTTCCATCAAACGTCTTTCTACTTCATTGATGTTTTTTGCGCGATCTCTAGATTCTTGCATTTCACTTTTTTCTTTCGAACTCCCAACTGGAGCATAGATTTCTTGCTCTTTTGTACAGCTTAAAATTAAAAATAAAAAAAGTAAATATTTTGCGTGCATAATCTTCTGCGAAAATAAGAATTTACGATCAAATACAAAAAAATAAAGCCAGAAACAAATCCGACTTTATAATAATTTATGATATTTTCTTAAAATTAAATTTTAATTATTCTTCTCAACTTTTAATCTCCATCCAAAAGGATCTTCACATAAGTTGGATTGTATGGATGTTAATTTATTTTTAATCGTCAATGCATAGCTATCTTCATCAGACAATTCTGGCAAATCATATTTTTCATTTTGGAAACCGAAAGATTTAAAAACAGTTGTTACCACAGCTGTTCCAACTCCCCACATTTCTCTTAATGTTCCATTTTTCTGAGCTTCCATCACTACATCTACAGATATTGGCTCCACTTGTACATTCATCTGTAGACTTTGCGCCAATTGTATGAAGCTATCTCTGGTTACACCATCCAATATTTTTTCAGAAATTGGTGGAGTATAAATAGTATCATTAATTCTCACAAAAACGTTCATTGTTCCGCTTTCTTCAAGATATTGGTGCGTAGAATCGTCTGTCCAAACTATTTGGTCATATCCTTCTTCCATTGCCAATCTTGTTGGGTGAAAAGCTGCAGCATAGTTTCCTGCCGCTTTCGCGAATCCTACTCCACCGTTTGCAGATCTAGAATAGTATTCTGCAATTTTCACAGAAACTGGTTCTGTATAGTACGATTTTGCAGGTGTAGCTACAACAGCAAACATATATTTCTCTGAGATTCTAGCTTTCAAAATTTCTTCTGTAGCAAAAATAAGCGGGCGAATGTATAAAGACAAGCCTTCTCCATGAGGAATCCACGCTCTTTCCATATCTACTAATGTTTTGATGCCATCCATGAACATTTCCTCTGTTACTTCTGGCATTGCCAATCTGCTTGCAGATTTATTTATCCTTGCAAAATTTTTCTCTGGTCTAAATAAAAATACGTCGCCGTCTTTATCTTTGTAGGCTTTCATACCTTCAAAACAGGCTTGTCCGTAGTTGATTCCCATCATTGCCGGCGAAAAACCAAGTGGACCATAAGGAACTATTTTTGGTTCGCCCCATTTTCCATTTTCAAATTCACAAATCACCATGTGATCTACAAAAGTATTTCCAAAAGAAAAATTTTCTGGATCAAATGTTGAAATTCGAAGATTGTCAGATTTTTGAATGATCATTTCTTAAAATATTGAGGTTAATTTTTGCTTATAAATAATTCACTAATATAATAAATTTAGTTTAAATTTGAAAAAAAACCTTTGAATAGAATTATAAAAGATACCAAAGACGGAAGCAAAACACTATACGTCAATGCTTTAGATGAAACTTACCACTCCCATCATGGTGCATTGCAGGAGGCGGAACATGTTTTTATTAAAAATGGATTGAAAAAGATAAATCTTAATCAGATTAACATTTTGGAAATGGGATTCGGTACAGGTCTGAATGCTTTAGTTACAATTGATGAGTTTTTGAAAAATGAATCTATCAATAAAATTAACTATTATACCTTAGAAAAATATCCCGTAAATTGGAGTGAAATAGCAGAATTGAACTATTCTCAACATTTTTCTTCAGAAAATATGATTATTTTTAATCAGAAGATTCATGAAGCAGAGTGGGAAAAACCTGTAGAAATACTCCCAAATTTTAACTTAATAAAAATAAATCAAGATTTTTTTAATCTGGATAAAATTGATTTGCCACCTATTGATGTTATTTATTATGATTGCTTTGGAGCGAGAGTACAGCCAGATTTGTGGGAAGAAAATTTAATAAAAATGACCACAGACAAAATGGCAAAGAATGCCTTGTTCACTACTTATTCGTCTAAAGGAAGTGTGCGTAGAATTTTGCAAAGTTTGAATTTGAATGTAGAAAAACTAGCCGGACCTCCCGGAAAAAGAGAAATGATGAATGCTTGGAAAAATGAATTATAATAATATGATAGACAAAATAAACGTTAGAATATACGCCGCTGCAATAAATAACGGAAAAGTACTTGCCCTTTTTGAAGAATATGCTGGCGAAAAATTGATAAAACTTCCTGGTGGTGGTTTAGAATTTGGCGAGGGAATTTTAGATTGTCTACATCGCGAATTTGCGGAAGAATTAAATGTAAAAATTAAAATCAAAGAGCATTTATACACCCAAGAAAATTTTCAAGTTTCTAAATTTAGACCAAACGAGCAACTTTTGACAGTTTATTATATTGTAGAGATTATAAATATGGAAGATTTTTTAATAATGGATTCTTGTATAGAAAAGGTAGAATGGTATCCAATTGATGCTAAGATCAACCCCTTCAAACTACCAATTGATATCATCGCTTTCGAAAAATTACAAGAAAAATTTTTAAGAAAATAAATTATTTCTTCATTTTGTAATTTTCATAGCCATCATAAGGTTGCAGATAACCAGCATTCCAATTACTTTGCAAAAGAGATTCTAAAAATAAATCTGTCCTATTATTATAAGGATCATAGGGTTCTTTGATGCTTACGTCTGCTATATTTCCCTTCACATTCCACCAAAATGCACTCCAGTTCCCACGCAATTCTTTAATGATCTCAAACACTGTTTTTCCGGTTGCTCTGTGCAATAATTTCGTAAAAACTTTGCCTTCCGTTGTTGTTAAATTCATTATTTGGGATTGATATTCATCTGCGAGAGCACTTTGTTTTTGACGAATTAATTTTCTTTGATCTTCGCGCGGAAGCGCTGCAACTTCTTCCTGTATGTCTCTATATTGCTCCAAAGCTTTTAAAAATAAGGGATACACTCGGTACAATTTTTTATTCAAAAAATAATAATAATTGCGATCTAGCTGGTTGTTAAATTTTGGTTTGTTGGCGATGATCAATTCATCCATTACCACCACAGTTTCCCCATTTATATCGTAAATTTTCGCTTTTTGCTTAGCATCATAATAATATTTATTACCAAATTCGTCCGTTTTCAGATCGCTAGATTCGTAGGAACTTAATGGTTGTGCGATTATTGGATCCTGTGAAAAAGCAAAAACTCCCAAAAACATCAATAAAACTAGATAAAACTTATTAAAATTCATTATTTTTACTCATTCAAATTAAAAAAAATACTCACAAAAATCATTCCCTTTTATGAAGTTTCCAAAAAAATCGCTCACGTTTCTAGAACAATACTTAAATACATCTTCACCAACTGGTTTTGAAAGAGAAGGTCAGAAAGTTTGGATGGATTATTTAACGCCTTATGTAGACAAGATAGAAGTAGACCATTATGGTACATGCTATGGAATCATCAATCCAGAGGCAGAATTTAAAGTAGTGATAGAAGCACATGCAGACGAGATTTCTTGGTATGTGAATTATATTACAGATGATGGAATGATTTACGTTATCCGAAATGGTGGATCCGATCAGATGATTGCACCATCAAAAATAGTAAGCATCCATGGCGAAAAAGGCATCGTGAAAGGTGTTTTTGGCTGGCCAGCAATCCACACAAGAATGGGTGCAGAAAAAGAAACCACGCCAAAATTAGAAAACATCTTTATAGATTGTGGCGCAATTACGAAGCAAGAAGTAGAAGATTTAGGAATTTATGTTGGTTGCATGATCACTTATCCCGACGAATTTTTTGAGATGAACGACAGATATTTCGTTTGTAGAGCTTTAGACAATAGAATTGGTGGATTTATGATTGCCGAAGTGGCGAGACTTTTAAAAGAAAACAAAAAAACACTTCCTTTCGGATTGTATATCACCAATTCTGTGCAAGAAGAAGTGGGATTGTATGGTGCAGATATGATTGCAGATACCATAAAACCAAACATCGCCATCATCACAGATGTTACGCATGACACGACAACACCAATGATTGAAAAGAAAAAAGAGGGCGACCAAAAATGTGGAGACGGACCTGTAGTTTTCTTTGCGCCAAGTGTGCATCACACCATCCGAGAATTGATTGTAAAAACGGCAAAAGACAAAAAAATACCTTTTCAGAGAGCTGCAGCAAGCAGAGCAACTGGAACAGATACCGATGCATTTGCACATTCTAATGGCGGAGTTCCATCTGCATTGATTTCTTTACCATTAAGATATATGCACACCACCGTAGAAATGGTTGCAAAAGAAGATGTAGGAAATGTGATACAATTAATTTATGAAACTTTGCTGGAAATAAAGCCAGAAATGAAGTTGAAGTATCATTAAAAAGACAATAGACTAAAAGATGAGAGATAAGTGATTTAGAAATTTGCACGTGCTGAAAAATAAAAATAAACACGTATCTTTGTTTTAAATCAAATTGAAATGAATACTAAATTAACTTTAACGATAGAAAAAGAAGTTATAGAAATTGCAAAAGAATATGCAAAAGAAAAAGGGCAAAGTCTTTCTGAAATGGTAGAAAATTACTTCAAATTTGTAACTGTAAATAGAAAAAAAGTAAAGGAAAAAGAACTTTCATCTAAAGTTCGGAAATTACGCGGAATCATAAAAAGTGACGACCAATTTGACTACAAGAAAATTTTAACCGAAGAACTTTCTAAGAAATATGGCGTATAAACTTTTTATAGATTCTGATGTGGTCATTGATTTTTTTACATACATAGAACCTCATGCAAATCCTGCTAGTGAACTTTTTGAATTAAATGAAATTGGAGAAATTAAATTGTATTTGTCCGCAGTTAGCATCAACAATATTTACTACATCGTTAGAAAATTTTTAGGTTCGAAGAAAACTCTGGAAGTTATTGAGACATTAACAGAAATGACTGAAATAATTGGAACAACGAAAATTGAAATCTTACAAGCATTAAAAAATGATTTTAAAGATTTTGAAGATTCAATCCAATATTCGTCTGCATTAACTATTACAGGTTTAGATGCGATAATTACTCGTAATATCAAAGACTACCGAAATGCTTCAATTGCTGTGATGACGCCTTTGAATTTTTTGAAGATGAAAGAGAAGAATGAGAAAATAAAATAATCACTTTTGCATGATCTTTTCTTCAATTTGTCTTTGCGAGAAACGAAGCAATCTTATTTATTAATTGGTGTTTTTATGTTGAAAAAAGGATCTAACACAAATTAAACTTCAAAATTTAGAATTCTAAAAAAAGTAAAATATTTGAAGAAGTTTTTTTATATTTGTTCTTTATATATAGAGAGTTTTTATTTCCATTAAAAATAAAAGAGTTATATAATAAAATGGGCGGGCAAAAATTAATATAAATATATTCCAATTCGACGTCTTTAGCTTCAAAGAGAAGTAAATCGGGAATAATTATTAGTATGAAAAAAATTCTATCGACTCTTACTATTTTAGCATTAATTTTCTCAGTTTCTTGTTCATCAAGAGACGATTCAAGTTCTACAGAAATGAGTAATACCACAACTACGGTGGAAACTAATACTTGGGTAAAACTTACAGCAACAACTTCCGCTAACGTCAACAAATCAAATTATATAATAATGATGTTTGACCAACCCGTAACAAATACAGCAGCATTACCTCCAATTTTAAAACAGGTAACTACTGATGCGAATGGTTTAGGTTATTTAGATTTAAATTCAATAATTACAAGTACCACTCTTAAAACATACTATTTTGAAGCATTCGTTCAAAATGGAAGCAATTATACTTTAAAAAGTATAACTCATCCAACTTTTAATATTTCGAAAGGGAAAATGATCACAAGTTCAATTATTGTAAATTAAGAATCAAAATAAGATGAAGAAAAATTTAATTATATTAGGTACTGCATTAATACTTACAAGTTGTGGAAGTTGGAATAGGATTGGAGATTTAACTTCAATTTCAAACAGGAATGTAGATGATAGTAAAAAATATACGCTTTTAACTCGAGAAGTTGAAGCTGTAGCAGAAGCTGATAATGACGCTTTAGAGCAAGCTGTAGATAATTTAACTAAAAAATACGAGGGTGAGTTTTTACGAAATGTTAAAATCTACGTTAAAAGCAATGGTAAACAAGTAAAGATAATTGGTGATGTTTGGGGAACACAAAATACATTAATAAATGTAACTACAGAAGCAAATGCAAATATAACTTTGAACGTAGGTGATAGTATCGTTTTCAATAGGAAAGGTAAGATTACAGAAGGAAAAATTATTGGTATAAATTCTAATATCATTATTGTAGAATATAATGGTAATAAAAAAATAGAGTTAAAATATGACCAAGTAACAAAAACAAACAAATAGTAAAATCCTCTGAAAAATAGTTTAAATTAAAGCCTCCATAAAATATTTTTTGGGGGCTTTTTTAATAAATACAGAGAAATAAAATAAATTCTAAAAAATGGGAACAAAACTAATTTCCCCTTCCCTACTTTCTACAGATTTTGAAAATTTGGAATCAACTAAAAAAACAGAAAAATGGAAACAACAAAATTTGATATAGCAGATTATTTAGACAGCAACGAAATGATTGCAGAATATCTTAATTCCGTATTGGAAGAAGGAAATGAATCAGACGTTGTAGTTGCAATTGGAAATATTGCCAAAGCTATCGGTATGACAAAAATAGCAGAAGAAACTGGAATGAGCAGACCAAGCTTGTACAAAGCTTTATCTGATGGAGCAAAACCACAATTTTCAACAATAATGAAGGTGCTAAAAGCTGTCGGTGGCCAAATTCAAATAAATCCTGCAACTGCATAAAAAAGAACAATTTAACTTTAAAATTTTTACTTCTTAGCTTTTACTTTTTACCTTAAAATATGAAAAACAAACTCATCGCTCCTTCCCTACTTTCCGCAGATTTCGGGCATCTGAAAAGAGATATAGAAATGTTGAACGATTCTCAATCCGATTGGTTGCATGTAGATGTGATGGACGGAAGGTTTGTACCCAATATTTCTTTCGGTTTTCCTGTGATGAAAACCGTGAAAGAACATTCCAAAAAATTTGTGGATGTGCATTTAATGATTGTAGAACCAGAAAAATACGTAGAAGAATTCGTAAAACAAGGTGCAGATTTAGTTTCTGTGCATTATGAAGCTTGCACGCATTTGCACAGAACCATACAATTAATTCAAGATTCTGGCGCAAAAGCTGGCGTTGTTCTCAATCCTTCTACACCAGTTTTGATGCTAGAAGACATTATAGAATTGGTAGATTTGGTATTATTAATGAGTGTAAACCCCGGATTTGGCGGACAAAAATTCATTAAAAACACCTATAAAAAAATAGCAGAAACGAAAGATTTAATTTTATCTAATAATTCTACCGCTCTAATACAAATAGATGGTGGCGTAAATTTAGATAATGCTGCCAAACTTTTTGATGCTGGTGCAGATGTTTTGGTTGCCGGTAATGCTGTTTTTTCAAGTGACAATCCTGCGAAAACTATTGAACTCTTAAAAGTTTAAGTTTTAGATAAATTTTTAAAATTTGATTTGAAAATTTCAAAATTAATAGAAACTTCTCATCTAAAATTCGCAGAAATCCGCGGGATGGACAAAACTTACTGCCCGTCAGAAGTTGCTAGGGAATTATTTCCCGAAGATTGGCGAGATCATATGAATTTTGTAAGAGAAGTAGCAGACAAAATGGTTTTAGATGGTAAATTGGTCGTTCTTCAAGAAGGAATGGTACAAACCAATTTACCTTAAAAACTAAAAGGCCCTATTCGTTTAAGAAAAAAAGAATGATTTAGTGTCTTAATTCTTAGTAAATTTTAAACTATCTAGTCCAATAATTTCTGAATTAAATTTATTGCTCTGGTCCATTTTTTATAAACTTCTATCGGTTTTGGATAATCTGGTACTTCAAATTCCCACGGAATTAAAGTCTCAATTTTGTTTTTTCCTTTTAATTCGGGAATCCATTCTTGTATGTATTCTTGTGCTTTGTATTTGTTGGATTGATGTACAGGATTGGTGTACCAAATTTCAAAAGCTTGCATGTGCCAATTCATCCAATTGGAAGAAACATCATAATCTATCAATTTACTTTCAAAATAAGCAGCTCCCCAAGTCCAATCAATTTGCAAATCGTGCACAAAATAGCTAGCACAATTCACACGTCCGCGGTTGCTCATGTATCCTACTTCATTCAATTGTCGCATGTGAGCATCTATAAAAGGAATTCCCGTATTGCCTTCACACCATTTTTGAAATTTCACAGGATCATTTTCCCAGTGAATTTCTTTGTTTTTGTATCCTTTTGTGTAGAAAATTTCATCGCCAAAACGCATACCTTTAAAAGTAAAATAATCTCGCCATACCAACTCAAAAATTAACCACCATGTACTTTGATTTTTTTTAATCTGTTGCTCATATTCTTTCACTACTTCATAAATTTTACGAGGAGATATGCAACCTAATGCTAAATACGGTGAAAATTTTGAAGAGTAATCTAAACCTTGAGATCTATTTCTAGACCAACGATATCCCGTTAATAATTCAGATTCAAAAGTATAATATTGCAATCTTTCTAATGCTTGTGTTTCTCCTCCTCGCAATATTGGCTTTGCAGAATCATATTCTTTTTTTGTAAATCCATATTTTTTGTAAGATGGAAATTGAGTGCTTTTGGCATTTTTGCAAGAAATTATTTTTTCAGGTGCTTCAAAAATTTTTCTAGGTTCTGCTTCTTTTCCAGCTGGGATTCTGTATGCTTTGCTGGTCAATGGTATTTCAGGAATTGCAAAAGGGATGTCGTTTTTATGATATAAAGTTTTCCCCCAATAGAAATGGAAGTTAGTAGCAGGTATTTTATGCTGCAATTCTTTTATAATATTTAATTCTTCGCTTGCATATTCTTCTTCCGCATAGATGTTCAAGATATCATATTCTTCAATTAAATTAGGAATAAAATCTGATGCAGACTTGTCACTTATTATTAGATGCCCTCCTATTTTTTCTAAATTTTCTTTTAAATCATCTACAGATTGCTGTAAAAATTTAAATCTATTGATATCAACTTTTCGAAATCCTAGCGAAATATTTTTAAAAAGATTGGGTTCTATACAAAAACAAAAGACCAGTTGGTCGCATTCTTCCAAAGCTTTTTGCAAAGCCTCATTATCATGCAATCGTAAATCATTTTTGAACCAGACAAGACCTTTTTTCATTAGAGATATTTTAAAAATCAATGAAATAAAAATAGGAATTATTAGATGAGGCTAATTATTTAATTTTCAATAATCTTTGTATGCAAAACGAAAAAACCACAAGATTAAACTTGTGGTTTTTTATAAAAAATTTAAATTTACTATTTAAATTACTATAGAATTAATTAGAAAATTTCTTTTCCTGCAAAGTGAAATGCTGCTTCAATTTGAGCATTCTCGTCAGAATCTGAACCATGTACCGCATTTTCTCCAATAGATTTTGCAAACATTTTTCTAATTGTTCCTTCTGCAGCTTCTGCAGGATTTGTAGCACCAATTAAACTTCTAAAACTTTCTACTGCATTCTCACCTTCTAATACAGCTGCTACAATTGGTCCAGAGCTCATAAAGTCTACCAATTCTCCGTAGAAAGGTCTCTCTGCGTGAACTTCGTAAAATTTTTGTGCATCTGCAACAGTTAGTTGTGTTAATTTTAAAGCTTTAATTTTAAATCCAGCTCCAGAAATCTTGCCTAATATTGCACCAATGTGACCATCTGCAACAGCATCTGGCTTTATCATCGTGAAAGTAATATTTGTACTCATATTTTTATTTTTTTTAGTCGCGCAAAAGTACAAAAACTTTAAAGAATATTTAACAAATATTTTAACACTTGTTTTTAAATCGTGGCATACATCTTGCAAATATGATTGTAGATTCTCATAATTTAATTTGAGTTTTCATGGTTATTAGTTTTTACCCCAACTTCGGTTGGGGTTTTTTTATGAATTAACTTAATAAATTTTGTTAAAATTCGCTACAATGCAGATATTTTAGTCCGTTTTATTTTTTATTTTCATCTACAAGCAGTATTATTGCATTACTAATTAAAAAATATATTATGAAAGAACTAGTAGAAAAGATCCACGCAGAATTTGAAGCATTCAAAACAGAATCTGATTCTCTAATGGAAAAAGGTGTAAAAGCTGCAGGAGCAAGAGCAAGAAAAGCAACATTAGAACTAGAAAAAATGTTGAAAGAATTTAGAAAAGTTTCTATCGAAGAATCTAAAAAATAATAATTTACCTATTATTTTTAATAAAGCTGAAGTTTGAACTTCAGCTTTTTTTGTTTTTTTAATTTAATCAAGTATTGAATTTTTCTGTTGCTATAGAATTTTGATCATATCTATTCTATTCTGGTCAAGTGATCCACAGTTTTAAGCAGCGTTGGAATTCTGTATTCACCTTTCATATCTTTGATTAGCTTGCTTGCTATATCTAGATCTATTCCAATAGAAGTTATGAATAAAGGGTTTTGACTACCACCGCGGTATATTTTTTCTCTCAAATTTTCTATTGCGAAAAAATCTCTTTTTGCCACACCGATGATGGGAATTTTACGATCTAAATTTTCGTATAAATAAGCTCCTAATCCTTTTTTTTGATGATCATCTAAATATACGAAACCATCAATAATTATCAAGGTTACTTTGTTTAAATCAATACCTTTAATTAGGCTTAAAATACACGGTAACTCTCTTTTATAAAATTCGCCCGAAACATATTCTTGAATGCCTTCAATCGTTTCTTCGAGTACTTCATATTGATCTTCTTTAGCCCAATCTTCAAATGAAATGCATACAGTTTTAGCTTTTGAATCAAAATAATAAGTATCAAATAATAAAATCATATATTTTCTTCATTTAATTATAAGTACTAGTTTAGATATAACAAAATCTGAAGTTTCAATAATTAAAGTCTTATTTTTTCTCCATTTCATCAGCTTCTTCCATCAATTTTAAATAAGTAATATATCTAGAAACTAGAATTTCGCCATTTTCTGTAGCATTTAACACCGCGCATTTCGGTTCATTGATGTGCAAACAGTTATAAAATTTGCATTCATCACTTTTTTTAAAAATTTCTGGAAAATAATGTTGAATTTCCTCGCGCAAAACATCAATCATTGCAAATTCTCGAACTCCAGGAGTATCTATCACGCTTCCTCCAAAATCCCAGAAATGCATCTGCGCAAAGGTTGTGGTATGTTTTCCTTTAAGTTGAGATGCAGAAATTTCATTTGTTTTAATGTGCAAATCATTTTGAAGTGCATTTACCAAAGTAGACTTTCCTGCCCCAGAATGTCCAAAAAATACAGAAACTTTATCCTTAATTTTTTGCTGCAAAATTTCCAAATTAAATTTAGAAAAAGCCGAAATTGCCAAGGTTTCGTAGCCTATTTTTTGGTAGTCTGCTTCTATTTCTGTTACTATTTCTTTTTCTGCATCAGTTAAAAGATCAACTTTATTGAATAAAATGATGGGCTTTATATCGTAGGCTTCGCAACAAGCTAGAAATCTATCTAAAAAACCAAGCGAAGTTTCAGGATATTTAAGTGTAAATAATGCACACGCAATATCTATATTTGAAGCGATAATGTGCGCTTCTCTAGAAAGATTTACAGATTTCCGGATAAGATAATTCCTGCGCGGTTCTATTTTAGTAATCCACGCTACATCATCAATCTCCAATTGAAATTCTACATAATCTCCGACGGACAAGGGATTTGTTAATCTATTTTTTAGTAATTTAAATTTTCCACGAATTCTAGCCTCATATACAATTGATGTATCCGAATCTTTTACTTGGTACCAACTTCCGGTAGATTTTATGATGAGACCTTTCAATTGTTAAATTTTTTTTTCATGCTTTAAATTATAAAAATTTACTATAAAAACTAACTCCCATTATTCATAATTCCATTTTGAACTTCTACAGATTCTTCGTGAATTGCTTTGAAGACCTTTTCTATGAATGAAGCAGACATATTGGTAAGACTTGCTTTTTGTAGCGCATACTGATTGATAATTTTCCAACGTTCTGGTTGAAATACAGCAATATTGTTGTCTTTCTTGTAGATTCCAATTTTTTCAGAGATTTTCATTCTTTCAAAAAGTAAATCTATCAATTGAGAATCTATATCGGAAATAATGCTTCTATTCTGCTCTAAATTTTCTTGCGATAAATCTGAATTGGCATTCCTAATTTTTAAATTTGAAATTAAGGTAGCCAAAACTTCTGGCGTAATCTGCTGACTTGCATCACTCCAAGCAGCATCTGGATTGCAGTGTGTTTCTATCATTGCGCCATCATAGCCTAAATTTATAGCATTTTGAGTAAGTTCTGCCAAACCATCCCTTTTTCCAACAATATGTGAAGGATCTATAAATAAAGGAATATTTGGAAATTGATTTTTGAAATCTAAAGCAATTTGCCAATTCGGCGTATTTCTGTAATTTGTTTTTTGGTACGTAGAAAAACCACGGTGTATTGCACCTAAATTGGTGATGTTTTTCGCCAACAATCTTTCAAAACCACCAATCCACAAAGCTAAATCTGGATTTACTGGATTTTTGACTAAAATAGTTTTTTCAGTTCCTTCCAAAGCTTCTGCAATTTCTTGCATGGTAAAAGGATTAACGGTAGATCGTGCTCCAATCCAAAGAATATCTACATCTGCCTTTAAAGCAGCTTCTACATGATGCGAATTTGCTACTTCTGTAGCAGTTTGAAAACCAAACTCTTCTTTCACCTTTTTTAGCCAGCCCAAACCGATGACTCCAACTCCTTCAAAACCATTAGGTTTCGTACGTGGCTTCCAAATTCCTGCGCGAAATATTGGAATTTCTAAACCGGAATTTTTGATTCTTTCTGCAGTTTCTAGCATCTGAGTTTCGCTCTCTGCACTGCAAGGTCCTGCGATTATGATGGGATTTTTGAAATTATTTTTCCAAGAATTTTGTATGGTATTAAGTTCCATTAATTATAAATATTTGATAGTAAATTTTACAAAAGTACAATTTTTCAGTTTAAAAATATTATTATAAAAATAGAAAACCTTCTACCACAAAAATAATAGCATTTTTAATAAATTATCTAATAGAAAAAGCCAAATTTCCCTAAGAACACTTTAAAAATTGAGCGTTAAAAAGAATGCAGGTAGTTTTTTCAGTTCTTACAATTTAGTCTAGATCAAATTTAAAGGTCTTATCTAGTTCTCGCAATAATGGATTTATTTCGCAAAATGAATCAAAAATTGTTCGTTTGGTTGTCGCTTGTTTTTTCATTTGTCCACCAAGATTTTCAAACTTTATTTCTATGCTGTGGTTATTTACTACATGAGAAAAACCGTTGAGAAAATCATGAGAGATTTTATCAAATTCAGATTTTGCAGTGTGAGATGGAAAACGTATTTCGATGGTATTTTCTTCAAGTTTTATCAACTTAAATCCGCTTATGGCATTGTAGGTAACAATATCATCTTTGCGAATATTTTCTAAAAAAGAATGCCAATATTTTTGCAAATCTGTTTCTGTGAAGTGATTTGCGGGAAGATTTTTTGTAAGATTTTCAGAAGTAGATTCCAAAATTTCTTCTGGTTTTGATTCTAAAATGTTTTTTATACTAAATTTAGAAGGTGAAGATTGCTTCAATAGAGGTTTTTCCGCTTTTTTTACTACAACTTCTGCAGGAATTTCTTCCAATATTGTAGGAGCTTTTACGGGCTTTTCTACATTCTCTTTTACTAAATCTTTTGAAATTTTTTCAAGAAATGGCGCTAGAATTAGGAACTTTTTTTTTTACTAATCTCTTCAGCTGCAGACAAACTGGACAATTGCATCAAAGCAATTTCTACGGTTAATCTAGGATTTTTTGAATTTTTGTAATTGATGTCTGCAAAATTGCAAATTTCTATGGCATCTATCAACATCTGCGCTTTCCATTTTGTGGCTTGTTCAGATAGTTTCACTTTGGTTTGTTCGCCAGTTTCTATTAAATGTAAGGTTGCAGCATTTTGCGCCATCATCAAATCTCGGAAATGATTTCCTAAACCTGCGATGAAGAGGTGCGCATCAAAACCTTTCTTCAAAATCTCGTTGAAATGCGTCAAAACTTCGGCAATATTATTTTCAAAAGTAGCGTCTACAATTTTTAAATATTGATCATAATCCAGAATATTTAAAATATCTGCAGTTTGCTCTAATGTTATATTTTTTTTTGTGAAAGTAGAAAGGCGATCGAATATAGAAAGTGCATCTCGCAAAGCACCATCAGCTTTTTGTGCAACTAAATATAGTGCGTCTTCTTCATATTTCACGTCCTCTTTTCCTGCAATTTCTACCAGATGTTTTTGGATATCTTCAATAGTGATTCTATTAAAATCATAAATCTGACATCTTGATAAAATGGTAGGAATTATTTTGTGCTTTTCTGTAGTTGCTAAAATGAAAATTGCATGTTCTGGCGGTTCTTCCAAAGTCTTCAAAAAAGCGTTGAAAGCTGCAGAAGAAAGCATGTGAACCTCATCAATGATATATACTTTGTACTTCCCAACTTGCGGAGCAAAGCGAACTTGGCTCGTTAATTCTCGGATATCATCTACAGAATTGTTGGATGCGGCATCTAATTCAAAAATATTGTAGGCAAAGCCATCTTCAGAAGTAGATCCGTCTTTTTCATTTATTTTTCTAGCGAAAATTCTAGCACAAGATGTCTTTCCCACACCACGTGGTCCGCAGAAAAGCAAAGCCTGTGCAACGCGATTGTTGGCGATGGAATGCTCTAAAGTTTCTGTAATATGAGATTGTCCAACAACAGTATCAAACTCTTTTGGGCGGTATTTTCTTGCAGAAACTATGAAATTTTCCATTGGTCAAAAATAGGAAAATTATTTTTAATATGTAGTGAAATTCAAGAGCGAAATACTCAAATATTTTTATAGAATTAAATACCTATTGTGGATTTAGAGTTTAAAATGTAAAATCAGTTAATTAAAAAAATAAACGCAAAGTTTTCTTTTTACGTCATATTTAAGTTAGCAAAGTGGAATCTGCAAGCAGATTTGATTAAGCGTTCGCTTCAAATGCGAATATTCGCATTCTTTGCTTACTTAAAATAAATGTAAATAATTGAAATTCTTTGCGTTAAAAAAAATATTCCCAAATGCACAACAAGTATTAATTTTTCAATAAAGGTTTTTCATTTTTTAAAATTGGAATATATTTTCAGGGATAAATTATCTTTAGATAAATTGCTAATAGACATTATTTCTAAAATTCTTTAGGCTCAAAAATATAATTTTCATCAATAAATTTTGCCGTAATATGTTGAATCCCATTAGATAAAATTATTTCTTCCGCGCAAACAATAGAATTATATCTGGCAGTTTGTTCAAAGGTTTTTTCTGTCAATTTAATGTTGGGCGCTTTACATTCAATTAAAATAATCGGTTTCGTTTTTTCTGTGATTAATAGATCCAATCTTTTGGTAACATTATTTATTTCGATTTTCTTTTCTACTATTAATGCAGATGCAGCGTAATTTTTAATTTTCAAAAAGTAAAGAATCCAATGTTGGCGCACCCATTCTTCTGGTGTCAGCAGAAACCAATTTTTGCGCACCAAATCATAAATAAAAATCTTATCTTTGTTTTTCTTGAGTTTGAAATCAAAATTTGCGCTGAAATTTAGTTTTGGCAGTTCCATTATTTTATGAAAGAATTAAATTCTGTCCTCAAATCTATTAAAAATAAAGAACTTCTACCCTTTTACTTTTTTCAAGGCGAAGAACCATATTATATAGATACCGTTTTAAAGGCCTTTGAAAACGATGTATTATCCGAAGATGAAAAAGCTTTCGGGCAAACAGTAATCTACGGAAAAGACACGAATGTTGCCGAAATAATATCTTTGGCGCAGCAAGTTCCTATGTTTGGAGATTTAAATCTCATCATCGTGAAAGAAGCGCAAGATTTACATTTGAGTTTGGAAGCAGAGAAGATTTTCAACAAATATTTGGAAAACCCCGTTCCAACCACTACTTTAGTTTTGGGTTATAAGAAAAAAGGTTTAGACAGTAGAAAAAAATTCACAAAAACGCTGAAAGCCAATAAAATGCTTTTTGATAGTGAACCAATTCGAGATTATAATCTTGCAAAATGGATCGCCGAACAATGCACAGCTTTAAAAATACAAACTGCACCAAATATCTCTCATTTGCTTGCAGAATATCTTGGGAATGATCTTTCTAGAATCATTAATGAATTAAATAAACTGCAAATGCTTTTGCCAAAAGATGCAGTTTTGAATGAAGCATTGGTAGAGAAACATATTGGAATAAGCAAAGAATACAACGTATTTGAACTTCAAAATGCAATTGGTAGTAAAAATGGTAACAAGACCTATAGAATTGTTTATTTTATGGGTAAAAATCCAAAAACCAATCCATTGATTATGACGGTTGGAAGATTGTTTGATTTCTTTTCAAAACTGATGATTTATCAATTGATGGTTGGCCAAAATCCTCAAAACATTGCTACAGCATTGGGTGTTAATCCATATTTTATAAAAGATTATGCAGAAGCAGCAAGAAATTACCCCTTAAAACATATTTCTAAAATTATTTCTACATTGCGAGATGCAGATATGAAGAGCAAAGGTTTGGGCGCAAACCAAACTTCTGATAGTGAACTTTTGAAGGAAATGGTTTATAAAATTTTGAATGCAGGCAGTTTGAGGAAATAATTAATAGAAGATGATTGCTGAAAAAATGGTGGCAGAATTTTGCGATTTGATCAGATTTTAATGTGATTTTTTATCAATTTTTAGCAACCAAAGTTTATTGGATTTTTTTTCGTGAAAAATGAAGGAGAAAAGAAGGCATAAATGAGAGAAGAGTGATTGCGTTTTAGAAGTTTACGAACAGACTGCAAGCTTCCCAACTAAAAGTTATTATTCACAATTTTAGAAAATATCTATTTGCGGCATCGCAAAAGAATTCTGCGCAAAGGAAATAAGTTAATTAAATTTCCGAAATTTGCAGACTCAATTAAAAATTAAAAAAAATACATCCTTATATATGGAAGAGCAAAATATTTTAGACTGCATCATTGTTGGTTCTGGACCAAGTGGTTTTACCGCAGCTATCTATGCAGCAAGAGCAGATTTAAAACCAGAATTATACACAGGACTGGAACCTGGAGGACAATTAACAACCACTACAGAAGTTGATAATTTTCCGGGGTATGCAAATGGAGTAACCGGACCAGAAATGATGATCGATTTGCAAAAGCAAGCTGAAAGATTTGATACGAAGGTTCATTATGAAATGATTACCAAAACAGAATTTTCTAATGAAGTTGGTGGTATTCATAAACTTTGGGCAGGAAAAAAAGAGCTTTTTGCAAAAACAGTAATCATATCTACAGGCGCAACGGCAAAATATCTAGGATTAGATGATGAGAAAAAGTATTCTGGTGGTGGAGTTTCTGCTTGCGCTACGTGTGACGGATTTTTCTACAAGGGAAAAGACGTCATCGTAGTTGGTGGTGGAGATACTGCTGCAGAAGAAGCAACTTATCTTGCAAAATTGTGCAAACATGTAACTATTTTGGTTAGAAAAGGAGAGTTTCGCGCTTCGAAAGCAATGATCCACAGAGTTGATAATACTGAGAACATAACGGTATTGTTTCATCATGAATTAATAGGTATTGAAGGTGAAAATAGTTTGGTAGAAAGAGCTGTTGTCATTAATAATGAAACGAATGAAGAATCTAAAATAGATGTTCATGGAATTTTCATCGCGATTGGTCATAAACCGAATACAGATATTTTCAAAGATCAATTGACAACGGATGAAAATGGATATTTGGTAACGGATTCTAAATCTACAAGAACTAATTTCCCAGGAATATTTGCTGCGGGTGATGTACAAGATCACATCTACAGACAAGCAATAACTGCTGCTGGAAGTGGTTGTATGGCTGCAATGGATGCAGAAAAATATCTGGGTGAGTTGGAAAACAAGCCAAAAGATTACATAGAATATAATTAATTGAAAGCATTAATCTATATATTTATTGGTGGAGGTTTAGGAAGCGTTATGCGTTTTTTGATTTCAAATTTTTCTCAAAAACTTTGGAATATCAAAGGATTTCCTTTTGGAACCTTTACCGTAAATATTGTAGGTTGTTTTCTAATTGGCCTGGCTTCAGCTTATTTTTTAAAGGTTGATAATTATCTAAAATTTTTAATAATAACAGGATTTTGTGGAGGTTTTACTACGTTTTCCGCATTTTCTATTGAGAATTATACGCTTTGGCAGGAAGGTAATTATGGCATTTTAGCATTATATGTAGGTTTGAGTATTTTGATAGGTATTTTGGCAATATTTTTAGGATTTTGGGTTTTAAAAAATTAATTAATTTTTTTTATAAAATATTTGGCCAAGTAGAAAAACAACCTTATATTTGCACTTCTGAAAACGGAAACAAATTCAGAAATAGGAGAGATGGCAGAGTGGTCGATTGCGGTAGTCTTGAAAACTACTGACTGTAACAGGTCCGGGGGTTCGAATCCCTCTCTCTCCGCAAACAAGTCTGTAAATCTAGTATTTACAGACTTTTTTCTTTTCAAAGGACTAAAACAGGGACTAATTACGCACAAAACTTGGGGATTAAGAGATCAGGCGTATAATTTTTGGGGTAAGAAATATTTGCGCTAATCTGAAGATAAAAAAAACAACTAAATTAATTTTACGATTTCTTAAAATGCCAATTATATTCTTTTGATAAATTCTTTATTTTCACGTCAATTTAGAAATAGAAGACAGCACTTCCTTTTTATAACTCAAAGTTAAATAAAGCACCGCTCTAATTATCACAACAAAAAACACAATGTTAATTATGGTAATAGCGTGATTAATTCCTGGACACATAAATTAGTAATAACCTTAAATTTGTGTCATGAGTTTACATCGAAAAAAATGGAAGCAAAAAGAAA